>CALFOZ010000183.1 GCA_937919205.1 uncultured Planctomycetia bacterium
CATTGAAGAGCCACCACGCTTGCATGGGGTAATACGCCGGGTCCATAGCTAGCGGCAGTTCGCCAGCAAATTGAATCCACGCGCGCGCGGCCACCGCCGCTATAAACACCAGCACAAATCCACCGATCCACCAAAGACGTGCGGTTCGACTTGGCGCACAATGCAAATCATCACTTACCGCGCTAACGGAAAGGGGTTGAACAAGATTTGGTTGCACAATGTGATTGTTCATTTATAAAAAATCAAACCGTCAAAGGCTTCATATGAAGGTGTTGGGTGATTTATTTTCATTCGAGAGTGCTTTCATTTCAATCATCATTTTTCACATAGTGACATGTAAATTTATTACAATTCCACGCATGGCGACTTCAGTTTCAATATCTGAGCAAAGTTCAGACGCCAATTCCGCCGTCGTTGGCGCGCGCATACCCAACACCGTTAATCCTGCATCCAACATAGCCACAAAAATCGCCTGGGGCATAGCCGCGATCCTGTTTGCGTGGTTGTTGCTGTTTCCTCTGGTCGGGGGACTTGTTGTTGCCAATGACGACCTGAAATTTTTGCGCGGGGAGTTGAATGTGGGCTCACTCACCGAGAACATTCAGTGGAGTTGGATACATACAAATAGTTTCCGCCCGCTCGAAAATATCGTCGCCGCATTTTGTAATGAGCAAACCTTGGCGTGTTGGCTTGTGGTTCCAGTACAACTTTGCGGTCTGGCATTGGTCGCCGCCGGAATTGTCGCGCTTGTGCGGCGCGTGTTGCCAAGCTCGCCAATCGCCACGCCACTCATTCTAATTTGGATTTTTCTGTCACCCAGCACCATGACCTCCTTGTGGCAAATGGACACATGCTCGCAAACATGGGGCGCGGCGCTTGGAGTGTGGTGCGGCATTCTGTGTTGGGATATTTTCGTGGCCGCGCGCGCGGGCTCCGCAACATGGCGAAAGGTGCTTGTACTTTTTGCGCTGGCCGCGATCGGCATGAACATCAAGGAAACTTTTTTCGGCTGGAGTGCCTCCGTCGGCAGTGCTCTCATCCTTGCGATCATTCTTGAATGGAAACACAATCATCGCGCCTCTCTGCGTGCCGCTGTGGCGCTTATCCCCATAGCGCTCATGCCACTGCTTTACCTTGTGATTCGCTACAAATTTGGTGGCCTAGGTGGCGTGCAATCGCTGGAGGAAAATCCGGAGGCGCGCTACCAAATTGGGTTGGGTGAAAATCTTGTGACCAACATTATTACCTCCGCGTTTGGATTGTTCGCCAACGGACCGCTTCACTTATTCAACAACGACTCTGCCATGTTGCCCCTGCGCGTACTGCCTGTTCTAAGTGGCGCGGCCGCGGGCGCCATGATTCTTGCCGCGGGCGCGCTGAGATTCTTGCACAAACAAAATTCCGACACCATCCAAAGCGCATTTTCATTGCGCATGGTGTTGCTTGCCGCGGCGGTGTGCATGTTCAGCATCGTGGTCACCTTACCCATGGGCGCGGTCTCGGACCTGTATGGATTTGGTCCCAACATTGGCTCAGGTCTTCTTGTTGTCACTGCCGCGTTGATGCTGTGGAATTCAATCGATGAGAATGATCGTTTCATCGCGCGAACAATCGCCGCCTGCGCAACACTGGCGCTAGTTGTGATTGGTGTGTACGGCGTTGCCAGCCGCACCTATCAATTTTCCATGACGTGGTATTACACGCGTGAACTCAATCGCATTGTCATGACGCATCAAGCGTCGCTACCAGCGCAAAAGCCTGGCGACGCGGTTGCATATATTTATTTTCCACCAAATTGCTACACCGGCCACATCTATGGGCAAATCATGATCCGCCCGTTGCAAGCGCTCAGCATTCAATGGATGCAAAGTTGGTTGAATAAAGTGGACCCAAAGCATCCACTGCAAATTGTGTTACAGCAACAATCATTTATGCGGCCTGGCATTGATCTTGTCGTGGATTGCACTCAGTTTCCAAAGCGGCAAGATTGGTAGAGCTCATTTTATTTTCATCATGGCGACATGTTTCATGTCGTTGCATTGAGCAGAGTTGAACTGTGTGAACATGCGACAACAGCGCAACATGAAAACAAATTTTCAAACTGACAGACGTCCATAATTGACTGTGAGCAATTGAACGCCCAATTTATGAAGCGTGCGAAACAGCAGGTTTCTTAGCGGCTTTCTTAGCTTCTTCAACACGCACTTCGCGCCGTGGAACAATCTCTTTCACAATTCCGATAGCCTTGAGCGCGCGCACTTCCCAGTACGTCACATCAAGTTCCCACCACTTGTGTTGCACAGAACAGCATGAAGGATCGTGATGATGATTGTTGTGCCAGCCTTCACCAGCGGCTACTAGCGCCACCAGCCAATTGTTGCGGCTGTTCTCTTCGGTGTCGTGATTCTTGTAGCCAAACAAGTGCGTCAAGCTATTCACGCTCCACGTGATGTGCCACACCAAGACGGTGCGAACAAACACGCCCCACACCACCATGCCGGCGGCGAAATACAGCGCGCTGTTCCAATCCAGCCAGATACTGCCAATGGCAAGCGGCGCGGCAAAGAACACCACGCACTGCGCAATATAAAACCACAAGGGACTGGTTGGATTCTTTTCCAGCCACATGTAGAACGGATCTTGTAAGACATCCTTGGCGTAACGCTCGTAATTGCTCCACTGATGCAACTCGCGGTT
>CALFOZ010000184.1 GCA_937919205.1 uncultured Planctomycetia bacterium
CCATCACGCGGTGGTGGCTGTCGGCGGTGGAGTGCAAGCGATCAAGCGCGTCGGTGGCGGTTGCGACCGCGGTAAGAAAACCAAAACTAATTTCGGTGCCAACAATATCGTTGTCGATTGTTTTTGGAACGCCAATAATGTTCAGCCCCTTGTGCACAAGATGGCTGGCCGCGCTCATGGTTCCGTCGCCACCAATCACAATAATCGCGTCAAGGCGATGGCGCCGCGCGGTCTCGATGCAACGCTGGGTCATGTCGCGAAAAATCGGCGCGCCGTGCTCGTCATTGCCAACGTGGTACCTGCTTGGGTTGCAACGATTGTTACTGCCCAAAATAGTTCCGCCGCGCACCAGAATTCCAGCCACATCGCGCGAGGCCAGCGGGCGAACGCGGTCGTCGATCAAGCCTTGAAAGCCATCTTCAATGCCAACCACTTCAATGCCACATTGCAAAATGGCGGTCTTGGTCACGGCGCGAATCACGGCGTTCAGGCCGGGGCAATCACCTCCGCCGGTGAGAACGCCAATGCGACGAATGTGTTCTGGAGGTGTCATGGAAAGCGTCAGATCGTAACCATCTTTTGCAAGCGCGCCACGCGCCGCCATCTTTCACATCAGCGGTACCATTCTTTCAATGACACAGGAAAAAACTCCAGCCAATCAAGGCGACTCAGGCGGCGTTGAGGAAGTTCATCCATCGGTGCTTGAAGCGGCGCGGCGCGCCAAGTTGGATCGCTATCGAAACGAAATGGGAGTGGACCCATTCGGCGCGCGCGTGATGGATTTGGTGCCGCTTGCCCAGGCGCGCGCAACGTTCAACGCCGACGCGCAAGCGCAACACGAACTTGACAGCGCCAAGGCCAAGGCCGATCCCGCGTTTCAAATTGTTGACACGCGCCCACGCATGAAAGTGGCTGGACGCGTGGTGCAGTACCGCGACCTTGGAAAAATTATTTTTTTCTGGGTGCGTGACCATACTGGCGACTTGCAAATTTCCATGAGCAAGGCCGCCGCCGACGCGAAGTCATTTGAAATTGCCAAGGCGCTTGATTACGGCGACATTGTGTGCGCGCAAGGACCCATTGGCCGCACCCAGAAAGGCGAGATTTGTATTTGGGCGCACCATGTTTCACTGCAATGCAAAAGTTTGGCGCCGCCGCCAGGCAAATGGCATGGCTTGGAAGACGCGGAAATTCGCTATCGAAAGCGCTATTTGGACATGTGGGCCACCCCCCGCACCATGCAAGTATTTCAATTGCGAAGCCGCATTGTTGCCATGGTGCGCAACTTTATGCAACGGCGCGCATTTCTTGAGGTGGAGACGCCCATGATGCAACCGTTGGCTGGTGGCGCGGCGGCGCGTCCATTTGTGACCACGCACAACGCGCTGGGCATGAATTTATTTTTACGCGTGGCGCCCGAGTTGTATCTAAAGCGTTTGATCACCGGCGGCATGCCGCGTGTGTTTGAAATCAACCGCAACTTTCGTAATGAAGGCGTTGATCGAAGCCACAATCCGGAGTTCACCGCCATGGAGGCGTACGAGGCCTTTGGTGATTACACAAGCATCATGGACATGACGGAATCCCTGGTGCATGAATGCGCCGTTGAAGTGGCCAAGGAGCACGCCGATGTTCCAGCGGGCCCCGTGCTTGCGTTTGGTGAATTGAAAGTGAATTACGCCAAGCCATTTCGCCGCGTCACCTTCGCGCAGTTGTTCAAGCAAGGCTCTGGTCTTGACATCTTCGATGAGAAATCTGTTTTGCAAGAGGCCCAGACGCGCCACATTCCACACGCCGCCACGATTGATCACTGGCTACGCGTGGAGAAACTGTTTGAGTTGCTGGCGGAGCCACAGATTGATCCTTGCACGCCCACATTTGTCACCGATTGGCCAAGCGCTGTTAGTCCACTGACGCGTCCGCGCGCCGATGATCCGCGCCTGTGCGAGCGCGGCGATTTGTTTATTGGCGGCATGGAACTTGGTCCGCACTACAGCGAATTGAACGACCCCGATGTACAGCGCGCCAAATTCACCGAGCAACTCAAAGGCGTCAACGATGAGGAGACAACGTTTCGCACGCTGGACGAGGATTTTCTTGATGCGCTGAAAGTGGGTATGCCACCAACTGGCGGCATGGGTCTTGGCATTGACCGCTTGGTGATGTTGCTGACCAACAGTGAAAGTATTCGCGATGTGATTCTATTTCCGTTGATGAAGTCATAGCAATGCTCCGACTGTCCGTGATGATTTCATGTGTTGTCGCCGCGATTTTTCTGTCGCGCGTAAGCGTGGCGAGTCAAACGCAACCGCCAACTTCAACGGCGCCAGCAACTGCAAGGCAACCGTCAACGGCGCCAGTAACTGCAACGCAACCACCAACTTCAACGGCGCCAGCAACTTCAACGGCGCAAGCAAGCGATCAACCCTTGGCGTACGCGCTTGGACGTTGGTATCTCTTAACGCTCAACAAAATTCCGGTGGGTTGGTCGAGCATGCAAACCAAGCCTATTGATGGCGGATTTAGAACGGAATCGCAAACGCGGTTGCGGATGGCGCGCGAAAAGCAAATCCTTGGAATGTCCACCACGGCTTGGATTGAGGAGGACAACGAAGGTCATATGTTGCGCGCGGGGCAAAGCCAAACCGGTGGCGGCATGTCGGTGCGCATGTACTGGGAAAAGTTTGAGCAGGGCGTGCGCGAGCGGCGCACGCAGGGGGCAACGGTGACGGAGCGCGTGTTGCCCGCGATCGACAAGTCTGCGCTTGCTCCAGTGGCCGCGCTTCGCGCTTCACAAGCCGCCAAGGCGCAAGGCAAGACGGAATTTTCATTGTTGATTTTGGATCCGGCCCAAGGCCTGAAACCCGAATTAGTGACGTGGAATAAAATTGACGCGACCAGCGTGATGGTTGAAAATAAACCTGTGCCCTGCATCAGTTGGAAATCCACGGGCGCGTTGATCGCCATGGGAACCGAGGAATACGTTTCTGCCAACGGTGAAATCTTGCGCAGTCAAGTGCCAACGGGATTGGGCGTGATGCAAAGCGTGATGTGCGATGAAGCCACCGCGATGGCGGCGATTGATGCCGCCAAACCTCCAGTGGAAGTGATGGTGGCGAGCTTTGTAAAGGCGGATCGCCCCTTGGTTGGCGTGTCCACAAAAAGATCCATCACGCTTCTGGTCAAGGCTAAGAATCAGCCCATCATGCCGCCGCCACAAGAGGGATTTCAACGCGTCAAGCACAATCCCGATGGATCGTTCTTGGTCACAGTTAATCTTGATTTGCCCGCGGACCCATCGCCCGCCATCGTGGGTAGCGATGGCGCGTTTATGGAATCATCCCCGATGATTGATTGGAATGATCCCGCGGTGATGACCTTAAAAAAAAGCGCGTTTGTGAAATGGAGCGGTGATCCCTCGGCGATCGATCCGCTCACTCGATGCAAATTACTTCGCGCGGCCGTTGCCAATCACATCACCAATCAAAACCTGGGTAGCGCATTTGCCAGCGCCAGTGAAACCGCGCGCTCACAATCTGGCGATTGCACCGAGCACGCGGTGTTGCTCGCGGCGCTTCTGCGCGCTGATGGAATTCCCAGCCGTGTTGTGGCCGGCTTGGTGTGGGCGGAATTTTTTGCGGGCGAAACAAATGTTTTCGCTTGGCATTTATGGACGCAAGCGTTGATTGACGGTCGTTGGGTGGATCTCGACTCCACGCTTGTAGCAAGCGGAGAAACATTTCATGTTGGACATGTGTCGCTTGCCGTCACGCCACTCAGCGAGGCGGCGAGCGATCCCGCGTGGGCCAGTCTGCTTTCCTCCATGGGAAATATTTCAATCGAGGTGATTGATGGAGCGAATTGACGATTGTCCAAGCATTCCAGCGCGCGATCCGCTTGGCTTTAAGGGAACATTTGGCAAGGTGTGCGTGGTGGGTGGTTCTTGCGGCGATCATCCAATGATCGGCGCGCCCGCGTTGGCCGCGCGCGCGGCGCTTCGTGGTGGGTGTGGTTTGTGCGCAGTGGCGGTGCCCGCGCCAATATTGTCCGCGGTGCTTGGCATAGTTCCAGCCGCCACAGGCGTGGCGCTTCCATCGGATACCCAGCAAAAATTATTCGCCGCGGGTTGCGCTCAGGTGATCGACGAGGCCCTTGTGAATGCCGACGCGTTGGTGATTGGTCCGGGCTTTGGACACGATGAGGCGCAGAGGCAAATTGTGATTCGGTTGGCGGGCATTTTCGCCAAGCCCATCATTGTGGACGCCGACGCGTTGCGCGCGTTGGCGCTCACCCCGGATTTCGCGCGCGACTTGAAGGCTCCAATTATTATGACTCCGCATCCAGGCGAGTTCACCGCGCTTGCCAATGCGCTTGAACTTGAGCTTGATCCCGTGAATGAATCAACACGCGATATCGCCGCGATCACTTTGGCGGCGCGGCTTGGTTGCATCGTGGTGTTAAAGGGCGCGCACACAAGGGTGAGTGATGGATTACGCGTTTGGAAAAGTCCACATGTGGAGGCGGCGTTGGCCATCGGTGGAAGTGGCGATGTTCTTTCGGGGATCATGGGCTCGTTCGTTGCGCAGTTTGCAAACAAAAAATCGGCGGCGCCACTGGATCTGTTTCAAGTCGCTTGTCTTGCGGTGCATGTGCACGCGCTCACCGCCACGCGTTGGTCGCTTACGCACGGGCACGCGGGACTTCTTCCAGAGGAACTCGCCGATGAAATTCCCGCAACATTGGCGCAACTTCGCGGCGAGTTGAATTGATCACGCGGCGCACAAAATAATTTTTTCAACGGCTACACTCGCCACATGGACAACCACGAACATATTTCGATCAAAGATTTCCGCCCCAATTCACAAATCAGCGGCATCTATGGTCTGGTGAATCCACAGATCGGAACCACGCGCGCGGGCAAGCCTTTTTTCAAGGCTTTGATTCGCGACGCTTCCGGCGAGGCGGCGCTACGCGTCTGGGTATTCGACGAGACGCGTCTGGGCGAAACCATGCGGACCGGCTTTGTGTATCTCAGCGGGCAAACGCAAAATTACAATGGACAAATTCAGGTGATCGCGGATCTGATTCGCGCCGAGGACGTGTCCACCGAACAACTCAAAAAACTTTTGCCCGCCACCACGCGCGACATCGACGCCATGATGAAGGAAGTGGAGCGGTTGTTGCACTCATTGAAGCATCCAGGCATGCGCGCCTTGACCGAGCAATATCTGTCCAACGAATACATCATGCAACAATTTCGCCGCGCGCCCGCCGCGGTGAGCGTGCATCACGCGTATATCGGCGGCCTGCTTGAGCACACGTTGCAACTTATGTTGCTTGCGGAAGTGATGCTACCGCTGTATCCGGGATTGAACCGCGACATTGTTCTGACTGGCTTGTTTTTGCATGATCTAGGCAAGACAGTCGAACTGGAATGGGAGCGCGGCTTTGCCTACACCACCGATGGAAATTTGGTGGGACATGTTGTGCGCGGCGCGATTTGGCTTCAAACCATGTCCGCGGCGGCGGGAAAGAAATCACCACTGCCACCCGACGCGTTGCGCGTGCTTCTGCACATTGTCATCAGTCATCACGGCACGTTGGAGCATGGCGCCGCAAAATTGCCCAGCACGCCCGAGGCCATGTTTGTGGCCATGCTTGACAATCTTGACGCCAAAACCACGTCCACGCTTGTGGCCGCGGCGCGCGATCGAACGGATGCGAATGAGCCCGGACATGAATTCAGCGACAAGGTGTGGTCGTTGGACGTGCGGGTATTTCGGCCCGATCCACTGATGCCGATGCAACCGCACAAAAACGCTGAAGTTGCTTCGGGTTCGGCGCAGGAATTTTCCGCACCATCGCAAGGCGAATCTTAAGGCGAATCTTCAGGCGAATCTTCAGGCGAGTGAGCGCGGTTGCGTGCGGCGTGCGCAATCTGCTGATGCAGATTGGTGATTACATTTTTAGGATAAAAACTGGCGCACCATGTTCGGCGCATGGTCAGTTGCTTGGATTGGCTTTGGGATTTCTGCGCGCGTTCAGCGCTTTGAAGCAAAGCCAATTTCACCCCAAATTTCGTGCGCCGTGATGTGCGATCAAGCACCATGTCCTGGTACAGACTTTTTCGCTGGGGACTGCGACGCGGACTTGCGGCGATCTTGTCCAGAAATAATTTCCGGCGCGCGCTTGGTCCGATGTCCGTGGCCGTGGTTTGATCTGGATCGCACCACGCGCTTCGAAATGAAATCATCTCGCTGATTTCATTCATGTCTTGAGCTTCCAGAGGTAGCCTCACATTCGCCGAGATCACATCAAACGCCGGTGGAGTCCAACCTAGCCATCGACTCATCCAGGCGTTGGAAACTTTCTCGTATATTTTTCCGCCAAGTCCGTGTGTGAAACGATCCGCCAGCGCGGTGCGAATCAACACGCCAAGCAGGAAGGCGCGTGGTAGGACGAGTTTGTTTTGCGCCTGCGCCACGCGAACGCTTTGCGCCGTGGCTCGAAGGCGCTCGCCACTATCGCCGAGCACCCAAAGCGGCAATTCACTTCGATCTCCATCCACCTGCAATGGCCGCGCCGCGCGCGGATGAAGTAGAAGCGCGGCGTTGAACGACTCCGCGCACGCCATGGGTTCGCGCAATATTTTGTCGATTACATGCAGGGCGAACGATGTGCCAACCAATTGCGAGGCGCTGATGACACGTGGCTGTTGGATCCATTGGCTCAAGTCTTGCAATTGCGCCAGCGTCACTTGCAGGGCGGCGTTGGGTGATTTGGCAAATGCGCGCAGGGCGTTGGTGAGTCGCTCCAATCCCTCGCGCACAAAATCTGGCGCTTTCTGCGAGGGATCAATTCCACGCGGCCAAAATGCGGGCGCGTGCAAGGCCGTGGTATTCTGGGTCGCCTCGCTGAATCGGTGGCCGCTTGCCACCCACATGTTGTCTTGCAGTTGCGGCCACTCCACAAATAAACCGTCGAAGCCGTCTTGATCCACCACGACATGAACGGGCGTGGCTTGTTCTTCAAGCGCGCACGCGTGGGTCCAGAATGTTTTGGCCACAATGCCTGGATGCCACGCTTGGGCTTGGTGACCCGCGGCCACCACGGGCGCGTCGGGCAATTGCAAATAGCGTCTCGCATCGGCGCGCCAATCCGCAAGGGC
This sequence comes from uncultured Planctomycetia bacterium, assembly GCA_937919205.1. Taxonomy (GTDB): domain Bacteria; phylum Planctomycetota; class Phycisphaerae; order Phycisphaerales; family SM1A02; genus SYAC01. The sequence goes on from CALFOZ010000184.1 coordinate 7,169, forward strand.
ACGTCCCTCAATGCGCGTTTGGGCATCCATGCGCGGCCCCGTGTGCTCAACAATTATTTCCGCGGCGGCGGCTTGGGGCATCATTCCACAATTGAATCAGGCATTGAGGAAGTTTGCAAAAGCTTGGGCGCTTCCGCCATGGCCTCACGCAGGGTGTTGCGATACAAACGCAAGCGTGTTTCGGGATCATCCAAACCGTTGCCAAAGGTTCTGCGCATGTCCTTATAAATGCGGCGCACAGGAATTTCGCGCACACGCAAATTCATAAACGCGGCTTGCGCCCAGAATTGCATGGGAAAATCGTAGCCGTCCACGCTTAGGCGCAGTTTGCGCATCGACGAAGTTCGATAGGCTTTGAAGCCGCAAAATGCGTCGGTCAGTTCAAAGCGCAACGCGGCGTTCACCTCGTCCGTGATGATTCGATTTACGCGGAATCGATCCTCGGGCGCGTCATCATCATCGATGCGCTCGATCATGTAGCGGCTTCCACTAATAATGTCGGCGTCGTTGCGCTCGATGGCGCGCACAAATGATGGAATCTCCGCGGGCTCATGTTGCTCATCGCAATCCATGGCGATCACCCATTCGTATCCGTCAAAATCGGCCCAGCGCAATATGTCCTGCATGGAACGTCCGTAGCCGCGATTTTCCGCGTGACGAATCACCTCCACACGGTGCTTGGCCAGAAGTTGCGGCGTGGCGTCCGCACTGCCATCGTCGATCACCAAAACATCGCGGGCAAAAATTCCAACGTCGCGTAGTACGCGGTCAATGGACTTGGCCTCGTTATAGACGGGTATGGCAAGAAGGATGTGGGATCGATCGGGCGACATGGATGACCTATGCAAATAGAGTAGGGAGTGAGAACGCTTGATTCGCCACTTGATTTAAAAAGTTTTCAATTTTCTTTTGGAAGTTTCTCAATGAATCGCTCTGAATTTTTTGTGAATAATCCAAGAATTGTAATTTTTTGACGGTATTTTTCCGCAATTGAGCCAATGTCAGGCGCGATCCAAATGGTCATCTGGGTGTCTATTTTGGCCTTACCCAACGCGCCGATAAAATGAGTGCTTACAACGATGCAATCAAATGTTCCCAGCGCGGTGGTGATGCGCGCCATGCCATCAATAGAGATTGTCCGCGTGGCCGTTCCTTGGTCGCGTGCGGTTCCGCTTTCAACCAACACTGCTTGCATGGATGATTCGCTACGCAGTGGCGCGTTTGACTTCAACGTGTTTGCGCACATGAGCAGGGGTGGATCAAAGATACTCTTGGTGCCGCCATCCACCGAATCCATGCTGATCAGCTCGCAAGATCCATCTGGCTTCAATTGAATTTTTGTGACGCGCGGAGTTGATTCTTCAATGGTCAATATATTTTGCGCGCTCATGCTTCGAGTGATTGTGATTTGCGCGCCTTCGTCTTGGCCAGATACAACGCGCCAACGACTTGTTTCTGGAGCTTGCGGCGTGAAATATATTTGCCGCGCTTGGAGCACGCACTCATCGCACGGACTTAGCTTGGACAAATCAGGCGAGAATGTTGGCGCTGAGCGGCACGCGCCTAAGCTTAAAAAACAGCATACAATAGGCAAAAAACAACATTTCGTACGCGGCAGGCATCTCAAGGTTGCAAGCCTTTGGCTTTCCACAGTCGCTCAATTTCCGCCAAAGTTGTGGGGCCCATGCGCGTTCCATTGGTAAAACTACGAAGCACCAGATGTCCTTGCGCGTTGATCTGATCCGTGCTTGGGGGCGCATCAAAAGATGTTTGCGTTTCCAACAACCAATGTCCAGGATGCGCGGCGTCCGCGCGCCACTTGAATGTTCGCTGGGATATTTTTCCAGTGTTGGGATCAAATGACCAAAGGGCAAAATGATGTGGAGTGTCCGCTTGGCGTTGCACGATCTCGCCAAAGATAAATGACAAGGGGTGTGGCAAATACGATGTGCTTGGAATAGTCCATGACAAAGGTTCGCTCTCCATACCCTGCGCGCTGGTGAGCACCGCCAAATCCGTTCCAGCGATGGTGCTTGAGACACGCAATCGCACGCCAGTTTGTGAAAATATATTTTTAGGTCCGGGTATTTGTGGAACACTGCGCACCGACCACGCCTCGCTTGCAAGATCCCACGCCAACCAATACCGACAGCGCGCGTTGGTCAGGTTTAGGCCATCGCCCTCAATACTGCGACTGTCTATGGAAATTAAAAACCCCTGTTCTTTGGCGCTTTCCGTATATGTTTTTGAATCCGCGCTTGGATCGGTCATTCCCCTGGGACCCGCTTTAATTTCAATGGAAACCCAACCCTGTTCCACATCGCCTTCGGGCGTCTCAACCCAAGATCGATACAGCCGCTTCTTTCCATCGGCGATGGTTTTCAATCGCTCTGGCGTGATTGACTTTAAAAAATCCGCGCCCGCCTGTAGACGATCGGCGCGCTCTTTCTGCACCGCGTTCATGTCGCGAATATCAATCGTGACCACTGCGGTGTCGATCGCCGACTCCGCATAGGCGAAATCTTTTTCCGTGGTCAAGATACTAAAGACCACAAATTCCCCAATGCCTGTTTGCAAAATGAACCAACCACTGATCGCGCGAATATCGCCAGTGGGAGTGGAGAGCCAAAAAAATCGCGCCGGCAGTCCGCAGATTTTTGTTGGGCGATCCGACAAAAGCGTGAATTCATTTCCAGCGGCTTTGAAACTTTGCAAATGATTTCGCATTTGGGATTCAGTGTCACTTTGCGGATCATTGGACTTCACCGCCTGCACGCGAAAAAGCCAACGCGTTGGATTGCGTTCGTCCGCAACCATCCAGGAAATTGCGTTGTTCACCGAATCCTTGGCCACCAAGGAGCCTTTGGGCAGGTTGATCTTGAAACCAAGCGACTCAAAGTCGTAGGCCGCGGCCTCAAGTTGGACTACTTCAAAGCCGTCGGTTGGTTGCGGTGGCGCGGGAGGAGCCTTTATTGGCGCAGTTGGTGGCGCAATTGAGGTATCAACAGCGCTTTTTGGAATTGAATTGGCTTTATTATTGGACTTAGAATTCGAAGGAGCAGAAGATGTACTTGAATTGTCCGTTGTTTGTGGCATTTTTGCCCCGCATTGCAAAAAACAGGCGACAAATAAAGCCAAGATCTTAAAAGTGGTTGCTTGGCTTTGAAGATCTCTCACGCGGGCAAGCCTACCTG
>CALFOZ010000185.1 GCA_937919205.1 uncultured Planctomycetia bacterium
GTTGCTCCGCAAGGATTGGCCGTGAGTACAAATAGCCCTGCACAAAATCGCAACCAAACTTATCAAGCATTTCGTCTTGCAAGTGATGCTCCACTCCCTCCCCGATCACTTGCAAGCCAAGTTTGTGCGCCATCACAATAATGGCTTCGCATAGGGCGGTATCGCGCACATCTTTTGAAAGAGAGTGGATGAACTGCTTGTCGATTTTTAAATACTCAATGTCAAACTTGGTCAAGTAGGCCAGCGAGGAATAGCCGGTTCCAAAATCGTCAATGGCAATTTGAATGTTGGCGTTGCGCAAGTTCGCCAGCATTTTTAACGAGTCCTTATCGGCGTTCAAAAGAACGCCTTCGGTAACTTCAACCACCACGCACTCGCCTGGAATGTTGTGCGACTGCAAGTGCTCAATCCATTTTATTTGGGAAGCGGCGCCTTCCGCGCGAAACTGCACGGGCGAAGTGTTCACGCACACTTGAAATCCACCAGGAAGGAGTTCATTCCAGCGACTCGCCCAACGCGCGGCCTCGTGAAATACCCAGTCGCCAATTTGCAAAATCAGCCCAGTTTCCTCGGCCAAAGGTATGAAATCCGTGGGCATAATAATTCCGCGCGTGGGATGATCCCAGCGCACCAACGCCTCGGCCATGCGAATGTGGCCCGTAGCCATGTCCATCATAGGTTGAAAGTGCAGTTGAAATTGATTTTCTAGAATGGCCGCGCGCAAATCGGTGATCATGTGCAAGCGTTCTTGCGCCGCGGTTTGCAAGCTTTGCGTGAAATGGCTGAATCGGTTGCGGCCTTGGCGCTTGGCCACATACATGGCTTGGTCCGCGCTCTTAAGAAGTTCCTCCACCTCGGTGGCGTCTTGCGGATACATGGTTATGCCAATGCTGGCTGACACATACACCACCGACTCGCCAAGTTGAAACGGCTCGCCCAAGCGCTCAATTATTTTTTGCGCGACCAACTCCACATCTTTTGCATCCTTCACGCGTGAAAGAATGACCGTGAATTCGTCGCCGCCCAAACGCGCCACCGTGTCCGATTCACGCGTGCACGCGCTGATGCGTCGCGCGGCCTCCACCAAAAGCAAGTCGCCCACCAAGTGTCCAAGCGTGTCGTTGATTTCCTTGAATTGGTCCAAGTCAATCAATAGCAGGGCCAGTGAAAGCCGTGCGCGATCGGCATGGGGAATTTCATGCTTCAGTTTCTCGCGGAACATGTGTCGATTTGCCAGGCCCGTGAGAGTGTCATAGTTGGCGAGTCGATGATTCTCTTCGTCGACTTCCTTTTTCTGTTCTTCGGCTTGTTTCTTCACGGTGACGTCGCGGCCAATGCCAATCAAGCCAAGCGGCTTGCCATCAACGCCAAAGTAGGGCGCGCGCAACATTTCCATGCAGTGCATGCTTCCATCTGGATGCGTGATCCACTCGTCTTGAACATTGCGCTTGCCCGTATTCAACACTTCGCGCTCCAAGGCGCGCAACACTTCGGCTTTGTCCGAGCTGATTAACTGCGCGTCTGACTTTCCAACAATTTCATTTTCACTTAGGCCCATCACGCGCGCAAACACTTCGTTGCATCCCATGTACAAGCCGTCCACGGATTTGGCGAAGAACAAATCTTCTGGAATTGAATTTGTGAAACTGCGTAGCAACGCCTTCTCGTTCTCCGCCTTGGCGCGCAGTTGTGCTTTGGCCGTCTCCAGTTCATCGGAGTTCACTGTGAAAGCATTTTCCAGCAATACGCGCTCAAGATCTGCTTCGCGGTAGGAATCGCTGACCAATTGCAAAAGAGAACTCCAGCGCTCATCGGGAATAAAATCTTTTCCCATCAGTCGTTGCAACTGACGAGCGAGAAGACGGTGATGCATGGGTATGGCTTATTCCTGAATGGTTGTCAGAGACATGGTTTGATTGTGCAAGTGACACTGCAACACATCGCCAACCGGAGCCAACTCGCCATAGGAATAGAAGCCAGTCAGTTTCATGCCCGCGCCGGCGTGTCTTTCCACGGCTTCCAATTCCTCCTCGGTCAATTGACCAAGAACAATGCGCCTGCCAACGCAACTCACAACCACGCACAGGCCTTGTGCAGAACTTTTTGGCCGCGCCTCTTGTGCGGCAATATCGGCGCTTTCAATTAAGTTGTCCAAATTGGTGCGCATTAGTTTGCAACGACTGCCTTGTGGAACATCGCCTGCAAAAGTAAGGGTTTGCGCCGATTCATTCACGGCCAGCAAAGTGCGAATGAGGGAGTGGTCGCCTTCTTGGGTGGTAATCTTCAGTGGAAAGCGCATGCCACTCGCGGGCAAATTGCTTGCAAGGTCGCCAAGATATTTTTTATACAAAGCAAGCGCGGGCTGACCATCGATTTCAGAAACCACATTGCCAACAGACTTGGTCACAATTCTCTCGGCGCCAAATTCCGTCCAACCAGAGCAGTAACTGTTGTTCACGATCACTTCGCCATACAAACCAACAAGCACAACGCGTCGACTTTTGGCTTGCTCGTTGGCCATGACCCATGTTGTGCCAAAGCGTTCAGCGTCACCGGCCAGACCGCCAGTGACCGTCACGCCGCAACTTTTTAAACCCAATGCAAGTTTGGTGCCGTTCACGATCAGGCCGTCTGAAAACACCAATACGTGGCGAAGATCAGCGGCCTTGAGTTGTGTGCCCGTGGCGCGAGAAAGTTCCGCAATATCTGCGCCAGGCGTCACATCAAAAGAAAGCATTCGCACGCGGCCATGCTCAAAGCGCACGGCGGTTGCAACAATGTCCTTGTCGGTGATCTTGCTTGCTTGCACATTGCCAGATGACGAACAGCCTGCGATGCAGGCTTTGGGAAATCGTTTGCGCAACTCAGCAAAGCACTCCGCGCTGTGAAAGTAATCGTGGTCGCCAAATGCCAACACCAGATCTGCGTCGGGCAAGTCTTCACCGCCCATCCAATTTTTATCAGCGGTCCATTGAAGTTGGGAAATTTTCATGCACGCGCAGTTTAACAATTATTCGCAGGCGCTGAAATCAAACTTTAGCGTCCACGCGCCAATGATTTTTTGGTCGTCATGCGCGACGCGTTCACTATTGCGCTGGCGGCTTTTGGATTGGCCTTGCATTCAAGCAACGCCGACAGCATCAACGGCACAACAATGGTGGCGTCGGATTCAATCACAAACATGGGCGTGTTCTGCGTCAATTTGTCCCAGGTAATTTTCTCATTGGGAGTGGCGCCGGAATACGAACCGTATGAAGTGGTGGAGTCTGAAATTTGGCAGAAGTACGCCCACGGTTTCACGGGTTGTTGCAAGTCGTACTTAATGGATGGCACCACGCAAATTGGAAAGTCGCCGGAAATGCCGCCACCAATTTGGAAAAATCCAACGCCTTTGCCCTTGGAAAGACCCTTGTAATCGTCATACAGCTGTCCCATGTATTCAATGCCGCTCTTCACAATGTTGGCGCTGCATTCATTGAACTTCACATGCGACGCGAAAATATTTCCAAAGGTCGAGTCCTCGTGTCCTGGCACCACCATTGGCAACTTCGCCTTCGCGGCGGCAAGCAGCCAGCAATCTTCTGGATTGCCTTGGTACTTGCTGCGCGGAATGGCCAGCACCAATTCATAAAAGTATTCGTGCCAGAAACGGCGGTCGCCATTCTTGGTGGCCTTCTTCCACATGGGAACCAAAATCTTTTCGACCGCGCGAAACGCCTCATCCTCTGGAATGCTGGTGTCGGTCACGCGGCGCATGCGCTGCTTTAAAATTTTGGTGTCGTCTTGCTTTGTGAAATAGCGGTACTCGGGAAAATCTTTGTAGCCGTGATGGGCCACCAAACGAAATAGCGACTCTTCCAAGTTTGCGCCCGTCACGGAAAGTCCATGCACAAGACCAGCGCGAATGGCCGGCGCCAGGGTGATACCAAGTTGCGCCGAACTCATGGCGCCCGCCATGGCCCAATACATTTTTCCGCCGCCGCCAATATGGTCCCAATAGGCGTACAACGCGTCGCGCGTGGCGCGCGAATTAAAGTTCATGTAGTTGCGCGAAACAAAGTCAAGAATGGGCAGGGCGGATTTGGTCATGGACTTGGTGATGGGCTTGGTCGTCTTGGGCATGGAAGGTGATTTATAGCAGGTGCGGTTGCGGCCATGTGGCGCGGAATGATTGTTGCGCAGATTGAAACTTCAAGCGCAAACTTCGTAGATTGAAACTTCAAGCGCGAACTGCGCACATCAACTCACTTCCACGCGGCGGCGCCGATTAATTTCTCAAACTCAATCTCGTCGCGCACTTGAATGTCGTCAAGACCGCGCAATGGAATATGTGGGAACAACGCGCGTGCGCGGTCAATCACACCTTTGTGAAGCGCCGCAAAGCGCCAGTCTTGGCGCTGGTAGAAACGAATCGCACGCGAATTGTCATTGGTGGTTGTCAAGTAAATGCGTCCGCAACCGTTTGTCAGCGCGTGCATTTCAGCCGCGGCAAGCAACGCGGCGCCGGTGCCTGGAGAAAGCGTGCGGCTGCTCAGCGTAATCACTTCGCATTGCCAACCGCCGGCGTCCATATTCAGCGTGACAAGCCCCGCGAACTCGCCATTCACTTCGGCCACAAATCCTGGCAGCGTGTCCGCTTGGTGGCGTTTGCCCAGCGACCAAATTTCATGGGAGTGCCAATGTTTTTCTAGTTCCGCGCGCACGTTGGCAAGGTCGCGCGGTTCAATGGGGCGGATCATTGGCGTGGTTTGCGGCATGGGTCTTAGCGTATCAATCATGCGCAGTTTGCTTCTTTCCAAAGTCAATGTGTCTGCGGTACTTGCCACCATGCAATTCAAATAGCAATCTCAAACGCAAGTATGCATTGCCCGCATACGATTCAGTTTCTCGCACGTAGCAACTCAACCATGAATTCTCCAAGCATAATTTTGTTCGATGGCCAATGCAATGTGTGCAACACATTTGTGCAGTTTGTCATTCGCCGCGATCCCGCGGAAAAGTTTCAATTTGCGCCGCTGCAAAGCGAGCAAGCCGCACGCGCGCTGCAAGCCGCCGCATTATTCAAGCCCACCTTAAGCGATCAGCCCGCGCGCGCGTGCGTGCCAACTTCAAGCACGCCACCAACTTCAAGCACTACATCAACTGCGCTACAAACTTTATCTCCAACTTTATCACCAATTTTACCACCAACTCCACCACCAACTTCAAGCACTCCACCAACTCCGCTACAAACTTCACCACCAACTTCACCGCAAACTCTGCCGCAAACTCCGCCACCACTTGATTCAATCATGCTCATTTGCCAAGGCAAAGTGCTACTACGCTCCGACGCCGTGCTTGCCATCGCGCGCGGACTACGCTTTCCGTGGCCATTGCTCGCCGTATTTCGCATTGTGCCGCGCCCCATCCGCGACGGCGCATACCGCATCTTTGCGCGCAATCGCTACCGATGGTTTGGTCAGTGCAACATTGACGCGCGCGCTACGACATCAACTTCAAATATCAAATCGCGATTTCTGTAAACACCAACACTGCCGCAAGTAAAAGTCCCCGCTTGCGCACATTGAACTATTTCAGCTTGATATTTGTGAATGTTGCTTCGCCGCAACGCGCATGCTGAGCGACAAGCAATGCCAATGGAAAAAATCGTCAATTCGCTTTATCAGCGCGCGACTTGGGCAAGCTTTCAGCGTTCACATGTGATGTCAGTGCCGCGGCGACCTGCGCCATTTCCTCCAGCCTTTTCACTTTCTCACGGAACGAAAGTTTTCCAAACGCCTCATGCTGCGATTGTCGAAGCCCTTGAAATGTTCCAAGCCGCCAATCTGGTGATTCGCGTTCAGTCATTTCATGCCTCCATGAATCTGGCGCAATTCAGCAATATCAGCCAAGTCCTGCGGCCGACCCGCGTCAGCCTTCATGCTCAATAAAGTTTCAAGCCGCACAATGCGTAGCGGCACGCCCGGCGCCACATCACTCACCATGGCAGCGCCGTACTCGGCATTGAAGTCAATCGGTTCAGTCACAAAGATGTCAATCGGTGTCTCGGGGTGCTGTTCGCTATGAAAGGGCAACACCACCATTGCTCGCTCGGAAATCCAACGTGATCTCTGCGAAGGATCAGCCATTTGCTGCGAGGTCACCGGAATACGTGGGTGATAGCCAAGCTCAGCGAGTGCGGCAAACGCGGCGTTGATGCAAGGCGCGTCAAGGCGAATGACAAGATCCAAATCTTGTGTCTGACGACCGTATCCATGAGCCACTACGGCTAGTCCGCCCACCACCAAATAAGAAACTTCAGCGTTATTGAGCGCGCGGGCTATGGATTCAATGCTGCTCAGTTTCACTTGAGACCCTGCAATTCTTCGTGATTGCGCAGTTGAATTGACATGGTCTTTAGCATACGAGATCCGGTCTTTACAGAGGCATCTATTTATGTGCGCATGACGGCAACCGTGCTATCCTTTGACCTGAATTCAACCACAGGAGAGATCATCATGAGTACAGCTACCAAATGTCCATTCGCGGGCGCATCAACAACCAATATTCCAGCGCCACAAACCATTCAAGTGTGGTGGCCCAATCAACTGAACCTGCAACCACTGCAACAGAACTCGCCCACGATTGATCCCATGGGTGGCGACTTTGACTACGCCAAGGAATTCAACTCGCTTGATCTAGAAGCGGTGCGCAAAGATCTGCACACGCTGATGACAACTTCGCAATCGTGGTGGCCCGCTGACTACGGCCACTATGGTCCGTTCTTTATCCGCATGGCGTGGCACAGCGCGGGCACGTATCGCGTGAGTGATGGTCGCGGTGGTGGCGGCGCAGGCATGCAACGCTTTGCTCCATTAAATAGTTGGCCCGACAATGTGAATCTTGACAAGGCGCGGCGCCTGGTGTGGCCCATCAAGCAGAAGTACGGCAAAAAGATTTCGTGGGCCGACTTGATTATTCTCACTGGCAATGTGGCGCTTGAATCCATGGGCTTCAAGACATTTGGTTTTGGTGGAGGCCGCGTTGATATGTGGGAGCCCGATCAAACATACTGGGGCGGCGAAAAGAAATGGCTTGCCGCCGAGCGCTATACCGGCGACCGCAACCTTGAGAACCCATTAGCCGCCGTGCAAATGGGCTTGATTTACGTGAATCCCGAAGGCCCCGACGGCATGCCCGATCCTGTGGCTTCGGCGCGCGACATTCGTGAAACATTCGCGCGCATGGCCATGAATGATGAGGAAACTGTGGCGCTGATCGCGGGTGGCCACACCTTTGGCAAGACCCACGGCGCTGCGGACCCAAACAAGTTTGTTGGTCCAGCGCCAGAAGGCGCGCCAATGCAAGACATGGGTCTGGGTTGGAAAAATAGTTTCGGCACTGGCAGTGGCGCCAGCACAATTTCTAGCGGACTTGAAGGCGCGTGGAATTCCACTCCAACAACATGGGACAATAGTTATTTCGAAACTTTGTTTGGCTATGAATGGAAGCTGACCAAAAGTCCCGCCGGCGCGCATCAGTGGATTCCAACCGATGACTCCGCCAAGAACTCCGTGCCCGATGCGCATGATGCAACCAAGCGCCACGCGCCGGTGATGCTCACCACCGATATCGCGTTGCGCATGGATCGACTTTACGAGCCAATTTCACGGCGTTTTCTGAAGGATCCAGCGCGCTTAGCCGACGTGTTCGCGCGCGCGTGGTTCAAACTCACACACCGTGACATGGGTCCAATCGCGCGCTATTTGGGGCCACTTGTTCCCAAAGAAACATTGATTTGGCAAGACCCAGTTCCAGCAGTCACGCACGAGTTGGTCAATGCGCAAGACATTGCCGCGCTGAAGAAAAATATAATTGCCAGTGGTCTTACCGTAGCGCAATTAGTTTCCACAGCATGGGCCAGCGCCAGCACGTTCCGCGGCACGGACAAGCGCGGCGGCGCCAACGGCGCCCGCATTCGTCTTTCACCGCAGAAAGATTGGGCGGCCAACAATCCAGCGCAGTTGCAAAAAGTGCTTCACGCGCTTCAGGCAATCCGCAATGAATTCAACGGCGCGCAAGCGGGTGGTAAGAAACAAATCTCTCTCGCCGACTTGATCGTGCTTGCTGGATGCGCGGCGGTTGAACACGCGGCAAAGGCCGCGGGCGTTGACGTTGCGGTTGCATTCACGCCAGGTCGCACCGACGCCACGCAAGAGCAAACTGATGTGCATTCATTTGAGGTGCTTCAACCAACGGCCGACGGATTCCGCAACTATGGCAGTTCGGGCCACTCGTTGCCCGCGGATTATTTGCTCGTGGACCGCGCCAACTTGCTCACGCTAAGCGCGCCGCAAATGACAGTGCTTGTTGGCGGTCTGCGCGTGCTGGGCGCCAACTTTGACCACTCAAATTTGGGCGTGTTCACCACCCGACCAGGAACCTTGACGAATGATTTCTTTGTGAATGTGCTCGACATGGCAACCACATGGGCGCCAACATCCGAAGCTGAGGAGATCTTTGAAGGTCACGACCGCAATACAGGAAAAGTGAAGTGGACCGGAACCCGCGCCGATCTTGTCTTTGGTTCAAACTCGCAACTACGCGCATTGGCCGAGGTGTATGCAAGCCATGACGCCAAGGAAAAATTCGCGCACGACTTCGTTGCGGCGTGGGTGAAGGTGATGAACTTGGATCGCTTCGATATGACTTGAGCGCGCGCTGAACTTGCCTGGCATTTGTAACTAGGGCAACTGTCTGCCCGCACTCTTACCTATAGACCATTGTCGCTAGCGGCTCCGCGCAAAAAGAAACACGCCCCAACCGTATGGCCAGGGTGTGTTTCAAATACGTGCGGACCGACCAGTTTCCTGATCGACCCTAAAAGTAGCGGGGACTGGATTTGAACCAGTGACCTCCGGGTTATGAGCCCGACGAGCTACCAGGCTGCTCTACCCCGCAGTCTTGAGTTCCTAAGCGTAGTTCATTCACTCGTTCGCGTCAATGATCTTGTTGATTTGAAATGTTTCCAATTTCAATACCCGTACACTTCGCCCATGCAGAGAGTGGACACAGCGCAAGAAGTACAGCGGCTTCTTTCTCAATCGGAATTTCTAAAGGCGTTTGAAATATCCGAGCAATGGACCCGCAAACAACCAACCGTGCTAGGTGCGTGGCTGGGATTAACCCGCGCCGCGCTTGGTCGCGGCATGATTGGCGCCGCAGACATCGCCGCCACGCATGCGGTGCGCTTGGCGCCCACAGATCCGCAAACTATTTTTTTTCGCGCCATCATCGACCATCGATTGGGTCAAAGCGATTTGGCGATTGAGCGACTGCAAGCCCTTGCAAAATCAAATAATCCCTACGCCATCGACGCCGCGTTGTACTTGGCCGAAGTTCTGCATCGCACGGCGCGCCACGACGAGCTTCAAAATTTGATCAACGCTGGCGGCGCGTGGCTTGCGGATGAGCGCGCCATTCTGTATCGCGGCCGCGCAATGTCGCGCGTGGACAACAACGCCGCCATTGAAATCCTGCAAAATTACGCCCGTTCCAGCGCATCTCCCATGGCGCGGCGCACTGCCGGCTTTGACGCGGTGCGTTGGCTTGACGGCGCCGGTCGCTACAAAGAAGCATTTGACTTAGCCACACATTTGCACACCACAACTACCCCTCCATTTGATGTCGACGGCCTTGAGCGCGAAGTGGCAAATCAGGCGCGCCTATTGCAAGGCGGACGCTCTTGGTGTGCGCCGCGCGCGCCGGCGTTGTCAACAATTTCTTTGGTGGTGTCCCTGCCTAGAAGCGGCACCACATTGCTTGAGCAAATGCTCGACCGCCATTCACTTGTCACCGGCATTGGCGAGTACGACGGCATTCCAATTATGGGGGATGTGTTACGCGCAAACGGTTCTTGGATTGATCAACTGCAAAGCATGGCTCCGCAACACGCCGCCGCCCTGCAAACGCAGTATTTGCACGGCGCCCAAATGCGTTTGCGCCAGGGCACCACCCATTCTTTCGACAAGATGCTGTTGATTTGGTTGTGGCTACCCATGGTTGCCGCAATTTTACCTGGCGCCAATTGCCTGCACATGGCTCGCGATCCACGCGACACGGCGGTCAGCATGTTTCTGTCCAACTTTCATCCGCGCTCCATGGGTTGGACGCGTTCTTTGGATGAAATTCGCCGCGTGATTTCGGCCGAGCGCTCCTTGTTGCCCCAGGCCTTAACCACGCTAGAAATTCCGCATGAAACTATTGTGTACGAAAATCTTGTTGCCAACCCAGAAGCCACCTTGCAACGATGTCTGGCCCGCATGGGTCTTCAAATGGAACCCGCCGTGCTCGCGCCGCAGGACAATCGGCGCACGGTTCACACTCTGAGCCACGAACAAGTCCGCAAGCCCATCAACGCCAACTCCATTGGGCGTTGGCGCAATTACGAATGGGCCTTTGAAGAAAATTGGAAGCCATTGGTTCACGTGCACGATCAGCGCCGCGCCAATCAGCCGTAATTCAATCGCAAGCGAATCAGTTGCGATAGAAGTGGGCGGCGATCTCACGGACATAATTTCTATGCCGCTAATCATTTCAATCCACAAATACAAATCCAAAAAAGAAGAGAGCCCTCCGACGAATCGGAGGGCTCTCTGAGGTGACAGTATCAGTGAAGTATCTGAGTCCTTAGTAACTCAGCAGTAACTTAGGCGCGACGACGGCGAGCGGCGATGCCAGCCAAGCCGAGCAGAGCAACCGCGCCAGGAGCTGGCACAAGGGTTGTGTACTGGGTTGAATTTGCCCAAGTTGTGCTTTGCGCTAGGGCAGTAGCAGCACCGTTAGCAGTGTAGAAATCCACTTCGCCAGCGCCGCGACCAGCAACTGCATTTGCAGCGTAACTCCAAGCGCTGTATGTCGCGCCGTTGTCAGCACTGAGGTACCAAGACACTTCGCCGGTATCAACATTGTAACTAGAAGCTTGCTTTGTCCAATTGGACGCCGCAGCTGCAAAGTTAGCTGTGCTACTTACTGGCAACGTGAAGCCGTAGAAGGTGATCACGCCTGAAGAATTCAGGAATGAACCCAAGCCACTTGCTGCGCCAGTGTAGCTGTTGAACTTGAAACCAGAATTGCATTGCTGATAGGTGGAATCAAAGGCAACCGCGTAGATGCTTGGAGCGGCTGTGGTAGCAGTGCTGTTTGCATTGCGATACATATCATTTTCTAACCAAAGAAGTTGATTAGGACCCGCTTGCGCTGCGTATGCGGCGCTGGTGTCAAGGTAAATATCAATGAAAGCTGAGGCAGCTGTTGCACCCTTCATGGTCATTGATGGACCAGTGTGGCTATTGGTTGCAGTTACTGGTGAACTTGCATTTACCTTAAAGTTGCTAGCAAGACCACCGTACTGTGACCAACCTTCTTGGCCAACTGTACCATCGCCACTTGCCAAGGTTCCAGTAACGTATGGGCTACCCCAACTGTTGGTGCTGTACATAACTGCGTAAGCAGCTTCTTTGTTGGTTGGATTCTTAATTAAATCCATTTGGGCGGCAGTGATGACGCCTTTGTAAGTTGCGGACAATCCGCTATCGATTGAATCAATTGCGCCAGCGCTTGCGGCTGCGGCAATCATGCCGACGGAAATGAGTGAGAGGGAAATCTTCATGGGAACTAACTCCGAAAAGGGGGAACTCAGAACACTTCTAACTGAAACATCAGCTAGAAAAAGGGGACGTGATTTAGGTACAAGTAAGGGAAGTAAGGGAAATTTTTTATGAGTTTCTGAACGAGTAAGGGAAGGTGTTCAGAAAGTCTTGGAACAAACCTGAAATGCTTTCGCAAGTCAGCCCTTTATCCCGAGTTGTTATAAAATTACCCCGCCATTTACGTGATGCAAATAATTCTTGATTGTTTTTCTAAAAAATATGCAACTGGTTTCGGCGGGGTTGGGGTTGGGTTAAAAAAGACTTTGTTTCTAGATTTAATCATTGAAGTTATTGGTCTTTTGTGGATTTGTGTTTTTAAAGTTTTTCATGCGGCGCATGTAAAAAGTGTAAATCGTTAGGATCATTGTCCCAATGGCCGCTCCAACAACAGGCAACGAAACAACGCAAGTCATTTTTTCCATGACTGGCGTGACCAAGGAAATAGACAAGCGCGTCATTCTAAAGGAGGTGTCGCTGTCTTACTATTACGGGGCAAAGATTGGCGTACTTGGATTGAACGGTTCAGGAAAAAGCACTCTGCTTAAACTAATGGCTGGCGTGGACAAAGTGTTTGACGGCAAGATTTGGGCGGCAAATGGCTATGAATTGGGCTATTTAGAGCAGGAGCCATTGCTTGGCGAGACGCGCACGGCGCTGGAACTGGTTCGTGAAGGTGCGCAAGGAACATTTGACTTGTTGGCCGAGTTTGATCGCCTGAATGAGAAGTTGGCGCAACCATTAGACGACGCGGTTATGGAGAAAACTTTGGATCGCCTGGCCGTGGTGCAGGAGCAGTTGGAGAAGTTTGACGCTTGGACGGTTGATCATCAGTTGGAAATGGCCATGGATGCGCTTCGGTGCCCGCCGGCGGATCAGCCGCTTAATACATGCTCTGGTGGCGAGAAGCGGCGCGTGGCATTGTGTCGTTTGTTGCTGAAAAAGCCTGATATTTTGCTGTTGGACGAGCCCACCAACCATTTGGACGCCGAAAGCGTGGATTGGTTGGAGCATCATTTACAGCAATACAAGGGAACGGTGATTGCGGTTACGCATGATCGGTACTTCTTGGACAACGTGGCAACTTGGATTTTGGAGTTGGATCGTGGCGAGGGCATTCCTTACAAGGGCAACTACACGGGTTGGCTGGAGCAGAAGGAGAAGCGCTTGGCGCTGGAGTCCAAGCAAGAGGGTCAGCGGCAACGGGCCTTGGCGCGTGAGTTGGATTGGATTCGCAAGAACCCCAAGGGGCGCATGACCAAGAGCAAGGCGCGTGTGGCCAGCTATGAGCAGATGCTCAATGAGGACTCCAAGATGAAGATCAAGGAGATTGAAATTTATATTCCGCCTGGACCGCGGCTTGGCACGGTGGTGGTGGAGGCGATTGGAGTGAGCAAGAACTTTGGCGACAACGCGTTGCTTGACGATGTGAACTTTTTAATTCCGCCGGGCGCGGTCGTGGGAATTGTGGGCCCCAACGGCGCTGGCAAGACCACGCTGTTTCGCATGATCACCGGGCAAGAGAAGCCCGATGGCGGCACTTTGAAGATTGGCGAGACCGTGAAGCTGGCGTACTTGGAGC
Source organism: uncultured Planctomycetia bacterium (assembly GCA_937919205.1). Taxonomy (GTDB): domain Bacteria; phylum Planctomycetota; class Phycisphaerae; order Phycisphaerales; family SM1A02; genus SYAC01. Next base: position 13,270 of record CALFOZ010000185.1, read on the forward strand.
AGACGCGCGACACGCTAAGCGATAAAGACAGCGTTTGGCAGGCGATTTCTGGGGGTGTTGAGGAGATTAAGTTGGGTAGCGCCACGGTGAACAGCCGCGCG
>CALFOZ010000186.1 GCA_937919205.1 uncultured Planctomycetia bacterium
CACGCATGTAAATCACTCTGGTCGATCTGGAAGTCTTGGCGCCATTGCGCTGATTGTGGTGGGCGTGATTGTGCTCAACGCCGTTGCCACATTCGCGCTGGTGGGTTGGCGCTTTGATTTCACTAGCGAAGGTCTTTACAGTTTTTCCCCTGGAACTCGCGCCATTTTGCGTTCGCTGAAGGACCCCGTGAAATTGGATTTGTACGCCTCGCGTGAATCCATCGCCGACATTCCGGAGTTGCGCGCGCATTCTCAGCGCGTGGAGGAATATCTCAGCGAGCTTGCCAGTCTTTCTGGCGGCAAGTTGCAGTTGCGCGTGATCAATCCGCAACCATTCAGCGAAGATGAGGACGTTGCGCGCATTGCCGGTCTTGTTGTGCAACCCGTAAACAACGCTGGCGGCACCGCCATTCTTGGACTTGTTGTGACGGGTCCTGGCCTGCGCGAAAAAGTAATTCCGGTGTTCACCGCGGATCGCGATTCGTTTATTGAATACGAAGTTGCCAAAGCCATTGCCACGGTTGGTCGAACTGTGAAACCCAAAGTTGGCTTGCTGTCGTACATGCCGTTACAGCCCGCGCGCATGTTGCAAGATGGTTCCATGGGCGAGCCAAGTCCCGCGCCGTTTGTGGTTGAGCAAATGCGCGAGTTGTTTGACTTGGTTGAAATTGCCGACACCGCAACGCAGTTGCCAACGGGCATTGACGCGCTGTTGCTGGTTCAACCGCGCAAATTGCCGGAGTCCATGTTGCGATCCATTGACGCGTGGGCAGTTGCGGGCAAGCCACTTGTTGTGTTGGCCGATCCATTTGCGGAAACCGATCAGCACCCAGACTCGCGCGCAATGGGCGCGAAAGTTTCCGCAACCACCTACGACTTTCCGCTACTGCGCGCGTGGGGCTTGGACATTCCGCGCGACATGACGGTGGGGGATATGAACTTCACAACGCGTATTCAAACCCCTGGTCCCGGCAACACCATGCGCGAATTGAATTACGTTGCGTGGCTAAGCCTCACTCGCGCGGCGCTGAATCAAACTGATCCTTTGACCAATCGCTTTGAGGCGATCAACTTTAAAAGCGTTGGCGAAATTCAGAAACTGAAAGATCTGCCAGCTGGCGTTGCACCCAACATTGAGCCGCTAATTTTCTCAAGCGACAAATCTCAGCTCATTCAATCGCTGAAGCTTGGCTACTTTGGCGACGCGGAACAATTGCTACGCGACTTGAAACCCGACGGCGTGAGACGCGTGTTTGCCGCGTGGATCACTGGTCCCATTGGAAGTTTGTTCACGCCCGCCATTGGCAACGCCAACATTGTGATTATTGCAGACGCGGATTTGCTGGCCAACGAAACATGGGTGAGCGTGGACCCGCAAACAGGAATCAAGAAAGCGTTCTCCGACAACGGCCCGCTGATTATTGGTTTGCTAGAGCGCATGGCTGGCGACCCCGCGGTTGCAACCCTACGTTCGCGCGGCGGTTTCCGCAGGCCATTTGAAATTGTGGAGGAGCTTCGCAAGGCGGCCGAGGCCAAGTACATCGCGCGTGAAAAAGATTTGCAACTAGAAGTTCGTCAGACCGAAATGAACATTGCGCAGTTGCAGGAGAAAATGACTGGCGGCGAAACTGGCCCCGGCAAATTAAGTCCCGAGCAACAAGCGGAGTTGGCGCAACTACAAATTAAAGTGAACGCGTACCGCAAGGAATTGCGCGGCGTGCAATATGGTTTGCGCCAAGAAGTGGACGCGTTGGGTCAACGGCTTCTCATTTTGAACGTGGTGTTGTGGCCGGTGATCGTGGCCATTGCCGCGGGCCTGTGGTGCTGGCGCGCCGCGCGCCGCGTGGATCATTCGCGGCCGCAAGATAATTAAATTTGAATACTAAATAAAAAGCCCCCAAGGTTTGAAGCTGAGGGGCTAGGAATTGCACCGCCGCATAGGTGTACACGGCCGTGGATGCGATCCCACGCCGCGCCAAACATGCCTACTGCGAACCATGCAAATTCGTTTTTGCATGACGAATTTGCATGGTATGCTGTTTGGCATGCTCGACCGCCCGCGCCATCTTGCCACCATCCGCCGACTGCTACGGAACTTTCAGGCCGTTGCCATCCTTGGCGCACGGCAGGTTGGCAAGACCACGCTTGCTCAGGCCGTTGCCGCGGAGTTTGGCAAACCCGCGCGGCTGTTCGACCTAGAAACCGATCGTGACCTTCGCCTGCTGCAAGACCCCGAGCCGGTGCTTGCGCCACTTCGAGGATTGGTAGTGATCGACGAAGTGCAACGGCTGCCCTCACTGTTCCCGCCTTTGCGACCACTGCTAGATCGGCGGCCGGTACCCGCACGCTTTCTTCTGCTTGGCAGCGCATCGCCCAGCGTTGCGACACGTGGCAGCGAAAGCCTTGCGGGCCGCATCACCTACCACGAACTTGATGGTCTGGGTCTTGACGAGGTCGGCGCGGACCGTTGGCAAAGGCTCTGGCTGCGTGGCGGGTTCCCGCGCTCGTTCACGGCAAAGTCTGATGCGAGCAGCATGGAATGGCGCCGCGCCTTCGTGCAGACCTATCTTGAGCGCGATGTGTTGGATACTGGCCTGCGCATGCCGCCCGCCGAACTGCGACGCTTTTGGCAGATGTTGGCGCATTGGCACGGACAGCGATGGAATGCCTCGGAATTTGCTCGCGCCTTCGGTGCATCGGAGGCGACGGTGCGTCGCTGGCTCGAAACGCTCGAAGGCTTTTATGCCATCCGACTGCTGCGACCATGGCACGCATCCATCGCCAAGCGCCAAGTGAAAGCGCCGAAGGTGTACCTGCGCGACTCGGGCATGTTGCATGCACTGCTCGGCATCAACAGCCCTGGCGAACTTCGCGAGCGCCCTCAAGTGGGCGCATCATTTGAAGGGTTCGTGGTAGAGCAAGTCATACACGCCTCGGGCGCGCTGCCGCATGAGACATATCACTGGGCCACGCCGCAGGGCGCCGAACTTGATCTGCTCCTAGTTCGCGGCAATCGCCGCATTGGCATTGAGGTCAAGTGCACTGAGTCTCCCGTCGTCACGCGCTCAATGGAGATTGCCATGAAGGACCTGCGCCTGCAGAAACTCTGGCTCGTGCACCGCGGCGATATGCGATTCAAAATGCGCCCCGGTATTGAGGCGCTGCCGGTTGCGGAACTTGGTGCACTGAGTTCGGCGCTGGACTAATACGGTATCGAGCTCCAGCCAATCTTGGTTGTGGACCCTTGACTTCGATCTTTTGGTGTCGATGTCAAGCTTGAAGTTTGCATGTGCCGCGTGACATACCAAATAAAAAGCCCCTAAGGTTTGAAGCTTAGGGGCTGGGAATTTACCGCCGCGTGCGTTTTACACGGCGA
>CALFOZ010000187.1 GCA_937919205.1 uncultured Planctomycetia bacterium
GCGCGCCCAACAATAAAAACGCGCTTGCCATGTCGGCGTACCCGCGCACCGCGCCGTCAAATCGCTCCACAAGTTTCTGCGCGCGGCGGCGGTCCACCACAGTTGCGCCAATCAACTGATTCAGAAACGGCGGATTGCCAAGCACAATGTCAAATGCGCCTTCAAGATTTTTCTCAAACAAAGCGTCGCCCACGCTCACTTGCCGCGAAAGTTGACGTGTTGCCGTAGGCCCCAAGCGCAGAAAGTGCGCCAACCGCGTCCGCGCAATTGACACCGCGATCGGATCAATGTCTACACCATGCATGGCGCTCGCAATAGAGGCCTTGGAGCATCCCGCGCGAACCAACTCACGCGCCGCGGCGATTAGCAAGTTTCCGCTACCACAGGCAGGGTCCAAAATAGTTGGGCACGCATGCGAAGCACCCTCTTTCAACCACGGAATCAGCGAAAGTTCCACCAGCACATCCGCAAGCACCATGGGAGTGTAAAAAGCGCCAAGTTGTTTGCGCCGGCGTGAAGTTTTTTTACCTTCGCCGCTTAACCGCCCTAGCGACGCCTCATACGAAACCGACAACCACTCTTGGTCGTCACCAGTTTTAAATTGTGCGGCGCTCGCCGATGTCCTTGGCATGCGTTTCGATCTTATCGCCCTAGTGATTTTATAAAGCCATCTTCAAAAAAAGACCAAATACTGCCACTTTTAGCGTTCCTGCCAAATCATTTGCCTGTTTGAAGATGCTTAAATTGCAAAAGTGGCACCTTTGCCGGATTTGCCTAACTCAACCTCGAAGCACGTAATTGACACAAAAGGGCGTAAATTTGACCGCCAAGACAATATTGAATGCTTTAAATTGAAAAATAATTCCATTAACCTTTACCTGTACACGAATTGCCGTGCGCAAGTCCGAAATTGAAATTATTTTGAAAATATACAAACATTCATTTGAAAACCTCTAAATTGGGGTTATGTTTACTTTGCATTCAAAAAGTGTCTCTTCTGGGGTTCCCAAATTTCCGAGAGACAACGTTTGATTTAGCGTTCCCTTACTGCTTGTAAAATTTTTTCGGGGTTCCCTTTTATGAAAACTAATTTATATGCTTCAATTATAGGATTTGGCTTCTTTGCCGCATCCGCATCTTCAGCCGTGGTTAGTTACACGAATCTGGGTCTTTGGAGCGAAGATGTTGTCAATGCAGGCTCTACAATAGCCATCGAATCATTCAATTCTTATAGCGGGGCTTACGGTCCATCGCTCTCCGGTACATCTGGAGGCATCACTTGGACGGCAAGTTCTGCCGGAGACATTTATTGCGACGCGGGCTTCTTTTCGACCAACCTTCCAAACACTTCTGCCACCTTTATGTTTGCCCCTGGCGTGAAAGGAATTGGCGGAAATATCTTTGGAACTGATATTAACCTTAACTCCGTTGCCGACACCAAGATTAGAGTGACACTGGCCGACGGCAGTGCTTACACCGGCTATGCCAATGGTCCTTCAGATTTTGTCGGGTTCATTTCCGATGGCGCCGCGATTTCAAGTATGACAATCACAGCAAGCCGAGGAATAAGCGTGTGGGTTACGGCCGACAACTTGTACTTTGGCGTGATTCCAACCCCCGG
>CALFOZ010000188.1 GCA_937919205.1 uncultured Planctomycetia bacterium
TCGTACAACTTCAAACCAGTTCCATAGAACGGGCCCTCCCACCAGGTGTAACGCGGAACAATAAACGCCAATGGATGCACCAAGTGCGACGCGTTCTGATGCAGCAACCCACGCTCGCGCAAAGCCTCCATCACCAGCGCTAAATCCAATTGTTCCAAGTAGCGCACGCCGCCATGCACCAACTTTGTGCTACGGCTACTTGTGCCCTTGGCCCAATCATGCGCCTCAACCAAAGCGGTTTTGTAGCCGCGATTGGCCGCGTCAACCGCCGTGCCCAAACCCGTGGCGCCGCCGCCAATCACAAGCACATCAAATTGATCGGCGCCAAGTTGGCGCAATGTGTCCACGCGTTGCAATTGAATGTCCGCCGCGCTCATGAAGTGGCTCCTTTGGATTCGTCTTGCGCCCAATCACCGGCGCGGGCCAGCGCGCGCTTCCAATTGGCGCGCTGAGAAAGTCGTTGATCATCTGAAATTTTTGGCTTGAACACGCGGTCCACCGTTCTGCTCTTGGAAAGTTCTGAAATGTTTTTCCACATGCCACTGGCAATGCCCGCCATGAACGCGGCGCCTTGCGCCGTGGTTTCGGTCACCTTAGGCCGCTCCACGGCGGCGTTTAAAAAATTCGCCTGGGTTTGCATCAGCAAATCACTGGCACTGGCACCGCCGTCCACGCGCAAAATTCCAACCGGCGCGCCCGCATCGCTGGTCATGGCTTCAAGAATATCCGCAACTTGATGCGCGATGCCTTCCAGTGTTGCGCGCGCAATGTGCGCCGCGGTGCTTCCGCGAGTGAGTCCAAGTATGCAGCCACGCGCGCGCGGATCCCATGTTGGTGCGCCAAGCCCAGCGAAGGCTGGCACCACAAATACTCCGCCAGAATCTGGAACAGATTCCGCAAGTTGATTCACGTCGGAGCTCTTTCGAATAATTCCAAGGCCATCGCGCAACCACTGCACCGCGCTACCGCCAACAAAAACACTGCCTTCAAGCGCGTAATGCGCTGGCTGATTTCCCATGCGCCACGCCACTGTGGTCAGCAATCTGTTCTTGCTCATCGCAGGCTGTGTGCCGGTTTGCATAAGCATAAAACACCCAGTTCCATAGGTGTTTTTCGACATTCCTTTGTCCAGGCACAACTGACCAAAGAGCGCGGCTTGTTGATCACCAATAATGGAGCGAATTGGAATTTCGCTGCCAAAGAGCGCCGGATCGCTCACGCCAAATTCGCTATCACTGGAAACAACCGTTGCAAGAATTTCCGCGGGCACATTGAAAATGGAAAGCATCTCTGGGCTCCACTGCAATGTTTTAAGATCAAGCAAACTTGTGCGACTGGCGTTAGTGACATCGGTCATGTGCGCACGACCGCCAGTGAGTTTCCAAAGCAACCAAGAGTCAATTGTGCCGGCGGCTAATTCGCCTTTGGCCGCGCGCGCGCGCGCGTTTGGAACATGATCCAAAATCCACGCCATCTTTGACGCGCTGAAATACGGATCAAGTAGCAAGCCCGTGACTTCGTTCACGGTTTTCTCAACACCTGTGGCTCGAAGCTTGTCCATGATGGAAGCCGTGCGCCGATCTTGCCACACAATTGCCGGCGCAATGGGTCGACCCGTGGCGCGCTCCCAAATCACCGTTGTTTCACGCTGATTTGTTATGCCAATGGCGGCAATATCACGCGGACCAATCTTGGCGCGCTTGATGCATTCACGCGCGGTCTCTAACTGCGTGGTCCAAATTTCCTGCGCGTTGTGTTCCACCCAACCAGCGTTTGGAAATGATTGATGGAACTCCTGCTGAGCCACGGATCGCAACACGCCCTTGTCGTCAAAAACAATCGACCGCGAACTAGTGGTTCCTTGGTCAAATGCAAGAATGTGCGATTTGTGCATGGAATGCTTTAGGATTGTTCAGTTGGCAGCACTCAGTTGCAACTGCCCATGCCCATCACTCGTCGCCACGCGCTAATTTGACCAAGATGCATTTGCATATGGCTTCCGCACATGAACATGACTGCCGAGCCCATTGTTGGAAACATTTCGCTCATGCGTCCGCCCATTGGATTGGCTTGCAAGAAAGTCTCATCTGAAACACCAGGCAGTGTGGCGGCTACAAGCTTGTAGCGCTCCAAGAAATTTTTCAACACAACATCCTTGTTTGGATATTGGCCAGTTTGCTCCAAGCACGGCGCGCCATTCTTAAAAAACTCTTCCTGCTTGGGATCGATTGGGTTGGCCAAATCTTTGCGGCCAATCATTTCAAGAATGCGCTCGGCGTACAAACCCAAGTGCGCAATGTAGAACAGCGGATGATTCACATCCTTCATTGGACAGTGGCCAAACTTGTCGGCTGGAATATCCTTGCAGAGTTTTTCCGCATAGCTGATGCCGTACAGAAGACCCGGGGTGATCATCGATCCAATTCCTACGCTGGTGGTGGTTGCTGTTGTCATAGATGAATCCTATACCGATTCCCCGGCTCCAACAAAGTGAATTTGAAATTTTCTCAACTGCCAATGAAGCGATCATAAATGGAGCGCGCAATGGTTTCGTCGCTACAACGGCCAACAATGGCGCGGCCATCGGCGAAAATAGTTAATTCAACAGGTTCGCCGCCAAGTCCTGCAACATTGCGCAGTTGCCCATGCAGAGATCCGCCACGCATTGCGAATTGTCCATGGTCGAGCAATTGTTTTTGCAGTGCGGACAAATCCATGGACAAAAACGCGCGATCTGATTTCTCGCGCCGCGTGGGCAGAACCTGAATCGCCCCCCGCCCGCACAAGTGCGCCACACGCGACATTTCATGCACTGGCTCAAGAAATGAAAATTCTTTTTTGCCGCAACACGCGCACTGCTCATCAACTGAAACCACGATCGTTGCGTGCCGATGCGCGGCTAAATCCACGCTCCATAATTTTCGTTCAAGCAAATCAGCGCGTCCCGCGAGCAAAAACAACGCCTGACTTGCGGCGAAAGCGCCGACCATTCCCACCAATGGTCCAAGCACGCCCGCGCGATCACATGTTGGCAACACGCCAGGCGCTGGCATTTCCGGAAACACGCAACGCAAACACGCGCCGCGCGCCGCAAAGTGGGAGGCTTTCGATTCGCCAGTATTGGCGACGTCTTTGGAAATGTGCGCGTGAATGAAATTTGAAACGCCAGCTTTGGAAATTTGCGTATCCGCCTCGTTTGCATCGCCCGCTTTGGAAATGCGCTCGTCAACATCAACATCGCGCGGCAGAACAACCATGCATCGACCTTCCATGGCAACGGCCGCCGCGTACACATAAGGAATTCCATCGCGCACGGACACATCATTCAACACAAAGCGCGTCTCTATGTTGTCAAGTCCATCCACAATCACATTCACGCCGCGCGCCAAATCAGCCGCATTTTCCGCGTTCACATGCTCAACGCAGGCATGCACGCGAATGGTGGAATCAATCTCCTTCACGCGCCGCGCCGCCGCCTCCGCCTTGGGTGCGCTCGCTTGCGCGTCGCGCTCGCTGAATAGTTGCTGACGCTGTAAGTTGGACCACTCCACAACATCGCGGTCGACCAATGTCAACTGACCAACACCCGCGCGCGCCAACCACTCAATGGATGCGCAACCAAGCGCGCCGCAACCAACCACCAACACATGCGCGCCACGAATTCGCGATTGACCTTCTTCGCCACACCAAGGCAAAGTGATTTGTCGTTGATGACGCTGATGTTGTGGCATGTTCAGAGTGTCCCACGCTTGAGCAAAAAAAGAAACGCCCAAAAAACTGCGACCCCGAAGGATCGCC
>CALFOZ010000189.1 GCA_937919205.1 uncultured Planctomycetia bacterium
ATGTGGGCGATCTATGTGGGCGATTTATGCGGGTAATCAAAGGTGGCGATCCACGTGCGTTCTGGCTACACTTTCGAAATCATGATGGAAGTTCTTCTTGTCAATCTTGCGTGGGTTTTATTGATGGCCGTGTGGGGTGTTGCGTATTTCATTCAAGCGCGCGCCGACCGCGCCAAGGGTGGTCGCTACATCGCCAACTTGGAGCCGGAATCAAAGGACTAAGTGCGCGCGTGTTGGCAGTGTTCTTTCAACTCTTTCAAACACGATTTGCGCCAAGCCACATTTGTACAATGCTTGGCGCATGGGCCCGGGTCTTGCGTAAGCAAATCAATCTTTTAGCGTGGCGCGTTGACGCAATGAATCGCGCGTTCATAACGCGTGCGGGCTTTGATGTGTTGCGCCTTATGCGCGTTCATTTGCAATTCCACATATGCCGAAGAGGCCGCCAAACCCACCCGCGAGTCCACCGCGCAAGTTGCCGGCTACCGATCACCAAACTCGGTATTGAGCCACTTTCAGCGCAATGTGCGTGCCGGCGATTTGGACGCGGCCATGCGTGCCCTGGATCTCAGTTCTATTGCGCCCGGAGTGCGCGATGAAATTGGCCAGCAAAGCGCGCTGAAATTAGCGCTTGTGTTAGAGCGTCTGCCCGAGTTAGATGTGCCAACCAACTTGGACGCCGACGTATTTGTTCTAGCCACCACGCCGCGTGGCGATGTGACTCTGCGCAGACACAATGGATTTGGCGATGAAAAATTATGGCAGTTTTCCTCCAGCACCATTCAATCCATCACGCCAATATTTCGCGAGTTCATTCAACAGCCTCCGCTTGCAAAGTCATTGGCTTCGAATGATGGCGGGCCTCCCATTGATCCATTTCAGTGGAGCGCTCCAGAAATAGCAGTGTGGCTGAATATGCCTGGGGGTTTGAAACGCGAAGTGCTTGGGTTAGATCTGTATCAGTGGATTGGTTTTCCACTGGTGGCGTTGATCTCATTCATCATCTCGCTGTTCATACAAGTGCCAGTGAAATTGTTACTGCGTCGATTGGCGCAAGGCGGCACTGACCTGCGCAGTGGGATTGTGGATTGGCCACACTTGATAAGCAACACCACCAACGCGGTGTCATGGACAGTTGCGTTGCAAGCGGCGAATTGGCTGGTGTTGTTGCTGGGATTGCCCAACGACGCGCTTGGAACCGTGCTGGTTTGCCTGCAAGTTGCCAATGTGGTTGTGTTCACGCGTCTTGGGTTTACGTTGATTGATTACGCGGGAACATGGATGGGCACGCATGACAAGGCCGCCGCCGATAGCCGCGCCATGGACGAATTGTTGATCGCCAGCGCAGTGCGCCTTGCGAAATTGGTGGCGCTGATCATCATGAGCGTGTGGGTGGTGATGATTCTTGGCGCGCAAGGTTCGGTGGATCGCATGCTTGCGGGACTTGGAATTGGCGGCATCGCCTTCGCGCTTGCGCTACAGGAACCACTGAAGAATTTTTTCAGCTCGTTGGTGTTGGCGGCGGACAGGCCATTTAGCGTGGGGGATACGCTGAAATTTGAGGGCCTTGAAGGCAAAGTGGAGCGCGTTGGATTTCGCACAACAACCATGCGCACTAAGTTGCAGACAAGCCTGGTGATTCCCAACGCCACGCTTGTGTCGGCCAAATTGGAGACGCATTCCGGCAACGCGCTGAAAGTGTTCAAGGCGTCGCTACCGATTGCGTTTGAAGCCGACGCCGCGTCAATGGATCAATTGCGCGCTCGTGCGCGGCAACTTCTGCAAGAAGCGCCGGGCGTGCAAATGTCCAGCATTCAAGTGGGAGTGGTGAATCTCAGTTCAAATGGAATCGAATTCTGCGCCACCGCGTGTTTTGCCAAAGGCGACAAGCCACTGCCAGAAGTTTTTGACGCACTGCACACGGCAATCTTGGCCGCGGCGCGAAATTTAAATTTACCTTTAGTTCGCGCTTCTTGAAGGCCAACGGATTCGCGAAGGCGCCGCGCCGTAATTACATCTTGCGCGCGTCACTGAATGCCAGCAAGTTTCAAACGCCCCGCGCGCGACTTGAACGCGCGACCTCCAGTTTAGGAAACCGGTGCTCTATCCAACTGAGCTAGCGGGGCAGTGACAACATTAGAGACGCACGGACCTCGCGGGGCAAGTTGCTTGATGTGCGAAACGCGCACGCGTGTGATTGATGTGCTCGCAACCATGCGCATTTGCGGCATGGGTGCGAAGTCACATGGACGAGTGTTTCAACACCAGCAACAGTGCCGACGGGCGGACTCGAACCGCCAACCTGAGCATTATGAGTGCTCCGCTCTAACCGGTTGAGCTACGACGGCGAAGGGCAATAGTTTAGCGAAGGTTACAGATCGCGGTGACAAGAAATTTCATTTGAAATTCTAAATCGGGTGCTATTCTTTCCCACTGTGAAATGGTCAAAATTCCTAATTGAAAGTATCTCAATATGAAACGCAAGTTTGATTTCGCCGCCGCCGTTGTTGTTCTTGTTGGTTCCATGTGCTTGGGGATTTCTGCTCCTCAAACTGGCGCGGGCAATTCCGCGGCCGTTGTGCCGCAAGCGCAAAGCAACACTTCGTGGCCGCAAGTCTTAAGCCAGAATGGTTTCACCTACACCATTGGCGCGCCATCATTTGTGTCCATCAACGGAACCGCGGTCACATTGAGCGCTTCGTTGAATGTTGCGCAGCCCGACGGAGTTCAAAACAACGGAACCATGACCATGATGGGTTTCACCGCAACAGGCGATCGCCCGGGCGACATTGAAATCAATCAACTTATGGTGATGCAAGTGCAATTTCCAAATGGTGGCGACGTGGCCGCGGCGCAAACGGCGCTTGGCACGCTCACCAACGGTCTTGCAGTTGACATGAGCCGCAAAGCCATCGCTCAGCAAATGACCATCAATCCAATCACCACGCAAGGGCTTGGAAATCAAATGCCTGACATTGTCCAGCGCGATGTGGCGACGGTTTTAATTTCAGTGGCGGGTGAGCCGAAGTTGACGGCGCTTTCTGAAACGGGATGGATGCGCACCACCAATA
>CALFOZ010000190.1 GCA_937919205.1 uncultured Planctomycetia bacterium
TCATGGTTGTGCGTTGTGTTGGGTGATTGGGTGGACATGAAAATGAATTCTTACAGGGCGTTCTAGCCGCATATGTGTATCAACAAGTTCTACCAACAATCAGTTGTTTGCGTCATTTGCGCCATAGGAAGTTTTTTTGTGTACGCGTGGTGAACCATGTGCGTGGTTGATTCATGCTTGCAACAGCCATGGCGTAGATATCGCCATTGTGTTGCTAAACTTGTCATTTCAAGTCACAATACTTCAATGATATTCCTGCGCATCTGCGCCATTTCATGGGCGTTCATTCTCCAAGGCGCTGGCTCAACTTTGCCAAACGATCCTGCCGTATTAACAACCAAGTTCGCCATCAGTGGCACCGCGCTTGAAATTGAATTACTGCCCATCAATATTGCAGAGCACGCCAACGTGTTGATTGGAAAGACCGAAGTGCCTTGGGAATTACTTGATGCATTTGTATTTTCGCGCGACGCGGGCAGTGGACCCGCGCAAGCCGACGCCATTGCGCGCCCAAGCAAACCGTACATTTCCATGGACCGAGGATTTGGCCACGCGGGGTTTCCAGCGATTTCCGTGAGTGAAGAAAATGCCAAACTGTTTTGTGTTTGGCTAAGCGCCAAAACCGGAAAAAAGTTTCGTCTGCCCACGTTGCAAGAGTTTCAAGCAGTGTGCGCTCAGGGTTCTAGCGACGCCATTCCACTGGATGACATTGCGTGGTACGCCAAAAATTCCGCACGCCACACGCATCGTGTTGGCACCAACAAGCCCATGACCAATGGTTTTTACGACCTTAAAGGCAACGCCGCTGAATGGGTCACCACCAGCGATGGCGTAGGCGTGTTGGTTGGCGGCGCATACAACGACTCAGTGGAACGGGTGAATTGCGACGCAATACGTGCATTTTCGCCAGAGTGGAACGCCACCGATCCACAAATCCCACCTAGTCGTTGGTGGCTTGCCGATGGTTCCTTCGCTGGGTTTCGAGTGGCATGTGAAGTATCTTCGCCACCAGCCACAATTCCAGCCACAAGCACACCACAAAACAACAAGTCCAGTCCCTAAAAACCGCAACCTATTTTCACACCCACCCACACTGTCCAACCATCGCTTTAAAATGATCTGCGATTAATTTTCAGTACGTCGCCGCACACACCAACATCAGGAATCACGCATGCAACAGCCCAACGAAAAAAGTTTTGAACGTAGAAAATTCATCCACACCGCGGCCATGGCTGGCGCCGCGGCCATCGCCGCACCCGTTCTTGGCCGAGTGCTCACCCAGGTCACTGGTAGTAGTCAAATTAAAGTGGCGCTGATTGGGTGTGGTGGCCGCGGCACTGGCGCCGCAGAGCAAGCGCTCAAAGCCGATCCCGGAGTTGTGATTTGGGTCATGGCCGACACATTCGCCGACCGCATTGAAAGCGCGCACGCGGAACTTACCAAACGTCCAGAGGGTTCGCGCGTCATGGTTCCACCAGAGCGTCGCTTCACTGGCTTTGACGCGGGTAAGTTGGCGTGTGCTAGCGATGTGGATGTTGTAATTCTGGCAACCGCTCCATACTTTCGCCCCATGCATTTGCGCGCCGCGGTTGACGCGGGGAAAAATATTTTCTGCGAGAAGCCCATGTTCACCGACGCCGCTGGCGCACAAATTGTGGTTCAGTGCATTGAAGACGCGCGCGCCAAAAAACTGCAGTTTATGAGCGGTTTTTGCTGGCGTTATTCGTTGCCAGAGCGTGAGACTTTCATGCGCATTCGCGGCGGCGACATTGGCGAAGTCTTGGCCATGCACAGCGATTATCTCACCAGTCCCTTGGGAACCAAGCCGCGCAAGCCAGAGTGGAGCGACATGGAATTTCAACTTCGCAATTGGCAACACCATGTGTGGCTTTCTGGCGACATTATTGTGGAGCAAGCCATACACAGCATTGACAAAATCAATTGGGCCTTTGGCAACGAGCCACCAACGCGTTGCACTGCGACAGGCGGACGTGGCCTGCGTGAAAATATTCCAGAGCGTGGCGATGTCTATGACCACTTTGCCGTTGTGTATGAGTGGCCGCGCAATCGGCGCGCGACATTGATATGCCGCCAACAAGATAATTGCTTCAACGAAAATGTCGACACTATCTTAGGCAGTAAGGGAAGCGCCTTCATCAATGGCTGGGGTCCAACCCACGAGATCATTGGCGAACATCCTTGGAGCTATCCGCCAGATGGGCCAAACCCAAACATGTATCAGACTGAGCACGACGAGTTCTACAAGGCGCTTCGCAGTGGAAAGCGCATTGATGATGGAAACTTTGTGGTCAACTCATGTCGCATGGCGCTCATGGGTCGCATGGCGGCGTACACGGGTCAAGATGTGACCTGGGATCAAGTGGTCAACAGCAAGGAAAATCTTGGTCCCGACAAACTTGAAATGGGCAACGCGCCGCCAGTGGTTATTCGGGTGCCAGGCAATACAAAATTAATCTGAAACCAGATTGCGTCGCGTGCGCAAATCCAAGCGAATTCATTGGCCAATCGATTGCAATCCGCCATCGTGCTTCAAACGTTCGATCGAAATATGCGCCTCCGGAAATTTTTTCGCGAAGTCCTTCAGTTGCTCCACGCTCATCACGCACGCAATCGTTGCAATGGCGTCCGCGGTGGTTGCGTCGTTGGCGATCACCATTGATTGGCGCGGCGACTCAATTGGCCGACCGTTCTTTGGATTTAGAATGTGCGACAGCGTTTTTCCATTGATGTATCCAGGTTGTGCGCGGTCACCACTGACGCACAGCGCCTGATTGCGTAGAAGTAAAATGCGTGGCTGTTCGCTTTGAAATTCGGGATCAACTTGCACAACCCAACCAGTCGATTGTGGCGGCGCATCGCTGGCAAGAATGTCGCCGCTGATATCAATCAGCGCGCAACTGATATCGCGCGTGCGTAACACCTGCATGGCCGCGTCCGCCGCCAAGCCTTGGCCAATGGCGCCAAAGTCAAATTGAATGTCGGCAATATCAAATGTCACCGTGTGGGTTGGCTCATTCCAATGCATGTGCGCGCATCCAGAATGGTTCAGCGCGTCCGCAATCACCGCGTCGCTGGGCAGGCTTGATTCGCGAAACGCCGTGCGCCATACTTTGCTCAAGCGTCCAAGCGCGCAGTCAAAGGCGCCTGATGAGGAGTGATTGAATTCAAGCGATTTTGTTATGGCTTTGGCCAAACGCGCTTGCACTGTGGCGGGCTCATCGGCCAACTTGGGAAGTTTGGAAACTTCCGATTCGGCCATGTAATCACTCAACGCCATGTCCCATGCCGCAATTTCATTAAACGCCGCGCGCGCTGCGGAAGCGGCGGTGGCTTCATATGGCGCATACAAGGTGATCTTGACCTTGGCGCCCATGTGAATTTCTTCAAAGTGAAATCGCGTGGGCACTATTGCTTGTGTTGGCGACTCGCATCCAAGACAAATACTTACACAGACGGAGAACATGAATGTGCGCAATGTGTCATTCATCATTTTGCTTGGACGCAAGATTGAAGCACGCAGATAAATTAAAATAACACGATCACATTGCAGTCAATACAAGCAAGGCTCACGGCTTGTATGTTACCTCAAGCAAACTCACATCGTCCACAAAATGCGGACCGCCTTGCGCCGCCTGACCCCACGTGACCATTTGTTCAAGCGCATCAGGCTTGGTGTGTAGTTTGCCGACCTGCGCAATGTAATCCTTAAGCGAAGTCATGCTTAAGTCCGGCTTGGTGATTTCAAATATCCCATCGCTGTACACAAACAATTTGGAGTTCGGCTGTAATGTCACCTCGCTCGAGTCATATGGAATTCCCGTAGCCGCGCCAATCATCAAGCCTTGAGAGGCAAGTTGCGTAATTGAACCATCTGGTCCCACCAAAACAGCGGGGGGATGGCCGCCGCCGCACCATTTAATGGTGCCCGCATCCACATCAAGAATGCCGTACCACAGCGTGAAGAACATGTCATTGTGCTCCGCCATTGGATACAGATCATTCAAGCCTTCCAACACCGCGGCAGGATCGCGCATATCGCGGCCAGGAATTCCACCACCTTTAATAGTGTTCATCGCGCTCACACCAAGCAACGCGGGACCAACTCCATGTCCACACACATCAAGCAGATAAATCGCCAAGCGCGACTCATCAAGCCAGTGGTAACCGAACGCGTCACCACCCAAACTTTCGCTGGGAACAAATTTCCATTTTGTGGTTGCCGTGCCTTTAGTCAACTGCTCGGGCAACAGCGAGCGCACATATTCCGCCGCACGTTTGGCTTCCTCTTGCAAATGTTTTTCGCTGGCGGCCAGCGCGGCGTAGGCGGCGTTGCGCTCCATGGCGGCCTTGTATCCATCCGAATGATGCTTGATGCGCGCGATCAACTCAACTGGATCCGGCAACTTCACCAGGTAATCATTGGCGCCCAATTCAAACGCCTTGGCTTTAGTCAGCGCTTCTTCACGTGAGGAAAGAACCACCAACGGTGTTTCCGTCAGTGCAACGTGTTTGCGATATTCAGTCACCAATGTCAATCCATCGATATTCGGCATGACCAAATCTTGAAGTATCACTGTTGGTTTTAAAGTCAACGCCATCTCCACGGCCTTGGTTCCATCGTTGCAATAATGAAACTCCCATGCTGGCTGAGATTGCAACATTTTGTGCACCGCGGCGGCAATAATGGCTTGATCATCAACCAACAGAACAATCGTTTTGAAAGCGGCCACCGGGTGGTTGGATATTGAATTAGACATGGTTCGGTTTAGGCTTTCTTGTAAGAGCGACTTGAATGGCTGGACCAATAAGTTCTATGGCAAGCACTTGCTCCGCGGCAAGGCATTGCACCGCGGCGCCAGGCATTCCCCACACAATACTTGTGGCGGCGTCTTGCGCAATGGTGGCCCAGCCAGATTTTCTTAGCGCCAACAATCCTGCGGCGCCGTCCCTTCCCATGCCGGTCAGCAACGCGGCCACGCCACATAATTTTGTGCCGGCGGCTCCAAGCATGAGTGAGTCCACGCTTGGTTTGTGAAGCGCCTCCATGGGAACATCTGTTTCAATGAACACGCCAGCGGATGTGATTTGTAAATGTCTATCCGAGGACGCCACGGATACGCTTCCAGCCACCGCGCGATCACCTGGCGACGCCGCGCGTACCGTCAAGCCTGTCTCATGGCTTAACCAATTTCTAAATCCTGGCACAAACGCGGTGTCCAAATGTTGAACTATCACCACGGCAAAATTCATGGGTTGCTTGAAGGATCGAAGAACGGTGGCCAAGGCTTGCGGCCCACCCGTGCTTGCGCCCAAAATAACAATGGGCGTAGCGCAGGATTGATCGCTCGCATGCGCTTTACGAATGACATTGCTGGAAAGGGGCTTCACATCAATTCGTTGATTGCGCCGAATTTGCTCTATTTTGGCTCGTAAACGATCACCGCCCGCTCCATCAAGCGACTGCTCAAAGCGCGGCGTTTCAACCGCGTCAAGCGCGCCGGCGCCAAGGGCCTCAAACACGCGGCTGGCATTTCCCTCAATGGTGGCGGTGACCACAAGAATTGGACAGGGGGTCTTGCGCATAATTTGGCGCGTGGCCTCCACGCCATCCATCTTGGGCATGATCAAGTCCATTAAAATTAAATCTGGTTTATTTGCCGCGCATTTGGCCACGGCCTCTTCACCATCCAAGGCGGTCCACGCCAAGGTGACATTGGGCATGCCTTGCACAATATGTGTCAAGGCGTGCAATGCGATTTTTAAATCATTCACAATCCCAATGTTCACGCCTGCGCCTCGCCGATCAAGTCCGTGATAGTTTGAATGAATGATTGATCTTGGAACGAGCCCTTGGTGAGGTAGGCGTTTGCGCCCGCTTCCATTCCAGCGGCGCGATCCTCGGCTCGATCTTTGTAACTGACAATAGCGACAGGCAACGTCGCGAAGCGCGGTTCGCGACGAAGTGCTTTCACAAACTCAATGCCGTTCATACGTGGCATGTCCACATCGGTCACGAGCAAATCAAATCGTCCGGCTTTCAATTGCGTGAAGCCATCAACTCCATCCACCGCGGTCTCCACTTCATATCCCAAACGCGCCAACATTTGCCGCTCCACTTCGCGCACGGTGATGGAATCATCCACCACCAAAACACGCTTGCGGCCCGATGAAGTACGGCGCAATGACGCGATATCCAATCCGCGCACGCCGCCCTCGGAAAGGCCTCGACGAATTCCAACAAGCAAGTCCTCAACATCCATGATCAATATCGCGTGGCCCTCGTCGTCAATGGCGGCGGAACTTACAAATGGAGTTTTGCCAAGGCGTGGATCAAGTTTGCGCACCACCAAATCCTGCTCGCCCATGAATTGGTCAACCACCAAGCCACACGGATTGTCTATGTCGCCAAGCACCACCACATTCACAACGCTGGAACTATTTGAGTCGGGGGTTTGCGATAAGCCAAACAGCTCACTCGCGCGCAACAATCCAATCGATCGCTCATCAAGCTCAAATGTCAATCTGCCTTCCATGCTCTTCAAGGAATCTGAATTCACCTTCACAATTCGCTCAATGCGCGCAAGCGGAAATGCGTATCCCTCTCCACCTACCATTACAGTGACGGCACGGATCACGCTCAGCGTGATGGGCAGTGACAAAATAAATTCCGAGCCTTGGCCAGGCTGGGATTCCAAGCGAACTGTGCCGCCAATTTCACGGACCGTTTGACTCACAACATCCAAGCCAACGCCGCGGCCAGAGACTTCGGTGACTTGTGAAGCGGTGGAGAAGCCTGGCAGAAATAAAAACTCAAGCAACTCCAGTTTGTTCAAGCCAGCCGCAATTTCAGCAGATTGCAAGCGTTTTTCAATCACTTTGGTGCGCACGCGCTCGGGATCAATGCCTCGACCATCGTCGCGAATTCGCACTTCAAGCATGCCAGCGTGGTGGCGCGCTTGCAAGCGCAAGTGCGCGGTCTCGCCTTTGCCGGCGGCCAATCGGTCCTCTGGACCTTCAACACCGTGATCAATAGCGTTGCGCAACATGTGATTCAGCGGCGCTTCCAGACGCGCAAGCACGTCACGATCCACAGCAACATGCGCGCCTTCAATATCAAATTGAACTTTTTTGCCAAGTTTCTTGGCAAGATCGCGAATCATTCTTGGATGTCCAGCGGTCACATCGCCAAAGGGTCGCATGCGGCTTCCAATAACCTCGTGATACAACTTTGTTCCAACTTCCTCGGTGCGTCGAAATACATTCTCCAAAAATTCCGCGTGGCTTGTCAGACTGCCTTCAATGCTGGCCAATCGCGCCAATGAATTTGAAATCTCCGCAGTGTCGCGCCGTTTCACCGCCGACTCAAACGAGTCGCGCGCGAAACGCAGTTGCGATTTCATTTCACGTAGGCCGCGGCGAATTTGTGGAAATCGTTTTCCCTCAACCATGCTTTCTCCAGCCAAGCGCATCATGCGATCTAAATTTTCCGCGTTCACCCTCACAGTCCTCACTTCTGTCGCAGTGTGCGCCACCGTTTTCGCCGTTTGCGGCGCATTTTCTGCGGGTTTCAGCGCTTGCTCCGAAGAGACGTCCGAAGTTTTTGTAGAAGCCAATGCAGGCGATGGTTTATGCGTTGGCGCAATCGCGCCTTGCTCAACGGGTTGAATGCCATGCGCCGCGACTTGCGGTTGTTCAACCACATGAACTGGCACAGCAGTAGGCACATCAACTGGCTTGGCCACGTTCACTGCCGCCGGCATGGCTTGCGGCGGCGCCGACAATGCGGTGATCAACGCGTTGATATCAACGGCGTTGGTGGATTTCCATGTCGGCAAATCCGCCTCTTGCAGTGTGCCTAATTGAGCCAGGATATCCGTGCCGCCAAGCAACTGTTCAACGCGCTCAGGTCCGCACACTTCAATCTTTTTTTGAATATTGACTAGGCAATCCTCCATGTGATGCGCCAGGTCCACCGCCAAATCCAAACCAATCACGCGCGATGCACCCTTGATGGAATGCGCCGCACGCATCAAACTTTCAATGGGATACACGTCGGCGGGGTTCTGCTCCAAACGCAGTAAGCCATCATTCAGCGACGCGCCATGCGCAACAATCTCAGCGCGGAACAATTCAAATAAATCAAATCCGCCAAATGCGCTCATTGAATAGCCTTTTCCATGATTGTTTGAATTGCGATTGGATTCAGTAGAACAGCGTCGCCATCATCCAATGGAATGATGCAATTGGTGCAGGAAGAAGCATTTTTGGGAATAGTGGAGGGGGCGTTTCGAAAGCGCGACGGATCCACTTTGCGGATGCAGTCCACCGCGTCAACCTCGAAGGCCCAGGACGCATCCTCACTGCCAATCACAATCATGCGCCGTAATTTCGCATCGGCGTTCGCATCCATATCCATGTCAAGCACAACATGGAGCATGCCCGTCAACAAAATGGCTCCTTCATGGCAACACAATCCTCGAAATGGCGGACGCGTTCTATGCGGAACATTGCGCACGGTTGTAAGCGGAAAGACATTAAGCACGCTGTTGGCGGGCAAGGCAAATCGTTCTCCACCAATGCGAAATAGCAAAATGGTGTCCTCCTCACGCAAGGACTGAGCGCGCTCTTGCGCCAAATCACTGGTGTTCTGGTCCAAACTGGCTGACAGAATTGGACGCGCCAAAAGTTGCGTTAAGCCAATTTTTTTTTGTGCAAGATCTTGTGGCGGCAATTGGGTCAATGTCGTTTCTCCATAACAGTTCGCGCGGCGCGATCACGGAAGCGTTCCGCGCTTTTGGCATCTCCACGCATGTCTGCGATGGCGGCAAGTGACAAGAGTGAAAGTGAGTTCACGGGATCAAGGTACACGACCTTGGTAAAGCTTCGCTCAGCCTCAGGGAATTTTTTTTGCGCCATTTGAACGCAACCAAACAACACATGCGCTTGAATTTCAGAGGGTTCAACGGCTAAATGCGCCAACAACGCTTTTTCGGCCTCCGCTAAATTTCCGCAGTCGGCGGCAATCTGGGCCTTTGTAAGCAAAGACATCATTGGCGCAGACGCAGGCATCGGCGTGGTGGCGGCGCGCGCGGACACCGACTTTGCAACAGAAACACCCGGCTTTATTTTTGGCGCGCTTGGTGTGAGCAACGGCATCAACGCGCGCGTAGCCATGTCCAATTTCATCGACTCGCTCGGCTTGTCCGACCGTGCAAACACAAATGCGTGATCAACTTCACTTCTGCGCATGTCCGTGTCGGCCAAAACAATTGAGTCCGCATGACCAAGAAAAACCAAACCGTTTGGCTTGGTGATGTCGCACAGCAATTTGCTCAGGCGCTTTTTGGTTGCCTCGTTCAAATAAATCGCAACATTTCGGCAGAAGACAAAATCAAATGCGCGATCAGGTTTCCATTTGGACAAATCACCACGCTGTAACTCAATCATGTCCACACCACCGGGATCAAGTTCCAATTGTCCTTGGGTTGTGGGTCGCAACCATTGCGCGGCCCAAGTTGGGATGGGTGTGCGTTGCGCCAACGCGCTTGCCCGACCACTCTTGGTGGCCGCCAAATGCTCATCGCTGTAATCAAGCGCAAGAATGTGTATGTTCTGCGCGCTTAAACCGCAGGAAAGCGCGGTGGCCGCAATGGAAAACGGCTCCGACCCAGTGGCGCAACCAAGACTGGCCACCTGTATCACTTGTGAGCGATCGCATTTCAGCAGGTGCTCGCGCAGAACCTCAAACGCCGCGACATAGCGAAAGAGCCACGTTTCTGGCGGAGACAAATGCTGGTGCAAATACATGGCCTCTTGTGGGTCGCGTTGCAAGCGCGCCACATAGTCCCCAATCGTCTTGTCGCCAAGCAGGCGCATTCGTTCCTGCGCGAACAACTCCACAAATTTATTTACTTCAGGCTCAAGTGGAGTGTTGGCCGCCAACCACGCTGACAATTCCCTCACGACACAAGCCGCCGATGATCGCTGGCGGCCACCGCGCTGGCGCCTTGCAAAAGAAGTTGATGTTGCATGGCGATCCGCGTGGCGTCAAACACTTGCACGCGACCTTCTGGAATATTCAGAACCTCGCGCAAATGTTCAAAGCCAGGCAAGCCCGAAGTTGGATTCCACGCGCCGCTATCGTCAAGATCGCGCAAGCCAATAGCCTGTTCCACTCGCAGGCCAAATATGGCCATGCTGGCGGTGTTGGAATCGGCGGCCAAGGGAACTTCAATCAGAATTGTTCGCGAACCAACTTGCGGTTCAATGGGTGTTTGCCCAGTTAAAATGCCCGCATCAAGCAGGGGAATTAAAGTTCCGTGATAATCAAATAAGCCAAGTAGCCATGGTGGTCCAGATGGCAACGCCTGCGCTGTAACCACCGGGCACACTTCGCGCACATGCCCAACATGAATGGCAAATAATTTATTTTTGGCGGTCCAAATCAGCGTTCTCATGCTCAAATCATAGCCAATTCAACGCCACCAAATCACCCAAGGTCAAGTATTCGCATGCATTTGATTCATGTCGCGAATCATCGAGAGCTTGGCGAAGAAAATATCAACAAGTTCTGGATCAAAATGCTTGCCGGATTCGCCACGGATGGTGTCAAGAACTTTTCGTTCGGCCCACGCCTCTTTATAGCAACGCTTGTTGGACAGCGCGTCAAACACGTCAGCAATGCAAACTAGTCTGGCAAACAGCGGAATGTCCTCGCCTTTTTTTCCGCCCAGTCGCACTTGATGTGTATGTTGATCCACCAGCAACTTGCCTTCAATATCCACATATCCCGGATAGCCGCCGCCATCCCATCGTTCATGGTGATTCAGCGCCACATCACGGCTTGATTCATCAAACTCCGTGGGTTGATCGACAAAGAAGCGCGCTCCAATAAGAACGTGTCCTTTCACGATTTCGTATTCCGCGGCGTCCAACTTGGCGGGCTTTCGTAAAATAAGATCGGATACACCAACCTTTCCAACATCATGCAAGCGCGCCGCAATGCGCAATCGCTCGCGTTGACGTTCAAACGCCGGACCCACCATGCCGCGACGATATGCCCATTCCTCAAACAAGGTGGCGGAGATTCCCGACACAAGTTGAATATGGTGCGGGGTTTCAATTGGGTCCCGACTCTCGGTCATGCGCAACATGCGAGTGATAATGCTTTCGGTTAATTGCGTGCGTTCAATGGCCACGGTGGCAATGCTTGCAAAATGCGAAAGTAGTGCTTGGTCAGATTCGGTGAAGCGCGGCCTGGCTCGATCATCGCTATCCAATGGGTTAAGCAATTGCAATACGCCAACAATGCGATCAAAACTTGTTCGAAGCGGCAACGCCAAGACACTCTTGGTTTTATAGCCAGTCAAGCGATCAAATGATTGGTCAAATTGAAATGGAGAACCAGGTTCCAACTCGTAAGCGTTGGCAATGTTCACGCCTTCGCCACTGGAACTCACCCAACCTGCGATGGATCGTTCACTCACCGGCAATAAGTAGCTGGAAAAACGTGGAGGCTCACCCGCGCCCGCGCGCCGGGAAAGCGTGTCATTGTGCGCATAGGCAAAGCGCAATACGTTATTTTCACGAATGAAAATCGTTCCTGCGTCGGCGCCAATCAATTTGCGAGCCTCGCTTAAAATTCGATCCATTAAAATATGGATGTCCTGCACCTTGTTCAATTCCATGCC
>CALFOZ010000191.1 GCA_937919205.1 uncultured Planctomycetia bacterium
ATGCACCCAATAGCAATAACCTTGGTGGTCTTTACAACTTTGGCGCGGGGGCTGTGCTGTCAAGCACAAAAAATATATATGGACCAACTGGCCCGCTCTATATTTCCATGCTTGGCGGCATGGTGTTTGCCGGTCAAACTCCAAGTGAAGTTGTGTTAAATATTTCTGCCGCGGGAACCATCATCAATCTGCAAAGCGTTGCGCTTACGCTTATGGATAACGCTGGTGGAATGCTTAGGTTAAATCCAAGCCAAACCGCAATTCGATCTGATGAAGTATTTCCGATGGGTGGTCGCGTGCAAACGATCGCCTTCTCTTGGAATCTTCCACCAAACTTAATTGCCGCTACGCAGTGGCAAGTGAACTTTTCTAGCACCGGCGCCAATACTTCGCTTGACGCCGTTTCGCTGGATATGCGATTCATTCCCGCGCCCGGAGCACTGTCCGTGCTGGCCATGCTTGGTGGTGGCGGGATGATTTGTGGGAGGCGGCGTCGTCTGTAAAGACGAAGTCAACCTCGTCCACGCCCTTTTTTGAGCAGGCGGGTTCAGGCAACTGGGCCCGTCTGCTTGATTTTTAGGCGTATTTTTATTTCAAAGTCACTCAGCGCGGACATGTCTTGTGTGCTTCTGAACACAAAGCGCGCGCTCGCGCTTATGACTTGTCGGATTCCACGCGTGGATACAAGGCAACCTTTGTCACCGGACAGCCAGGCTTGAGCGCACCCCAACGTGATCGAACATCCCAAGAAGTATCGCCCGATACGCCAAGGAGCGCGGCGAACTCGGCCATTTTTTGCGGCAAAAATGCTTCAAGAAGAAGCGATGCAATGCGGACACTTTCCAAGCACTGCGCCAAAATAGAGGCAACGCGCTCGCGTTGCGCTGGGTCTTTGGCCAACTTAAAGGGCTCAGTTTGGTTGATGAACAAATCAACATCGCGCAACAACTTCATGGCGTCTTCGGCGGCGTCCGCCAATTGAAAGTTGGCAAAGTGTTTTTGCCAATCAGCCACCGCTTGTTGACAGCGCGCGGGCCACGCGCCGCCACGCTCAATGTCATCGGGCATTTGGCCGTTGAATGTTTTGGCGATCATGGCCGTGACGCGGCTGGAACAATTGCCAACCGTGTTCACCAAATCGGCGGTGTATGTCTCGTGAAAAGCGCTGGCGCGAAAATCCGCGTCGGTGGCGTCAATGGGCCCGCGTGTCAACATGAACCAGCGCCACGCGTCCAATCCATAGCGCGCGATGTATTTTTCAATCGTTGGAAGATCGATGAAGTTTCCCAAACTCTTGCTCATTTTCTTGCCTTCGCTAATCCAGAAACTATGCGCGTGGATTTTTGTGGGCGGCGGCAACTCAAGCGCCATAAGCATGGCGGGCCAAATCACAGCGTGAAACCATAAGATTTCTTTTCCAATGACATGCCAGTCGGCGGGCCAGTAATGAGCGCGCGGATTTTTTGGGGAGGCATCGGTGTAATCAAGCGCGGTGATGTAGTTGAACAACGCGTCGATCCACACATAAATCACATGACCCGGATCGCCCGGCATGGGAATGCCCCAGGTGAAATTGGTGCGCGTCATGGGCACGTCCTGCAAGCCTTCGCGCAGACGGCCCACAACTTCATTCATGCGCGCAGATGGTTGCACAAAGTGGGGATGGCTTTCAAAGTGCGCTTTCAATCGGTCGCTGAAAGCGCTTAGTTTGAAATACCAATTTTGCTCTTGCGCGCGCACCAGTGGCTTGCCATTGACCGCGCTTTTATACTCGCACTCCTTGGCGCGCGTCTCGGTGAGATATTCCTCTTGACCCTCGTCGTACCAACCCTCGAAGGAACCCTTGTACAGCGCGCCGGACTTTTGCAGGCGCTGAATAAATTCTTGCACCTGGCGTTCATGCCTTGGTTGGGTTGTGCGGATAAAATCGGTGTTGCTGATTTGAAAAAGTGGAAGAATTCGTTCAAATTCCGCGGCATTTGTGTCGGCCCACGCCTGGGGAGTGACGTTGTGTTCGGCGGCGGATTTTTCCACCTTCACGCCGTGCTCATCCGTGCCCGTGAGAAAAAACACGTCGCAATTTTGCAGGCGCATGGCGCGCGCCCAGGCGTCGCACAATGTGGTGGTGAAGATGTGGCCAATGTGCGGGCGATCATTGACATAATAAATTGGAGTGGTGATGCAAGCCGTTCGAGTCATGTTGTGCAGTCTAATTAGTTCAAGGTAACGCAGTGGGGTTATTTTTACATTGCGTTGAAGAACAGTGAAATATATTTTGCGCGCCAGTGGAATGTGCCAGGGCGCAAAAGCCTGAACACATCAAGGCGCGCCGATCAACGGTTGAAGCGAGTCAAACTCTTGCTCATCTGCCACGCACGCCACATGAAGCACCAGGCCGTCGCTCCATATAAAAATCGTCGAGTCTATTAAGTTGTTTTTTAAACTATCAATAACAAGCAGGTTGTTGGGCATAAAAAGTTGCGAGCGACCAAGCGTGTCAAACGAAACATATTGGCCATCATCCGCCGCCAGATAGAGCACAAGCCAATGACCGCCCCGCGCGGCGGTTTGCTTATACACAAGTTCGGCGCATCGAAAGGGCGCGCCTGGAAGCGACACGCCGGAAATATTTCGCAACTCGTACCCCGCTTCGCAAAGATTGGGAGCGTGAAAGGGTCGCCCAAGAAGTCGAGCAAGCAAAAGGCTTTGTTGGTTTGCGTCCAACGGCGTGGCGGATTCCTGCTGTCGTAAAGCAATCTGAGCGGAGCCACTGAATTCCGCCGCCGCCGCCATGACTTCGCTCAATGGAATCCCACCCAACAGCGTGAGGCGATCCGCAATTTTAGGTCCAAATATTCCAAATAAAACCGCTCCGCAAACCGAAAGCAACGTGATAATGACCGCGGTTGTAGATATGCGGTGAAGTGGCTCTGGGAATTTTTCAGAATGGTTCATGAATTTTGCAAACTAAAAAACGCAGTTATTCGTTACGATGATGGTAATGAATCTCCACAGGATATTTATGCATTTTCCAGCGCACACTACGGCCAAGATATTCGCCAGTGTGGTTGCTATGACGTGCGCGGCCTACGCCCAAAATGCGCTTGATGGATCGTTGCATATTGGTTCGGGCGGCGTGAATTCAGCCCCCGCCAATTCCTCGTCAATTGCGCCCCCGCGTAGAAATACCAGCGGATTGCGTCAACTTTCCGACGCACTGGGCTACTCGTCGGAGCGGGATTTGGCGCGCGACATTGGCGTCTCAAACGTGCGCAGGCTTGATCCCACGCTTACCCGGGGATACGTCCCGCCTACAGGCACGACCAAGCCAACAAACACGATCGATTGGAAAAAAAACAATCCATTGAAATATGACAGCCAGGGTCTTGCCTTGTCGACCAACACATCTCGATCATGGGATCAAGAGGCCATTCCAGCTGGAAACTTTCAAATTAGAAATGGTGAACGCGGAGTATTTACCGCGAGTAGTTTGCGGGGCGTTCAGCGGGAATTTGATCGTGATCGAATAGGCGGCGGCGGACTGTCGCAATATGAAACCGCTCGATTGCGCGAGGATATTCGCAACAACACTATTCGGGCGGACGCGATTGGTGTTGGCTTGCGCGATCCATTTAAGGCATATCAACCCACCGACGCCATCATGCCAACAAAAGTTGCAGAGTTGAAGGTGCGCAGCAATTCGCAAAATCTTGAGCCCAGCGACACGCGCATCAGCGGCTACCAAGCCGTGATGAAAGAAGTGAAGCAGAGATTTGAAAGCAGGCTGAATGAGGATGAAAAAATCGCGGAAACGGAGGGCAATCAGAAACAGCCAAGCGCCCAGAAAGATTCGGACGAACGCGTGTTGAGCGCGTATGAAAAATTGAAAAAGGAAATCGGCGACAAGCAGCAGGAAATTGACGCCCAGATTTCAGCCGATCCAAAAAGTGGCGCATCTTCTTCGACCGCGAATCCCGCGGATCAATCCACCACAGCTGTTGACGCCAAGGACCAGAAACGCACTGGCGTAAACATGACACTTGATGAGTATGCCTTGGTTTTAAAGCATGGCCAGCGCATTGATTCGATGACTGGGCCGGAAAAAAATCGCCTGAATGAATTATTGTCCGAGGGACAGCGCGCGATGTATGAGGGCAATTCATTTGTCGCGGAAAAAAGATTTGAAGTGGCCTTGGCGATACATCCCGACGATCCGTTGGCGTTGGCTGGTTTGTTGCATTGCCAAATCAGCGCCAATCTTCCAAACTCTGCGGCGATCAGTTTAAATAAATTATTTACCCAACATCCGGAGATGATGGACGTGAAGTGGGGGCCACAAGCCGTCCCGCCGCGGCCGCGCTTGGAGAAGTCCCTGCTTGAGGCCACTCATCGGATTGCTATTGGCAGAGACGTCCCGCAATATGGATTGTTGCAGGCCTACATTGGGCACTTGCTTTCCGATCAAGACGCGGTCACGGCGGGTTTGTTTGCCATGCGTGGAGATGTGTCGGATGAAAATATGGCGGCGATTTTGCGCAAATTGTGGGTGGATCCCGCCACGGATAAATCTCCGCAACGAATTATTCCCGCCGATCCATCGCCAAAGCCATAGCGCGCTGTATTAGCGCAAATCGGCGGCGCTTTTAAGTCCAAGATTTTGAAATATGGCGCGGGTGGCGTCGCTTTTATTCAGCGTGTACATGTGTATTCCGCGCACGCCTTTGTCAAGCAACGCCATGCATTGTTCGGTTGCCCAATGAATACCAACTCGTTCAACGGAGGATTCATCATTGGCGCAACGCTGTACGGCGCGCAATAATTTTGCGGGAAATGTGGTGCCGCCCGCGAGATCCGCCATGCGCTTTAATCCAGCGATGCTTGTCACCGGCATAATTCCAGCGATCACCGGAATTTGAATTCCACCGAGCTGACATCTCTCTTGCCAATCAAAGAACGAGTCGTTATTAAAAAATAATTGGCTACAAATATAATCCGCGCCCGCGTCAACTTTGGCGCACAGGTGCTCCATATGGAGCAACGTATTCGGAGTGTTCGGGTGTCCCTCTGGAAATCCGGCCACGCCAATACCAAAGCCACGTGGATCTGGATGGATTCCGCGATCATTAAATTGACGGATAAAGCGAACCAAATCGGCGGCGTGTTCAAAATCACTCGCGGTGCTACCGGCTTGCGGCGCGTCGCCACGTAGAGCCAAAATATTTGAGACGCCAGACTGCGCGTACTGGATTAAAATATTTTCAATGTCGCCACGGGTGTGATTGGCACACGTGAGATGCGGAATAGGATCAAGTTTTGTTTTACTTTTAAGTCGCGCCACAAGTTCATGCGTGCGGGTACGGGTGCTTCCAGCGGCGCCATAGGTGACGCTGACAAACGAAGGTTGCAAACGCTCAAAGTCCGCGATCACATGAAAGAGTGAATCCCAGCCTGCGTCATTGCGCGGCGGGAAAAACTCAAAACTTGCGGTGACGGAGTCGCGTTTGAGAATGTCTGCAATATGCATGTGGATAGTCTATTGTGAATCTTCGTCATGCCTAATTTAGATCGCATCTCCAAACCCACTGGCCGACGAATGAGTCTTTATCTTCGCGTGTTGCAATCACAACTCGATCAAGCGAACACGGCGATTAGTAGCAAGGAATTGGGGTCGCAAACTGGAGTGAAAGACGCTCAAGTTCGCAAGGATTTGGCATGCTTTGGCTCTTTGGGGCGGCCAGGCGTTGGATATGCCGTGGGCGAATTGCACAATCAACTGCGCAAAATGATGGGCATGGATCAAACTTGGAAAACGGTCCTGGTGGGTACCGGCAATATTGGACGGGCCCTGTTGGCGTATCCACGCTTTCGCAACGAGGGGTTTGATTTTACGGCGGCATTTGATCAAGACAAGAAAGCGGTGGGCAAGCGCATTTCGGGTCTCACAATTCAATCCATGGATGAGTTGAAACGGACCGTGAAGAAAACATCCGCTTTGATTGGCTTGATCGCCGTGCCACCAAGCGCGGCAACCATGGTTGCGAACATGTTGGTGCAGGCCGGCATCCGTGGCATTCTTAATTTTGCGCCCGTGCGACTGAATCTGCCGCAAGGCGTGGCCGTGGTGAATGTGGATTTCACCGACGCGCTTGAGCGGCTTGCATTTGAAATTCGATTGGTTAAAACCGACGTAAAGGTGGTGAAATGAACAGCTATTTCAATTGGGGAGCCGTGTTGTTGGCCGGATTGTTGGCGAGTTGTCATGCGACTGTATTCACTCCAAGCCCCGCTGACGCATTGCGTGAGCAAGTACAGGAACTTGAAGCCAAGAATTCAGCGTTGCAGTTGCAGGTGGAGGAATTGAACGCGCAAATTTCGCGCCGCAGTGACGATGCGGCGATCCAAGGTGAAAGGGCAACCATTACGCCGGAGTTGGAGCTAGCCACGCCACGCGTCTGTAAAATGACGATTGGAAACTTGTCCAGGGTGGTCCTGCGCGCGCCACTGCCGGGCGCGGCGATTGATGTTGGTGAACTTGTGGTTTTTCTAAATGTCTTTGACGCGAAGGAGCGGGCACTTCAATTGACTGGAAGTTTGGATTTGGATGCCAGCGCGCAGTGGCCTGGTGGAAAGGTCGCCACTTTGTTGTCCAGCCATTGGGGACCGTTGCAATTAAGAGAGTTGTATCGCAGTGGCTTTGGAACCCCGCACTATTCGTTGCGGTTGCCCATTTTGGAGGCCGCCGACATGAGCGAGGCCACGATTTTGGTTGTGGTGACTTATGTGGATGGCTGGACGGGTCGAACTTTGAAAATTGAGCGAGCCATGCCGTGGCCAAAGGATGATTTTTTGCTGGAAAACATTGGCAAACCCGAGAAAGCAGAGTGATTATGATGCAACGCGCAATGCATTGTTTCAAGAGCAATTTCTGGCCGATGGTTCGCCGGCGAGCCACCATTGATTGTGGTTGGCGCGTCTTGGCCACCATCTCTATTGCTATTGGCGGATTGTTGTGCTTGCCAAGTTGCCAAAAAGTTCTCTTTCCAGAAACTGAACCACGCAACCAGTTTGAACGCTCCGACAATTTGCGTGATCGCTTCACGCCGGTGACAGAACCAGATGTGTTTGGAAATCCCAAGCCGGCCTTGCGCTCGCGGCTCTCTCCGCCAATGGGTTGAGCGGCGCAAAAATAAAATTAAATTTTGCCAAAGCCAAACCACAATTTGTCCGATAGTGTTCTTGAGGAAATTTTAATGGCCCTGAGAATTTTAATTATCAAGAGCTCGGCCATTCAACAAGCCCTCACTCGGCGAACAAATATTGTGTGGGCGGGCTTTGCCGCGGCCGCGGCTATTACAAGTAGTTTGCTGATTCTTGGCGATGCCAATGGACCCAAGCCACTGGCCATGGCCAATGTGGTTGTTGGGGCAAGCGACGCAAGTATTTTTCCGCGCGAGGCGCCGTTGGATCATCAACGATGGACTTCCATTGTGATTCATCATTCAAGTACGCCAGCTGGCGACGTCGCTTCGGTGGCGCGTCTTCAGGGAGCTTATGATGCCAATGGAATTGGCTACCACTTTATTATTGGAAATGGACAGGGAATTACCGACGGTTTCATTCAGGTCTCGAGCCGATGGAATAGGCAAGAAGTGGGCGCGCATGTGGCGTCCATCGCCAAACAATCTGGAAATGGCGCAACATTGGTGTCGCGTCAACGCAAGCCTTCGGCCGACGAATTGAATCGACATGCTGTGGGAATTTGTTTAATTGGAAATGGTGATCGAAGACCATTCACGGAGAATCAAATGCGGGAGTTGGCGACACTGGTTCGTCGCCTGCAAAAAGAATTAAATATCTCGGCTGATCACGTTTACCTTCACAGCGATGTGGCGGGCGTGAGCAGTCCAGGTCGATTTTTTAGCGCCGCGGATTTTGAAGCGCAACTTGTGCAAACAAAATCTTGACCAAAGCCACGCTTTTTCTTAAAGCAAATTTTTGAGATAAACCGTGGCAAACCCCACAAATAGCGCGCGAGGTTATTGCATTCATTTGAGGGCTTTGTTAATCTAATTGTCTAAACTTTTAGGTTTTTCAAGTCTCTTTTTTCAATCGTCGGGCAATACATGTAATTCAAATGGCACCACTTCCAATAGAAATTTTTGGTCATCGCGTTATCGCGAAAATTGGAACCGGGGCCGCAAGCCAGGTGTTTGTTGTCCAAGATATGAAGACCAAGCAGGTTTGGGCGCTGAAGCAAGTGGTTTTGGCTGGTGAAAAATCAGATCGTTTTATTGAACAGGTTGAACAGGAATATGCGATTGGGTCCAAATTGGATCATGTGAATATTCGCGCCATTCATAAAATCTTGCGCACCAAAAAATTATTCACCACCACCGAAGTTGGCTTGTTGATGGAATTGGTGGACGCGGAAACCTTGGATGATCAACATCCGGAAAGCGTGGGCATGGCCGCGAACTTATTTGCCCAAGTGGCCCGCGGGCTTGAGCACATGAATGAGCGTGGATTTGTGCACGCGGATATGAAGCCAATCAACGTGATGGTGACTGGCGAAAAACAAGTGAAGATTATTGATTTGGGACAAGCGTGCGCCGTGAATGAAGTGAAGAAGAGAATTCAAGGAACGCTTGGGTACATCGCGCCAGAGCAGGCCCATCTTCAGGCGATCACAGCCCAAACAGACGTGTACAACTTTGGAGCCATGGTGTACAGAGTTCTTGCCGGTGAAATTATTCCAACCGCTTTGCAAATTGGCGCTGACGGAGTTTCCATGTCGGCCGTGACGCCCAGCATGGTGAAACTTCCAACGCCGCTGAGTAAGAAACGCGTTGGAATTCCCGATGAATTGAGCGATCTTGTTCAGGAGTGCATACAACTGAAACCGCAAGATCGCGTTCAGGGAATGGGTCAAGTTGCCGAACGATTGGAAATGATCTCGTCCGCGCTTGGCGATACGCATATGGGCATGCGGGCGGTTGGCGCCAAGTAACGGCACCAAGTAACGGGACCAAGTAACGGCACTAAGTAACGGCACTAATGTAATCACCAATACGCGTGCAAGTAACAGTTACACTTGACGCAGGTTGCATCCAAAGATGAAGTCATCCAGCGACGATAAATGGGATATCCGATTTCTTTTGCTCGCCGATCAGATCGCGACATGGAGCAAGGATCCAAGCCGTGGTGTCGGCGCGATTATTGTGAGCGCGGCTAAACAAATTGTGGCGACGGGTTTCAATGGCTTGCCGCGAGGCGTTGAGGATCGCGCCGATCGATTGGAGCGGCCAGCCAAATACGAATTGATTGTGCACGCGGAAATGAACGCCATTATTCAATGCGCCCGAAATGGTGTGAGCCCGCTTGGGTGCGCTATGTTCACCAGCTTTTCACCCTGTGTTGCGTGCGCCATTGGCATGGTGCAAGCGGGCATTTCGCGCGTGGTGACGTGGGAGCCTGATCTTGTTGGCGCCGACGCGCATTGGCTTGAGAGCATTCGCAAAGCGCAAAACGTGCTCAGTGAAAGTGGCGTCGCGTATGAAGTGCGAACGCGTCCCGCGCCGGTTTCACATTCGATTGGGTGAGTCCATGCCCAATAGCGAAAGCCCTTGCGCCAAGACGCGCTTGGTTAAGAGCGACAGCCGCAAGCGGGCGAGTCGGGTGGATTCATCGGGCGCCTTCAGAACAGGACAAGCTTGATAAAAAGTGGCGTAGCAATTGGCGAGTTCATGAAGCGCCGCGCACACGCGTTGCGGCGAGCCAAGATCGGCGGCTGATTTTATGGTGGCAGGAAAAGAAAGAATGGCTAGGACAAGCGCGCGCTCGGCGGGGTGGTCGAATTTCCAAGCTGAGTTTGAAATCGCGGAGTCCGCCGCGTCGCTCTTAGAGATCAGACTGGCGATGCGCGCGTGGGCATATTGAATGTAGGGACCCGTGTCGCCTTCAAAGGCGATCATGCGATCAAGGTCGAACACATAATCCTTGATTGGGTCGCCTGAAAGATCCGCGTACTTCACGGCGGCAATGCCAACGGCTCGGCCAATTGCGGCGATTTCGTGGTCGGTGGTTCCTTGTGTTGGCGAATCCGTTTGCGTGGCGCGAAGTTTGACTTGATCGGTGCCGCGTTGAATCGCCTCATCCAGCAACGCCTTCAGCGTGAACAATTCCCCACTGCGAGTTTTTAACGGCTTCTTGTCCGTGCCAAGCACACTGCCAAACGCCAGATGCGAAAGTTTGCATTGGGTGCCATCGGCGAGTTTGTTCCAGCCAATCAAATGTATGGCGTTGAAGACATCACGAAAGTGGTCGCGCTGGCGGGCATCCACCACATAAATAATTTCACCGGCGTGAAGTTGGGCCACGCGATAATGAACGGCCGCAAGATCCGTGGTGGCATAAAGAAATCCGCCGTCCGCCTTGCGAATGATCAAAGGTCTTTCTTGTTCGGCAATGCGAACGATGAGGGCGCCTTGATCTTCTTGGGCAAGACCGTGGTCAATGAAAGACTGAACCGTTGGCGCGAGTTTGTCGCGGTAAAAACTTTCACCGCGCGAATGCTCATTGGTTAATCGCACGCCAAGCACGCTCGCAATTTCAAGAACATCCGCCATGGTGACATCGATCAGTTTCTGCCACGCGGCAACGGTGGCGACGTCGCCGGACTGAAGTTTGAGCAGCGTGGACTTCGCGTCTTGCTCGGCGGAGATGGCGCTTTCTTGCTGTGTTTCAAGCTCTATTACACGGTGGGGGCCGGCGTCACGGGTGCGCGCGGCTTCAAGGCCAGCAGTGTCGGTGGCGGCTTCAAGTTGGGCGGCGCGATACGCGTGGTTGAGATCCGCAAGCGTGAGTGATTTCAGATCGCGCTTCTGGCGACGCAGGGCCGACATGGTCATGGCGATGGGAAGTCCCCAATCGCCAAGATGATTTTCACGAAACACTTTGCGACCGAGCCGCTCGTGCAGGCGTGCAACGACATCGCCAAGAATGGTACTACGTAAATGACCGACATGCATTTGCTTGGCCACGTTCACGCCGCACAAATCAACCACAATCGCGTGGGGCAACGGCGCAGGTTCAATTCCAAGATCATCCATGTCCACGCGATCAAGCATGGTTTGCAGAGCCGATTGTGCAAGCTTGATATTGATGAAGCCAGGGCCGGCGATTTCCGCGGTGCCCAGCGCGGAAAGTGGAGTGGCCGCGAGAATTTTTTCAGCAACATCACGGGGATTTCCCTTGATGGCGCGCGCGATGGAAAGCGCGGCGTTGCATTGATAATCGCCATGCGTGGGATCGCCGCTGAACTTTATTTGCGGATCCGTCTTGGCGGCGTCCTCGCTGATCGCGGCGGCGATGCCCTTGCGGAACGCTTGTTCAAGATCAAACTTGGGATCGCATGACGCCATGATTTGAGTCTATCGACGGGCGGGATTTTGTTTTGCGTTGAGAATAAATTTGCGGCTGTTGTACAGGGCGTCAAGGCGGGCAATTGGAATTCCCGTGCCCTCATCTTCGTCGGACAGTTTGGTGGCGGCAAGTTCCAGCATGGCAATCATGCTTGCAAAATCATTGATCGAAATAAATTCTTGTCCCACGCGCGCTTTTGTTTTTTCCTTGAGCACTCCGTCAATGTCGCACATGTTGTGGTAATTGCCCAGAGGAAGGCAAAGACATGTGCTTTCAAATCCATACGCGGAAAATGCGGTGGCTTCACAGGCGCCGCCAGGCATGAGTTTGCGCTGATATATGAATGCGGGATTTAATTTTTTATGCTCGTCGTAAATCAGGGCGAGCGCATTGGTGAGTTTGGGTGAAAAGACGCTGGCGCGGTCGCCCACGCGCAAAATGGCGCCGCCGCCAATTGGACTGTCCGCGGGGAAAGAACGGGAATTTTCCAGGCACAAAAGACGCGCGTTGCGCGGCACCAACTTGCTGTGAATGCTGTGGAGCGCGCCGATGAAGCCAATTTCTTCAGCGCGCGTGAAAAGCAACCCAACATGCGGGGCGCTCTTAGATTTTAAAAGACGATCAAACACGGCGAGAGCGGCGGCCGCGGCCGCAAGATCATCGCACGCGTTTGTGTGCAATGTGTCGCGCGTAATTCTTGCTTTAAGCAGTCGCCACCGCGCGATGTCGCCAAGCGCAATCGCCGATGTGGCCAACTTTAACCGCGCGGTATACACGGGAAAAATCGAATCGCCTTTCAAGCGACCCGTCACGGTGGCCGTGTGTCGTTTGTCATCGGCGTTAATCACTTCAATGGAGACATTCTTGAAATACGGCTCGTGCACGCCGCCACGAAATTCCAATTCCAGAGTGAGCGCATTGACCACGCGTGTCACCACAAACGCGGGGTGGTCCATGTGCGCCGTGATCAGCAATGGGCGGCGCTTGTTGTTGAAGGCGCGCTGGGTGATCAAAATATTTCCACCGTCGTCATATGTCACAAGCAGTTTGGTGGCGTGCGTGGCGATCCATGCTTGAATGAAAGCGATCACCGAATCCTCGCGGCCGGCGGCGGTTGGCAACGCGGTGAGTTGCAATAATTGACGTCTTTCGTCCTGTGATGTCTTCATAGGGCTCTCCAAATGTAAAGCGAAATCATTATCTAAAGCGGGGGAATTGTCTTGAGTTACAAACTACACTCACGCCATGCCGCTTGCCTCAATTGATGAAATCCTGAAGGAACTGTCCGCTGGCCGCGCCATTGTTCTGGTGGACGATGAGCAACGCGAGAACGAGGGCGACTTTGTGGTGGCCGCGGAAAAAATCACGCCTGAAATGGTGAATTTTTTAACGCGCATTGGCGGCGGATATTTATGCGTGGCTCTTGACGGCGTGGTTTGCGATCGGCTTGAACTGGATCTGGCGGCGTCGCGCAACAACGCGCGCAGTACCGCATTCACGGTCAGCGTTGAGGGACATCCGCGCCACGGAATTGGAACTGGCGTAAGCGCCAAGGATCGCGCAACCACAATTCGTTTGTTAAGCGATCCAACCACTGAGTCCGCGGACTTCACGCGCCCTGGTCACGTGAATCCATTGCGCGCGCGCGATGGCGGCGTGCTTGTTCGCACGGGTCAAACCGAAGGCAGTGTTGATTTGTGCCGGCTGGCTGGCTTGCAACCCGCGGCGGCGATTATTGAAATTGTGAAGCCCGATGGCGAAATGGCGCGCTTGCCGGAGTTGAAAGAAATATGCGCCCAGCACAAGTTGAAAATGTGCTCGGTGGAGCAGGTGATTCAGTGGCGCTTGGCCCGCGAAGTGATGGTGACGCGCGTTGAGCCGCATGACGGCGAGGACATTCAAACGCCCGAGGGAACTTTCCGTTTGTTCGCGTGGCGCAGTTCGGTGGACGCGCTTCCACACTTGGCATTCACCACTGGCGGAGTTGGGCGCTTGAACGCCAGCGGCGCAGTGGAAAAACAAAGCGAGCCAACATTGGTGCGCATGCATCGGCGCGATATTTTTTCCGATGTGTTTGGAACGCTCAAAGATGCCAGTGGAGGCAACGGTCAGAATGAAATTCGATCCGCGTTGCGCGCCATTGCCAAAGATGGCCGCGGTGTATTGGTGTATTTGCGCAGTGAAGGCAGTGGATTTGATTTGCCTGGTCGCTTACAGCGCATTCATCGACCCATGAAGGACGATCCCAACGCGCCGGACTTAACGCGCCCTGATGGCGTCGCTTCCAAAGTGCATCCAATGGATTTGCGCGAGTTTGGCGTGGGCGGGCAAATTTTGCGCGACCTTGGATTAACTCAATTGCGTCTGTTGACCAATCATCCAAAGGGTTCCATGCCAGGATTGCATGCGTTTGGTTTGGACATTGTGGACCAGGTGAAATTGTGATGCGGGTTGGCGTGTTTGCGTGTGTCGCGCTTAGTGTTGCCGCGTGCGCCGCGGCGCCTGCGCAGGATGCAAGCTCCGCAAGTGCAAGTTCCGCAACTACAAGTTCTGCAACTACAAGCTCGCAAAATAAAGTTGCCGCGCAACAAGAAGTGGCTAAGCCTTCGAGTGATTCGGCGAGCTCGGTCACCACGGCGAGCGCCGTGGATGCGACGGCTCAATTTAAATCGACCGATGCGATGTTGAGCGCGCTTGAAAAAGCTGGCGACACTATTCGGTCATTGCGCGCCAACGTGATATACGACCGCGTGGACGCCGTCAGCGAAAATCGCGAGCGTCGCACGGGGCAAATTGTGCTCACGCAAGATTCCCAGCAGTTGAAAAGTCGCACGCTGGCGATCATGTTCGATCAGTTCATCGACGCCTCCGGTCATGCCAGTCCGCAGACCCAGCGATTTGTTTTTCACGGGGGCTGGCTATTTGAATTTGACGACGCGCGGCATCAATTGATCGCACGCGAATTAGTTCCGCCAGGCGAGCAACTTGATCCACTGCGCATTGGTGAAGGGCCGGTGCCAATTCCGATAGGGCAAAAAAAGGACGAGGTTTTAAGTCGATTTGAAGTGCAATTGGCGCCACTTCCACAACAAACTTTATTGAAGCGGCTTGTGAATATTCAGGGACTTGTGATGCGCCCCAAACTGAACGCCGGTGTGGATCCAGATTTGGCGGAGATTGATGTGTGGTACGACTTGGGCACGTTGATGCCGGTGGCGGTGGCGGCCACCACCAAGGGCGGCGATCAAAAAATTCTTCTGCTGGCAAAAATAGAATTGAACAAAGAACTCGACGCCGCCGCTAAAGCGTTGCTTGCCACGCAACCGCCAACGGCCGATGGCGTGGCGTGGCGACGCGACGTGCGACCATACAAGCCAACTCCTTAAGTGCGAATGCATTCTTCGTCCATGTTCCCAAAGCGCGAAATAGTGAAGAAGTAGTTGACATGTTTAAAATACAAATCCATCTCGCATGTTTGTGCGCCGCGATAATCACAAGCGCCACGCACGCGGTTGATCAAGATCTTGTGCCGGCGCGCGTTGATGTTTCTGCGGCGGTGGTGAAGGCGATGAATGAACCGTGGCTGAAGCCCGATGAGCGCCGCGACATGCGCATTCGTCACGGCCAGTGGTCCGATGAAGATTTGAACACCACGGCGCGCAAAGCCGAAGCGGCGCTTCGTGTTTGGAAATTGCGAGACGCCTCGCTTGAATCACCCGATGCGTCGGTTGTGACGCGGGCGCAGGCTTTGGTGTGGCGCGGCGAATCCGCGCAAGCGATTTCATTGTTGGCTGGGTGCGATGATCCCGAGTGCCAACTGCTTAAAGCCCAGGCGTTGGCGTGGCTTGGCGACATGGATCAGGCCCGCGCGATTTTGCGCGCGTTGATTCAGAATTTGGATTTTAAAAATTCAAACGCAAACGTATTGCTTGTTGCGGCGCAAGCCACGATTCAGCTGGGGAAATTGCAAGCGCTTTCGGCGCAAGATTGGCGCGCGGTTGTGGATCAACTTGGCCGCGCGCGCGAAGCAGACAAACTTGATCCACGCGCGCCGCTTCTTGAGGGCGATATTTTAATTGACCGTCACAATCGCGCCGAGGGAGTTCCCGCATTGTGGCAAACGCTTTCGCTTGATCCGCGTTCAAGCCGCGCATGGTTTGCGCTTGGCGAAGTTGCTCTGAGCAATTTTGATTTTGATTCCGCGCGCCTTGCCGCGGATCGCCTGCGGTTGTTGAACTCCACGCATCCGCTTGCGGATCTTCTTGATTCCGAAAACGCGCTTTTAAGCGACGATCCAGATCGCGCCGACGCGATATTGGATGGACTGCTGTCGCGCGAGCCACACATGCCGCAGGCTTTGGCTTTGCGCGCGGCGGTTGCTGGTCGTCGATGGAATCCAGAATTGGCGCGGCAACGCCTTGGCGAGTTTGATGAGCAATTTCCAAACAACGCGTTGGCTTACGCCACGCTTGGTCGCACATTAAGTTTGAATCGCCAATATGAATTGGGACAACGAGCGCTTGAGGAGGCGATTCGTAGGCAACCTGCATGGACGGAACCCCGCGGTGAACTTGGATATTTGTTGATGCAATCTGGCCGCGATCAAGAAGCGATCGCCACGCTGAAAGCGGCCGCCGAGCTTGATCCGTTTGACACAAGAAGTTCATTTGGTCTTTGGCTGATGGATGAACTTTCCAAATGGAAGGAGATCGACTCGCCGCATTTTAGAATTCGCGTGAAGCCTGGCGTGGATGAAGTGATGGCGGACTTGATGCCCGACGCCTTGGAAGCCATGCACTTGGATGTGACCAAGCGATTCGCGCATGAGCCCGTACAAAAAACCACGATCGAAGTTTTACCCGACCATGAATTTTTTGCCGTGCGCATCACCGGCATGCCGGGAATTCACACCATGGCCGCGGCCACTGGTCCGGTGATCGCGCTTGAAGTTCCCATGGAGGGAAATCCCAAAAAACATCTTGGCTTGTTTGATTGGCTGGAGGTACTGCGGCACGAATACACGCATACGGTCACGCTAAGTCAAACGCAAAACAGAATTCCGCATTGGCTTACCGAGGCGCTTGCGGTGAGCATGGAAACCAAGCCGCGAACTTTTGAGACATGCCAGTTGTTGGCGCGCTCATTGGCCACGGGAAAATTATTCGCGCTCGACAAAATCAAGTGGGCGTTTGTGCGACCGGAGTCTCAGCAAGATCGACCGTTGGCTTACGCGCAGGGTTGTTGGATGGTTGAATATCTGCAAAGCAAGTGGGGCGCTGAATGTGTGCCGAAATTGCTGGAAAAATACAAGCAAGGCCTGGATGAGAGCCAGGCATTTGAGCAAACGGTTGGCGTGAGTGGCGAGCAATTTTTCGCAGGATTCTTGGTGTGGGCCGCGGAGCAAGTGAGGCAGTGGGGTTTGTCGCCGGAACCGTCGTTGGAAAAACTTTCCGACACACTGCGGGCTAAAGATCCAAAATTGCAATTGGCGACGCGTCAGGCTCAGCAAGAAAGACTGGACGCGCTTGCGGAATTTTTAGCGCGCCAAGTTGGAGAACCATTTCAAGTTGCGCAGACCGTTTTGGTTGCCACGCGCTGGCCGATGGTGAAGAAACCCGCGGTTGAACTCACCGACGAATTGATAGATGGATGGCTCGCGCAATATCCAGATCAGCCAGATTTGCTCGAGCTTAAACTTAGGCGACGTTTGAAGGAGCAACCAGAGGTGGATGGAATTGCCACGACATTGTTGCAGGCGTACGCCAAGGCGCGGCCTGTGGATCCGTATCCACACCGGGTGTACGCGCGCGGCATGTTGACTTCCGGTGATCAACAAGCCGCGATTGAGCATCTGATCGTGTTGGATTTGCTTGAGGAGCAAAATCCAAGTTACGCGTTGGAACTTGCGCGTTTGTATCGGGTTGAAAATAATTTAGCGGCCGCGCGCAAGTCAGTTGAGAAGGCCGCGCGCATTAATCCATTTGACGCGGCCACGCGGGAATTTGCGGCCACGTTGGCCATTGAAGATGGAGATTTGCCGCGCGCGCGCCTTCACATTGGAGCGCTTATGAAACTAGAGCCCGATCAAAAACGCCACGCGTTGCGTCTGGAAAAATTGGACGCAATGATCGCGGCAAAGTTGTCAAAATCGCCCGCCGCGCCGTGATGGTGTTTGATTATTTCATCCAAGGCAAGTGATCCAGATCCACATTGCCACCGCAAAAAATAATCGCAACGTCGCGCCACTTGTGTTCTTGCGCCAATTCACGAAATGCATCCGACATGACAACAGCCACGCCAACCGCGGCGCTGGCCTCAATCGTGAGTTTCAGTTGCGCCCAAGAAAATCGCATCGCGCTGGCGATCGCGTCTTCCTCCACCACATGAATTTGATCAACAAGTTTTTGAACCACGGGAAATGTGAGTGAGCCAAGCGCGCCGCGCAAGCCATCGGCGATAGTGAGTTGATTGGTGGATGGCTGGCAGATTCCTGTTGCTTTAGAGCGCGCCGCATCGTTGGCGATCACCGGCTCCGCGCCAATAATGCAGATGCCCGGGCGTTTACCTTTGGCCGCCACGGCGATTCCAGAAATCAATCCGCCGCCACCAACGGGCACAACAATCGCGTCCAATTCAGTCATGTCTTCTAAAATTTCAAGAGCCATGGTGCCTTGGCCCGCCATGACATCGACGTGGTTGTATGGAGGAATCACAGTGGAGCAAGTGCGCGCAACCACGTTCGCCAACATTTCCTCGCGCGCCGTGAGCGTGGGTTCACACAGCGTGATGTGCGCACCAAATTTTTCAACAGCTTCAAGCTTGGCGCGCGGCGCGTTGTGCGGCATAACAACGTGGCATGGAAATCCACGCTCGCGCGCGGCGTACGCCAGCGCCTGCCCATGGTTTCCGCTGGAATGCGTTGCCACACCAGTCTCTTTGGTCGACTCAGGCAACCGACTGACCGCGTGCGCGGCCCCGCGATATTTGAAACTTCCTGTGCGCTGAAACAATTCGCACTTGGCGAACACTCGGACGCCAGCGATGCGCGACAGCGCGTCCATTTCAAGACACGGCGTTCGTACCGCGCGCCCATTAATTCGCGCGGCGGCGGCCTGCACATCGGCAAGCGTGATTGGCAGACTTATCATCAGACGCAGGGTAACCTGCAAACATGGGAACACGCTTCGACACCATCAAACATTTGCACGAGCACCGACATTGGGTCCGCCACAAATTACTGACCGCGTCACGCGGACTCACAAACGATGGACTGCGCAAATCTTTTGAAATGGGAGTGGGAAGCGTGCTGGGAACCTTCGTGCATTTGTATGGCGCGGAAACGGTGTGGATCAACGTTCTCGAAAATAAAAATCAGTCTGCCGCGTTTCCAACGCTGGAAAATTTCGCCAATCTTGAAGCGCTTGAACGGGATTGGGAATTGCTTGATCAGCGCTGGGCCGCGTGGCTTTCCAACGTGAAGGAAGAGGATTTGGATCATGTGGCCGAGCGCATTCGCGAGGGCAAGTCGTTCCTCACCACCGTTATGGACGTGCTGATTCATGTGGCCACGCACCAGCATTATCACGCCGCGCAAATTGTGAACATGTTGCGTCATTTGGGGGTGAAGCCGCCGCCAGCCTGTGATTTTATTGTCATGGCGCGCGAAAATTTTCTGGACGAAAAAAAATAAAAGTGTGACTATGATGCTTGCTTCGCCGCTCGGGGCGCGGACTCCATCGTGGAGTTCGCTGAGAAGTACCCGTGGAACCTGAACCGATTCGTATCGGCGTAGGGAAGTGGCTCTGTTTGCGAACCGCCACCGCGGATTCGCCTTGTCAGGAAGCGCGCCATGAAAAATACAACGTCCCAAGAAAAAAATAGCGGCTCCACCGCGCAAACTTCTTCATTTGAAATTGGGCGAGCGCATGAGCGCTTGCGCAATGAACCGTTGCCATTGCATGGCGCGGCAAATCCTTCAACGCAGGCGCAAGGCACAACGCCTGGTTCCTTCGCGCGCAAGTCCGACGTTGGCGGGCCGCTCGCATTTTCAAGTCCCGACACGCCGGGCATGCCCGCGCCATCCACGCAAACCGCGTGGGATTTTCTTCCAGCAGGATGGACAATTGTCGCGGCGCAAAATCATCAACAAGGTTGCGCCGGGCATTTGCACACGCACGTTGCGCGGTGGATTTGCGCCAAGGCGCCCGCGGGATTTGAACCCATCACGCAACTGGAGTTCGCGCGTTTAGGCGTGATCACCAAGGAAATGCGCCGCGTTGCCGAGCGCGAGCAACATCTCACGGCCGAGCAAGTGCGCGATGAAATCGCCGCGGGCCGCATGGTGATTCCGGCAAATCGTGTTCACTTGGGCTATCAACTTGATCCCATGGCGATCGGTCGCGCCTGTAAAACAAAGATCAACGCCAACATGGGCGCAAGTCCAATTAGTTCCGGCACCGACGAAGAGGTTGAAAAATTAAAGTGGGCGCAGAAGTGGGGCGCCGACACCGTGATGGATCTTTCAACTGGCGGCGATCTGGACGCGTGCCGCGACGCGCTGATTCGAAACAGCCAAGTTCCAATTGGAACCGTTCCGATTTATTCCATGATCATCGGCCGCAAGCTTGATGATTTAAACGAGGCCGTGATTTTGGAAACGCTGGAACACCAGGCCAAGCAGGGCGTGGATTACTTCACTATTCACGCCGGCGTTCTGAAGGAGCACTTGCCTTTTATCAAGAATCGTTTGATTGGCATCGTGAGCCGCGGCGGAAGTTTGCTGGCCAAGTGGATGTTGATTCACAACCGGCAAAATGTGATGTACGAATGTTGGGAAAGTATTTGCGCCGTCATGCGCCGCTATGACGTGACATTTTCCATTGGCGATGGTTTACGACCCGGCGGCCTTGCCGACGCGACTGACGCGGCGCAACTTGCCGAGCTTGCGACGATTGGCGAACTCACCGAGCGCGCGTGGAGACAGGGCGTGCAAGTGATGGTGGAGGGACCCGGCCATGTTCCGCTGGATCAAATTGAATACAACATGAAATTACAGCGACGGCTTTGCCACGGCGCGCCGTTCTATGTGCTTGGCCCGTTGGTCACGGATATTTTTCCGGGCTACGACCACATCACAAGTTGCATTGGCGCCACCAGCGCGGGCTATCACGGCGCCAGCATGTTGTGTTACGTCACGCCCAAGGAACATTTAGGTTTGCCAAAGAAGGACGATGTGAAGCAAGGTTGCATCGCGTACAAAATTGCGGCGCACGCGGCCGATGTCGCGCTTGGAATTCCAGGCGCGCGCGATCGCGACGACGAGCTCACCAAGGCGCGC
Organism: uncultured Planctomycetia bacterium; assembly: GCA_937919205.1. Taxonomy (GTDB): domain Bacteria; phylum Planctomycetota; class Phycisphaerae; order Phycisphaerales; family SM1A02; genus SYAC01. The sequence goes on from CALFOZ010000191.1 coordinate 20,759, forward strand.
GCCGCGTTGAATTGGCAAAAACATTTTGAGTTGTCATTTGATCCAGACACCGCCCGCGCTTATCACGACGAGGACTTGGACGTGGACACGGATTTCTGCGCCATGTGCGGGCACGATTGGTGCAGTGTTCGCATTAGCAAGGAAATTCAGGAATTTGCCAGCGGCAAGAGCGAGGAGTATCGACGCGACAAGCCGGTGTTGAGCGCGGCGCTTACGCCAGAACAACAAGAGGTGCTCACCAAGCGCGGTGTTCTTTCGCCCGATGAAATTCACAAGCTTGCCTCTAAAACCAAGGTGGCGGTGGGCGCGGTTGAAGCCAAGGCTTCTTGTCACAGTGACTTTGTTGACGCCACTGTTGCGCAACAAAAACAAGAGCAATTTGTTCAGCTCAACACGGCGCCTGCCCACAATATTCCCACAAAAATCCCTTTAATTTAGGGGGCGTCGAAGGAATTTCTTGGCATACTCATATGAATGATGGCTCTTCAACATCATCACAAAGAGAATTCACTGGGCAATCCTTCGCCTCCATGGTTAAGCGCACCGCCCATGCGATATCAAGAGGGCTACGTGTGGTTTCTGCTTTTTTCAAGCATGGATATTATTTTGACATGGCATATTTTGCGCAAGGGCGGTCTTGAAGTGAATCCACTCGCGCGGGTTGTAATTGAGCATTGGGATCTTGCCGGGGCCATCGCGTTTAAATTTAGTTTGGTTTTGTTCGTTGTTGTCGCGTGCGAAATAGTTGGCCGACACGAGGACAGGCTTGGCAAGCGACTCACCGCGGTCGCCATCGCGGCTTCGGCATTTCCTGTTCTTTGGAGTCTGTGCCTGTTGGCGATGCACGGATTTCTTGTGCAGCCCGTTCCTCAATAATTGACGCGTTGCGAGCGCGTGTGAACGCGTGGCGAACTTGATCCACGCCGCGCATTACTTTTATTTTTTGACCTTGGTCAACATTCTCGCTTGCGCCATGGCCGCTTCAATTTCCTTGCTTGATCTAGGAATGTCGCGTGTGAGAGTGACCGGACCGCGCGCGGTTATGAAAATATCGTCCTCAATGCGCACGCCAATTTTTTCTTGGGGCAAGTACACGCCAGGCTCAATCGTGATCACGGCGCCGGCTTGAATCGGCGCGTCGGGGCTTGCGTCATGCGTTTCAAGACCAAGATGGTGGCCGATGGAATGAATGAAGGCGTCGGCAAGTCCAGCGCGACGAATGACCGCGCGCGCGGCCTCGTCAATCTGGTGAAAGCGCGCGCCGGGCTTGCAGGCGCGAATCGCCGCGGTTTGCGCGGCAAGAACCAGATCATGAATTTCGCGCTGACGCGCTGTGAACTTTCCATTCACCGGCAATGTGCGCGTGACATCTGCGGAATATCCGCACCACTTGGCGCCGGAATCCAAACAGACCAAATCACCATCACGCAATGTTTGATCGTTGGCGTGGTAATGCAATACCGTGCTGTTGAAACCACCGCCTGCGATTGTGCGAAACGCAAGTTCACGTGAGCCGCCTTGGTGATACCCCGCCTCCACGTGCCGTTGTAAATCAAACTCATTCATGTTGGGTCGCAGTGACGCGAACGCGGCGGCAAAACCAAGTCCCGTGATGCGGCCAGCTTCTTGAATGCATGCAACTTCAGCCTTGCTCTTGCGAGCGCGCATGGCGTTTACCAGGGTTGTGCCATCATGAATGGCGCAGTTGGGAATGCGCTCCACCGTGCGGCGAAAAATTTCCAGGTCTCCGCTTACTGGACTGTTGTGCGCCGCAAGCGGCATGAGCAATGTCAACGCCTTGGCGCGCTTGGCCGCGTCTAGAAGTTGCAGAGCAAGCATATTGGTTCGAAATATGGTTTCAATTCCGGCGCGCGCGCGAAGTTCGCCACCAATCTCGGCGCGAAAGCCATCCCACTTTTCGCGCTCTGGATTCAGCGGCCTTAGAAAAAGTTGCACGCGTCGCGCAGGATTTGGATTTTTTCCATCAAACAATAAAGCGGCGCCAGGTTCATCAACCAAACCAGTGAGGTAGGTGAAGTGCGCGTGCGCGGCGAAAGGGTGGTGTAAGTTTGGATCGGCTTCGCCCGCAAGAACCAAGCCGACGGAGCCGCGCAAGGCGTCAAGCAGGGCGCCGCGCCGGCGCGCAAATTCCGCTTGCTCAATCATGATTACGGGCTTGATAGAAGAACGATTTTTTGTTGCGGCCATGCGCTAAGAATAGGCAAAATTTGAATGCGCCACGCGCTCCTTGCCTTTGCTACAACAATGTTGCGCGCCGACTTTGTCGCACAAGTTTGGCACGTGCTCAACACAGGCGTGGCTTTCACAACGAAAGATTTATGCGTTCGCCGCGGCCGCCGTCTTATCCATAATTCGCTTGGCATACGTGGTCATGGCGTTGCGCAATTGATCGAAACTTTCCAGCACATACAAAATGGGCTGATAGTGGTCGATTTCAAACGCCGTGTCGCACACGCGGTCCAAATCAAATGGACGGCGATCCACTTCGGCGCTCTCAAGAGAGTGTTTGCATTCGCCAGGACTTGAAATCAATCCACTGCCGTATACCTTGATGCGTCCGCTCTCTTTGATCAAACCAAATTCAACCGTGAACCAGAAAAGGCGCGCCAGGCGTTCAACATCTTTTTTATCTGTAGCTTCAAACGCGGCCTTGCCATAGGTCTGTAGAAAATCCGCGAACACCGGATCCGCGTGCAAAGGAACATGTCCAAAGATGTCGTGAAAAATATCGGGCTCGGGCAAGTAGTCAATGCTTTGCTTGGGTCGAATCACAATGGTGGTGGGAAATTCGCGCCGCGCCAAACATGCGAAGAAAGCCTTGGGCGGCAAGTAGCCAGGCACCGCGCGACTTTGCCACTTGGTCAATGGATGCAGGCGACTATTGATTTCCGCCAACGGCGGAATTCTGTCGCGGCGAAGATTGATCAGCGCCGCGCCGTCTAAATATGTTTTGCTGGCGTTGTCCTTCAAGAAAATCATTTGGCGGTCAAACAGGGTCGACCACGTTTCTTGATTTTCCGCGCTGTATCCATCGTATTTCTGCTCGATATAGCAGTGCGTGATGTCGCCGTAACCAGGCGCGCCAAAGTTGTTGGCGTAGGTTTGCGCGGCGTTCGCTTGCGCGTCGTCAATCATTGCGTGATTCAAACTGCCCGCAAACTTTTTAGCGTGATGTGATCCGTCCATGTGGTTCTCCTGTGGGAAATGATTCTAGTGTGGGGGCGCAAAAAAATAGAATCACAAATTGGTTGGAAATGACGCGCCCTCAATGAATGAGCGAACTTGCTCGGCATTTTCAAACGCAAGAGGAAACGGCAAGCGGCCCACATCATGCATGCGGCGAATGTCAATGCCGCCGCCGTCCACGCCCACCGCGATCGGGTCTTCGCACTCCACTTTGTTGGTCACGCAAAGCGCTTTCAAAAACATTCTAGGTTGCGCGTTCAACTGCTTCAGTAAATGAATTTCATCGGCCGCCAACGGATTTACCTTCGTCATCGCCTGATCATCTAGGAACCAACCAGCAAGCCGGCCAGAATCAATCGCAACACTGGCCCAACGCACATCCTCTGGTTCGCCGTGATAGGCGCGCCAACGATCGCACCACTGCGCGAATGTTCCCGTTTCGGATTGACGAGAAAGCGTGACAATTAAATGCATGCTGTCATCGTCGTCATTGGGAAGTTCAAGCACGGTCTCCATAGCCAGCAACATGGCCTCCATCACGGGCATCACCAACGCGCCATCGCTTGCCACAATAAATTTCACCGCCACGCGTTCGCCATCAAACTTTACATACCCTGACAAATGTCCGTGGAGAAATTCAATCGCCGCATCTATGGAAACTTCTTGCATGCCGTCATCCTAATCCGTCACGGCTCTTCGTACACTCTGAATATGCCGCGCCGCACGCACACCATGAGTCGCCCCGACTTGCGAACGCCGCGAGTACATAGAGTTGGTTTCATGCGCCTAATTCGCGGGCAAGGTGAAGTATGACCTTCATCGCCGTGGCGATTACTGTGCAAGACACCGAGGACATTGCAAGCGCGCTTGAGTGCGCTGATGCCGAAGCCCAGCGCGGCGCCACCATTGTGGAGTGGCGCGTGGATACGTTGGCGCAAACTGATAACGCGCTTGAGAGCGTCGCTTTGTTGGTGAAAAATAGTCCGTTGCCTTGCATTGTCACCATTCGCGCCGCGGCGGAAGGCGGCGCGTATGTGGGCCATGAATCCGCGCGGCTTGAATTACTCATAGCGATTTGCAAACTCAATCTACCGCCGTCCTACATTGATCTTGAGTTGGCGGCGTTTCAAGCAAGCGCGGATTTTCAAAAACAATTTACCGCGGCGAAAACCTCCACGCGCCTTATTTTAAGCGCGCATGATTTTCAATCGCGGCCCGCGGATCTTTCCAAACGCATTGGCGCCATGTGGAGCGAGTCACTGTGCTCCGTTGCAAAAATAGCGTGGCGCGCACGCAGTGTGCGTGACAATCTGGAGGCGTTTGAATTACTGCGCCATCAAAGCAAGCCAACAATCGCGCTGTGCATGGGGCAATTTGGAATTGCCAGCCGCGTGCTTGCTCCAAAGTTTGGCGGATTTCTCACGTACGCCCGCCCCGAAAGTGAAATGGGCACGGCGCCAGGTCAACTCACGGCGCAAGAATTTATTCACGTCTATTCATTTGCGCGCATCACGCCCGCCACCAACTTATTTGCGGTGGTGGGATGGCCAATTGAACACTCGTTGTCGCCACTACTGCACAACGCGGCGTTTACCGCTACGCAATTCAACGGCGCCTATGTTCCGCTGGCCATTCCACCAGAGTGGGAACATTTCAAGGCGTCGCTTGGCGAAATGGTTGCGTCGCCTGTTTTAAATTTGCGCGGACTCAGCGTGACATTGCCGCATAAGGAACATGCGTTGCGTTGGTGCAAACAGCAGGGCGGCGTTGGCGATGTAGTGAGCGAGTGGTGCGGCGCGGCGAACACACTACTTTTTTCTGACAACGGCCAGACGCGCGCGCACAATACCGATGCGCCCGCCGCGGTTGCCACGCTTGCCGCCGCGCTTGGCATACATGAACACATTTCCGCCGCGCTTGCGTCCGGCAACGCCATGCACAGTGACGCCAATGACAAATCACTTGTTACGCACACGCTCGATCAATGGCGGCGACAACATGTGTTGGTCTTGGGTGCCGGTGGCGTCGCGCGCGCGGTTATTGCTGGCCTTGCTCTTGCAGGTTCGCGCGTCACTATTGCCAATCGCACCCACACTAAAGCCGCGCAACTTGCCACGCACTTCAATGCGCGCGACATTGACGGCGCGAATCAATCACGCGTGCAAGCCGTTGAATTAGAAAATATTCCCGCGCACTCCTTCAGCGCCATTGTGAATTGCACCAGCGCGGGAATGACCGGCTCCGGCGCCGAGTCGGTTGATCCACTTCCAATCTTGTTTGAAATTAAATCGGGCACTGTTGTCATGGACACGGTGTACCGTCCGCGAGAAACGCCACTGCTACAGCGCGGGCGCGCCGCGGGCGCGGTGATTGTTGATGGAACGGAAATGTTTTTGCGCCAAGCCGCGTTGCAATTTGAATTGTTCACCAAAAACCAGATTGTTTCCGATACCGCGACGAACAACGTTCCGCACAAGAACGCTGATTCAAATACCAATTCGCATACCGGCGTTTCGCCCAACATTCATTTGCAACTCAACGAGCAATACCTCAATGCTCCGATTGAATTGTGGCGGAAACTTCTTAACCATACATTGGACCCTCATTCATGAAAGTCACTTCACTCGCCCGCAACGCGCGCGCCCCCATGATCGCGCTTGTCACGCTTTCACTGCTGAATTTGCTTAATTATGTGGATCGCTATGTCGTCAGCAGTCTGGTTCCATTTCTAGAAAAACCAATCGACCAAGGCGGCTTGGCGCTGACGCATGTGCAATCGGGCTTGCTCTTCTCCGCGTTCTTGGTGGTGTACATGATCGCCGCGCCGGTGTTTGGTTTAATCGCCGACCGATTTCCGCGCCTACATGTTCTTGCGGCGGCCGTTGCATTTTGGAGCGTGCTCACATTGCTTGGTGGTTTCGCGTGGGGTTTCTGGAGTTTGCTGATCATGCGCGCCTTCACTGGACTTGGCGAAGCCGCATATGCCAGTGTTGCGCCCGCCGTTCTTGCCGATGAATTTCCAGCCAATAAACAAAGTCGCGCCATGGCGTTCTTCAACGCCGCAATTCCGGTTGGCGCCGCGATTGGTTTCACGCTTGGTGGAGTGGTGGGATCCATGTACGGTTGGCGCGAAGCTTTCTTTGTGGCCGGCGGTCCCGGACTTTTTCTGGCGCTGGTGATTTATTTTCTTCGCGATCCAAAGCGCGGAGCCATGGATGCGCACGTTGTTGTGAACGCACCGCCAAACGTGCGCGACGCCGTCAGTATTTTATTCAGGCCGCGTTGGCTTTGGACCACCATGGGCTACGCGCTTCAAACCGCCGGCTTTGGAAGTCTTGGTTTTTGGACGCCAACGTATCTTGACCAAGCATGGGGATTAAGCGTTGAAAGTTCCAGCACCATGTTTGGCGCGATCATTGTTGTCACCGGAATCACCGGCACATTGGCTGGCGGATTTCTTGGCGATTGGTGGTATCAACGCAATCGCACGGCGCATTTATGGATTTGCGGCATCACTAGTTTTCTTGCCGCGGCATCAATCCTTTTTGTTCTGTACGCACCCAATATCACGGCCATGTGGTGCGGAATCACGTTGGGTTCCTTCTTTCTTGTCATGAGTGTGGGACCCGTCCACGCGCATCTGGTTCACATTCTTAATCCGGCCGAACGCGGCACTGGAATGGCGCTGGCCATTTTAGTTTTACATATTCTTGGCGATGTTCCTGCGGTTCCAATGATTGGTTGGATCGCGCAAGGCTCTGGATGGAAAACCGCATACATGTCCATTCCAATTTTTATATTTCTTGCGGGACTCATCTGGTGCGGCGGAGCAATATATGAACGACGCCTGCATTCACGAACTTCCAATTCCATCACTCACGCCTAATCTCGCCATCCGTATGATGGACGCATGACATTGCGATATCTCACCGCCGGTGAAAGTCACGGACCAGGTCTGCTTGCCATCGTGGAAGGAATTCCTGCGGGGCTTTCCATTGATAGCGAGTTCATCAATAGCGAGCTCAAACGCCGCCAAGCCGGTTACGGCCGTGGTGCGCGTCAACGCATAGAAACCGACAAGGCTGAATTTATTTCCGGTGTTCGCCGCGGTGTGTCCATGGGCGGTCCAATCGCCATGCGAATTCCTAATGAAGACAATCGCCTTGATGACGCGGCAAAAACGCCTTCTGTTTCGCGCCCGCGTCCTGGCCACGCCGATCTTGCCGGCAGTGTGAAGTGGCTCACCACCGATTGCCGCGAAACATTGGAGCGAGCCAGCGCGCGTGAAACCGCGGCGCGTGTCGCCGCCGGCGCGCTTGCAAATTGTTTTCTGCGCGAGTTTGGTATTCAAACATGTGGCTTTGTGCGCGCCGCGCTTGATGTCCGCTGGACTGGCGAAGTCACCGCGCATTCATGGCCCGCGCAACTTGCCGCGCGCAATGCAAGCGACGTTGGAATTCCTTGTGACGCAACAAGCGCGCAACTTGTTGATCGTATTCATCAAGCAAAGGTTGACAAAGACACCGTTGGCGGTCTTGTTGAAGCGCATGTGTTCAATTGCCCAATTGGGCTTGGTTCTTGCGTGCAATGGCACGAGCGATTGGACTCGCGCTTGGCCGGCGCCGTGATGGGCATTCAAGCTTTTAAGGCCGTTGAAATTGGTCTTGGCCGCGAGTGCGCGTTTCGCACTGGCAGTCAAGTGCACGACGCGATTCAGTATGACGCGTCAAAGAAAAACGAATCGCATCTTGGATTTGTGCGCCCCACAAACAATGCCGGCGGACTTGAAGGCGGCATGACCAATGGAATGCCAGTCGTGATCACCGGCACCATGAAACCCATCAGCACATTGTTGCGCGGAATGCCCAGCGTGGATTTAAACACCAAGGAATCCGTCATGAGCGCGTATGAGCGTTCCGATGTCAGCGCCATTGCCGCGGCGAGCGTGGTGATGGAGCATGTTGTTGCGTTTGAAATTGCGCGCGCGTTTCTGGAAAAATTTTCTGGCGATTCCATGACGCAAGTAAAAGCATCGCATGCGTCCTTCATGGAACTTGCGCGCCGCTTGCCACTGGCGTAACTTTTTCCGCGCCGCATAAACGCAACGTTCATTGACATGATTGGCGCATCCACACCTCGGAATCATTGACGCTGTATTTGTGTGATGCATTTTTAAAGTAGTTCAAAAAATAAATCTCAATTTAAATCAAAAAAATCAAGCATTTTGCGCGTTTGGCTATGTGAAATCATGAAACTTTGAAAAAAAATCAAACTAAAATTTGACCTTGTATTTCTGTTTTCGACAGTCTCCGTGGAGGATTGAAATGAACACGAGCAATACATTTGGCCGAGCTAATTTTGAATATCCATGCGCTTGGGGTTACAGCTTGATTGCTGGACAAGAGTCGCACCTTCACTTGGCCATTCGCCAAACTTTTGGGGAGCACCCCGTTAAAATTGGTGAATTGCGCAAAAGTTCGGGCGGTCGTTGGTGCGCTTTAAATGTAGACACCACCGTTAGCGACGAATCACAGCGCCAAGGTTTCTTGGACACGCTTCGCAAGTGCGTTGGAATTCGTTACGTGCTGTAAACATCGCAACACACAGCAATGTTTGCGCCGCTGGCTTAGGCCTGAGAAAGCGGAATGGGCGGCGATGCGAGAGTGGGGTGGAATACAACCTTGCCGCGCAGTGCCTCAAACAAAGAAGTTAATTCGCGTGACGGAATAGTTCCCACCAAAGAACTTGGCGCTGGAAGTTGACAGCCATTTTCTCGGGCATTTGCAAACGCGTCGGCGGCGCTTCTGCGATCACCTCGCAGTGAGAACGCAAGCCCTAGCGCCCACCATGCATCCGCAAACTGCGCCAGCAATTGCGTTGCCAAGCGAAACGCACGTCCAGCTTCGATTGGATTTCGCTCGCTTGTGAGATACGAAACGCCCATATTAAAATGAGCCCAAGCATTTTTGGCGTCAGCCCGCAGGATTCCGCGGCACAAGCGCAAGGCATCTTGATGTCCATTCAGACCCATGGACAAAGACGCGACTCCTTCATTCAACTGACACGCGAGGGCGTTTTTGTCGGAACCAGCCGCCTCTTGAAATGCCTGCCGCGCGCCCATCCAAGCGCCCGCCGAAAGCAGGCGCACGCCGCGTTCAAAATGAATTTGCGCCGCTTGTGGATCATTGGCCGCACTGAATTCAACCGGAAACTGCGTGGAATTCACTTTGGCATCGATGATCAAACTAAACTCAGCCGGTGCATCTGGCACAACAAAAACTTTGGACGAATCGGCCATGGTGCTTTGCGCTTGCACTACGGGCGAAAAAATTTCCCGCCTTGGACCCACGGACGCGCTCGGAAATATTTGTTGCGCTATAACCGCCACAGACTCTGGAATTTCAAATCGCACCACGCGCAAACGTTTAGACTTTAGTCGAGCCATGGATGGTTTCCTGCGACCACCACCTAACTGAGCGGGCAGTACATCGGCCATGGTGTTGATGGTCAACAACACGCCTTCACCATAATGACGAAACCAACGATGACCTTCGGGCACCGCGTCGTGACCCCGCACCATTCGCACCACGGGCACGCCCAATATCCTGTGTAAGGCTCGCATGGATTTTGCAAAGTCCTCGGATTCCAACGGCACGCCTTCGCCAGTACCTAGTGCGATTACTTGTGGCTCTCGCGCGTGCAATCGATCAAATGCAAATGCACGTAGCGCATTTGCCTGCGACTCCAGCGCTTGGGCGCTCTCAATGTTCGCCAAAACAGATTCGCGCGGAAGCGCGCTGTGCGCTAACAACATTCCATCTGGGCATATCGCCGCCAGCGGAATTTTTTCAACAAGCTCCGAATATTCGCGCGCAAGATTTCGCAGTGATTTGCGCAGGGGTTCAGCCACTTGCATATCCGCCAGCCCACGCGGTCTGCGCTCATCCGTTACCTGATCGTTGGCCAACGCCAACGTCAACGCCAGTTCACGATCACCAGCGATCACAATTGTGCGACTGGGCGCCGCGGCAAATCGCTCCAGCACAATGGCCAAGCATGCGGCATCTCCCAAAGCTCCAGCGGTCAAGTCCCCAAGAAAAACAATCTGCGCGCAACGTCCTCTTGCAGTTGCCTCATCTATAAAAGCCAAGGCGGTTTCAAGCGCCAACACATCGCCGCGCACATCTCCAATAATCCAGAACGCCTCTTCCTCTGAAATTTCATTCAGTCGAAGAACGCGCCTGCCAATGGGACGAAATTCCGCGCCCATCGCGCCGGGACCAGAACCCACCAATAGATTGGCGGCCCGCACCGCGTCCAGCGCTCGAAGCAGTGTTCGTTCCGTGTCGCCCCAAGCGGCCACGCGTTGACGGACATTGTCCAGAATATGAATCGCCCTTGGCTCGGTTAAGTCAACCGTGACCAATGGTCCCGGTTGTGGAACAGTTGGGGATATATTTTCACCAGGAAAAGAGGACACAAATAAATTCTAACGGCAGAATTCAAATTGTTGGATCCACGCAACGGATCTGGCCTACTATCTGCGCATGAAAATAAATATTACATCTGTGATTCTTGGCGCCATCGCCGCCGTCACGGGATTTGCCTGCGCGCAAACCGCCCCACAAAATGCCGAACTTGTCAATAAATGGAAGGATCGAAACATGTATTCCATCAAAGCAACCACCCTCGACGGAGCGCCCGCGGATCTTTCCCAATATAAAGGCAAGGTTGTCTTGGTTGTGAATGTGGCAAGCCGCTGTGGTTTCACCGGTCAATATGCGGGCCTGCAAAAGTTGTACGACACATATAAAGACAAGGGACTTGTGGTGCTTGGTATTCCAAGCAATGATTTTGGCGGACAAGAGCCTGGCAGTGAAAAAGAAATTAAGGAATTTTGCTCCTCCAAATATTCGGTCACATTTCCAATGTTGTCCAAAGAGCAAACAAAGGCGGGACCAGGCCAAAGCGAAATATATGAATTTCTAGGAACTCGCATCGGCAAATTGCCCGGCTGGAATTTCAGCAAATACGTGGTCGACAAACAAGGACAGCCGATTGCATTTTATTCCAGTAATGTGGCGCCAGATGATAAAGCCTTGGTGGCCGCTATTGAGCAGGCGCTGGGCTTGAAAGCCGCCGCGCCAACAACCGAACAGAAGCCATAATTTATTATTCAAACCGCCGCGTGATTTAGAGTGGCGCTTGATGAATATTCTTTTCAAGTTGTTTGGCTGTGATTTTGCGCAGTGGCAAAAGCACCTCGGTTGCCGCCGCCGCAACCAACAGCGACACGCCCACCCAAATTGGAAGAACTCCAATCATTACAGCGCAGGCGGTCAGCGCCGCTTGCGGCAGTGGCGCGCTTGAAATTGCCAGCGAGACACGCAGGGAACGCAACCACGGAACTCCCAGCGTCAATGCAAATCCGATCGCCGCCGCGATCCATCGTAAATCTTCGCCGGCAAAATAAAGACCCAGCGTTGGCGTCACGCGCAACTCATGTATCACATCAACGCGGCTTATGGCGATCGCAACAGCGCCTGCCGTGGCTGGTCCAAAGCTTCGCGATAAAAATATATTTGGATGGTCACGCAATCCCCACGCGGCCAACATTGTTCCCCAAGGCAACAACCATGCCGCCGCCGCGTCAAATTCCATCGCCCATGCGGCCACGCATGCAAGCACAAATGAAATAATTCCGGCGCTACCTCGGGCCGCGTCGATGGATGGGGAATTCTCCGCAAGCAAACCCATTGTCAACCAGCGTTCCGCGCCGCGGGGGAGCGCCGCTCCAAAGGCGACGATCGCCGCGGCAATCAAACTCCATCTTGTCAACGCTTCTTGTGTTTCAATTTTGGCCACAAGAAATACCACGCCAATCGGAATTAAAACCGTCCATGCTCCGATGGCTAATCCGCCGTTCTTCCACCAGCGAACACGTCCAGTCACTGGCGAGCGCGCCAACGTAACGATGGCGGCCAGCAATGCAACCACCCACAATGCGCCGTGGTCAAATGCGCTTCTACTTTCGCGCAGATTAATTTCCGCGCTTTGGCGCAATGCGTCAAGTTCAATCACCACCGACTCCGCTGGCACGGTTCTGGTTGTCGCGGCGGCAAGCATCAAGGCTTCGGTGGCGCGTTGCGAGCGCAATACTTCAGCGCGCGCCTCGCCACAGCCATCAATCAGCCACTGGTACATATCCGGAAACGCTTTGGCGGCGCAGAGCGGCCCAAAAAATACGCCAACACATATTCCCGCGACAATCCAGGAATTTTTCCAACCCGCCGCGTGTAATAACCATCCCAAAGTCATGGCAGACGCGCCCACCACCACCGCGCCAAAAATGGACCAAGCGATTGTTTCTGGAGTCAACACTCCCGTACAGTAGTTGTTTCACAAGGTTTCATACAGAGTCGCCGCGAAATTTTTTTCACCTTCACCGTGACCTGTTTCACATTGCGTCTCGTTTTTATTTTTAACCGCAACACATTTCGCTGAAAGAACATCCATGCCGCGCACCGCACTTGCTCAACGTAATGTCATTCGTGCCGCCACCATAATGATGTGTGTCGCCTGTTGCTACGCGCATTCGCACGCGCAAGATCAAGCGCCTGTTCGGCGCACTCCTGGCGAGGTGGCGTTCATCAAAGCCATAGACATGGCGCCGGCGGATGCGATCAGTGTGGCCGTTGTCCCCAGCGCGCAATCTTTGGGCGAGGACATGGGCGAGCTTGCGGCCAAGTTGCAACGCATGCAGGCGTTGACGGAAATGAAGCCACTCGATTTGCTCAAAAGTCAACTTGGGGTTGGTCCAGGCATGAATGATCGCGGCGCGTTTGTGGCGTGGTTTGTTGGCGCCGCCGATCAAACATCGCAGTGGTGCGCGCTGATTCCAACCACCGATGGCGCGAAATTTTTGCAGGCGAATTTTGAAGCCACTCCAACCACCGCGCCCGACGCGTTTGTGTGGCGTGGAAAAACTGTGTACGCAAAAATCATCGACGGCTGGGTTGTGGTCAGTCAAAGTCCGGAGCTTGCACGGTTGTATGTGGCCAAGCCTGGCTTGTCCGAGCGCTTGAAAAAGCGTCTGGGCGAGCGTGGTTTCGCCGTGTTATGCGATGGAGAAATTGGTGTGTGGGCTGGTCCGCAAGCGCTGGCGGATATGCGCAACGCCGGCCAAATGGCGGCCACGCAAGTGCAGGATGCGGCGCCAACATCAAATGAAAAAAATAGTTCCAAAAATGATTCCAAGCTCGATTTAAAAGCGCAGGCGCAACCATCACCAAGTGATCGCGTTGCAAAGCTCATGCAGGGCTTGACCGATGGAGTGTTCAGCGTCGATGTTGATCCGCTTGGCGTGTTGATTCACAGCTACGCGGTGCTTGATCCCGCGAGTGAGTTGGGAAAATCCGCGCGCGGTGGGGCGCAACTTGGCGTGGATCCCGCCAAAGATCCCGCCAAAGATCCCGCCAAAGATATTGGCGGCGCCAAACTGGATCGTTTACCGCGCGGCCGATTTGTGTTTGCCGTTGCCGCGGATATGGACGGTCTTGGTGGAACGCAGGCGTTTCTAGATCTTGCGGCGCAAATCCCTGGCGGCGAGCAGATTCCAGCATGGATCGAGCAAAATAAAAATCTCGCCAGCGCAATTCAATGTGCAATCTATCCAAGCAAGTTGGGCGTTGTCGGTGGCGGAATTTTAAATGACGCCGTCATGTGGATAGCCACCGCCGACAGCGTCAAAGCAAAATCTGTCATGGAGCAGTGGATGCTTTCTCTTTCCGGAGAAATTGATGGACAGAAGCGCGAGGCCGTGTGGGAAAAAGACCGCGTGTTGAAAAGTGGAATGACCACGGACGCGTACACCGTCAAGGACATTCCGCTTCCAAAGAATGGACAGCCCGCCCGTAAAAATAATCCCATGGAACGCATTGTCCGCTCATTGATCTACGGTCCGAAAGGCCCGAACGGATTTGTGAAAACATTTCCAGACGGTCTCTATGTGACTTTCAGCCAGCGGCCAGATGTCCTGGAAAAAGCCACGCATTGCGCCACCGGAGCAAACTCGCTTGAAGGCGACGCGGTTCTTCGCGCCTTGCGCGGGTGGATGATGCCTAGGCCCGACGCGCTTGCGTTTGTTGGCGTGGGCTCGTTGCTGAATGTTGTTCGACAAGCGGCCAGCGCGTTTCCGATGGGCATTATGGAAATACCAGATGCGCCGCCAGATTTGGAACCAATCGCATTTGGTCTTTCGGTCAATGGTGGCCACATTGAAACTTCAACAATGGTTCCCACCAACGTGATTGGCGTGGCTGTCACGGCGTACGCGGATCGCAAGGACGCCCAACGAGAAGATCAGCAAGAAGATCAGCAAGAAGATCAGCAAGAAGATCAGCAAGAAGATCAGCAAGAAAATAAGAAAAAAATAGAAGGCAAACAAAATTCCGCACAAGATGATTCAAAAATAAAATCTTCTCCCGCCACCAAGCCAACACTAACCCCAACACCCGCGCCCAAAAATCCGTGACCCACACACGTACAACAATGGCGTGTTGGCCCATTGCCGCGCGCGCCCCAATATCATTTGCCGAGCGACCTTTGCTGGCGGGCATTCTGAATTGCACGCCGGATTCATTTTCCGACGGCGGAAAGTTTGCCACCACCGATCACGCCATCGCGCATGGCCTGCGCCTGATCAATGAGGGCGCGGACATTCTTGATGTGGGTGGTGAAAGCACGCGCCCTGGCGCGCAACGCGTGTCAGCCACTGATCAAATTCGCCGCATCGAGCCCGTCATTCGTTCGCTTCGTCAACAAAGCAACATTCCTATCAGCGTGGACACAACGTTAAGCCTGGTCGCGCAGTCAGCCATCGCCGCGGGCGCGAATATTGTCAATGATGTCAGTGGGGGTGAGGAGGATGAAAATATTTTTAGTGTCGCGGCGAACACCGGCGCGGGCTTAATTCTTATGCATCGATTGAGGCCGCCAGGGCAGGATGAATACAGCGACCAATATCAAATCAACCCGGTGTACAACGATGTTGTGCAAGATGTGTTGGCGCACCTTCTGCGTTTGGTGGAGCGCGCCCTTTCATTTGGAGTGCGCAAAGAGCATGTTGTCATTGACCCCGGATTTGGATTTGGAAAAAGTGTCAATGACAACTTTACATTGTTGCGCCGCCTGAGCGAAATCAACCAAAGCCAAATTCCCGTGCTGGCCAGCCTTAGTCGCAAAAGTTTTTTGGGCGCGGCCTGTGGCGCCAAAAATCCAAGCGAGCGATTGCCCGCATCGCTCGCCGCCGCGGCACTGGCCAAGCAGGGCGGCGTCGCCATTCTGCGCGTACACGACGTGTTGGAACATCGGCAATTTCTAAGCATTTCCGCGGCGTGCACTGCTTGCTAGTATCAATTCATCGCAAGCGGATCGTCCGGCGGCGATTCAGTGAAAAATATCCAGGACACATTGTCCACAGTTGATGAGGAAACCATGGCCAGCCCAAACACAATCGAATTCACAGAAGCAAATTTTGATAGCGAAGTTCTCAAGAGCGCCGTTCCAGTGTTGGTGGACTTTTGGGCGGAGTGGTGCCAACCGTGTCGCATGCTTGGTCCCACCATCGATCAAGTCGCGGAAGAAACCAAAGGCAAAGCCAAAGTTGGCAAGGTTGATATTGATCAACATCAATCCATCGCGCTCAAATACGGAATTCAAAGTATTCCGACCATCTTGCTTTTTAAGCAAGGACAACTCGTGAAAAAATGGGTTGGCGCGGTACCCAAGGCCACGCTTCTCACCACTCTCAACGAGACCATCGGCGCGGCATAAGGCTCAACGCCGCATGTCCGCACGAAGGACCACGTTGGCAAGACGTCGTCAAACGTTGCGGCAGTATGTACAATGTTTCTCCATCGATGCCTATGCGATGTTGGTTTCACCGTTGGATTGCGTCTGATTTGATTTGGCAAAACTGGGCCTGTAGCTCATTTGGTAGAGCGCTTCCATGGCATGGAAGAGGCGGTCGGTTCGATCCCGATCAGGTCCACTTCAACACCCCGTCATTGTCCAACAATGGCGGGGTGTTTATTTACACATCAAGCCTCAATATAATCTGAATGAAAGTCAAGTAGTTTCATCGGTGGATTATTTCACAATCACAATCACAATCACAATCACAATCACAAGCCAAACATGTCTCGCACCACACACACATCGAAGTTCGCATGGATGTTCCCGGCACTATGTATCGCCGCGTTGGGGGTGGTCATCGCAATCAATCCATTTGGCGCCACTGTTTCGCGCGCCGCTGATCACTCCGCGCAATCCGCCGTTGAGTCGCCGCGCTTTCAACATGTGATTTTAATTTCCGTGGACGGTCTTCGCCCAGAGGCCATCTTGCCACCACTTGTCCAACACCATCCGGCGTTCCAGCAACTTGCCCAAGGCGCGTGGACCGCGCAAGCCCGTTGCGATCCTGATATTTCAATCACGCTTCCAAATCATATTGACATGATCACTTCACGACTTGTCGCGGGCGAGAACGGTCATGGCTGGGTCGGCAATGTCGATCCGCCTTCGCGCACAATGGGTGGAACACTGCATTTGAAGCCTGGCCACTATATTTCCAGCGTATTTGATGTCGCCCACGATGAAGGATTGCAAACAGCATTGGTCGTGGGCAAGTGGAAATTTGTGTTGTTCGAGCAAAGTTATGGCGAAGACGCTGGCGGTCTAGATGATGTGGCTCCCAATTACGGCAAAGATAAAATTGATTGCTTTGTGTGCTCTCCCAATTCAATGGACCAAGTACAACAACTTGCCGCATTTATTCAAAGCGCCGGCGACCGCCAGAAAAAAACATTTACGTTTCTTCATTTGGCGCTACCTGATTTTGTCGGACATGCTTCTGGCTGGGACTTGTCCGATGGCTCCGCGTATCGCCAAGCGTTGCTTGACATTGATACAGCGCTTGGATTCGTGTTGTCCAAGATCAACAACTCACCAACTCTCAAAGACCGCGTCGCCATTGTGTTAACCGCTGATCACGGAGGCGGAGTACCGTTCATCAGCCACCTAGACCCAGAGGCGCCCGTGAATTTCACAATTCCATTCTTGGTGTGGAGTGGCGTGAATCAAACCCAAGTTGATTTGTACGCCATCAATGCCAAGACGCGTCATTGTCCCTCGGCCAACGAGCGCTTCACCGCCAATCAACTTCCACCCATTCGCAACTCCGATGCCAGCAACACATGCCTTATGTTGCTTGGGTTGCCAGCAATTCCTGGTAGTACGGTCAACGCTGGGCAAGATTTACAAATTACTTCTGCGTTGCATAAATAATCGCGCGCCACAAATGGAAGAGCGCACTATTTTTCGCAAGCGTGTTTCGATTTAAAAATACAAATCGTGTAGGCTTATTGCATGGCTGAATTCTGGCTCATTTCTCCGCCTGGAAATAAGGATGCAAGGTTTCAACTTGCTTCACCTGGACCAATTTCAATTGGCCGCGAAATCAGTTGTGGCATTGTCTTGGCGGATCGCGCCGTGAGTCGTCAGCATGCCACTCTCTCGTGGACGCCGCCAACGACTCAAGAGCCTGGAAGTTGGCGCCTTGAGGATTTGGGTAGTTCAGGCGGCACGTTTGTCAATGGAATGTGCTTGTCACCTGGTAAAGCTCTTCCATTGCAACACGGCGATCAAATTCAAATCGCGCCGTGGAACTTTGATGTGATTGATCAGCAATCATCCATCAACGGCGCGCGCACCATCGTGATGTCTGGTGCCAAAGAACAACAGCAAGAAGGAACCCAAATTGAGCGCGTCACTATTTCCGCGCCCGCGACATTCGCGCAAAATCAACTTGTGTTGCTTCTTCAGTCGAACGAGGCCATTCATAAAGCCAAGGACGAATCGGCGGTCTATGAAGCGTTGGTGAATGCCGTTTCCAAATCCACTCGCTTTGAGAATGTCGCGTTTGTGCGTAGCACGGGTCAGGGCGAGGCGGTGGATGTGCTTGCGCAAGTTGGAAACATTCAAGATCCAAGCGGCAAAACCCGCATGAGCCGCACCATGCTGCGCCAAGCCCGCGAAGGTGCAGTTGTTGCCAAAGCCAACGCCACCGGCGGGGGCATTGCCATGAGTTTGCAGGGCATGGATGTTCGACGCGCTATTTGTATTCCCGTTGAATTCGCCGGCGCTCTGTTTGGGTTTCTGTACTTGGATGATTCACAGCAACGCGATGACGCCATGCTTACCGAAACCGCAAGTGTGGCTGGCGCCGTGGCGCGCATGGCCGCGCAAAGTTTGGGCAATCAGCAACGCGCGCGCATGGAGCAACGTCTCGCCATGGAGAAGCAACTTATGTTTGAGGGCTTCATGAACTCGCTCATCCTCACGATTGACGCCAAGGATCCTTACACGCGTGGACATTCCGAACGTGTCGCAATTTATGCAAAAATGTTGGCGGAGGCCGCCAACCTAGGTCCTGAAATGATGGAACTCGCGTATCGGTGCGGCAGGGTGCATGACATTGGAAAGATCAACGTTCCGGGCGATCTTCTGCGCAAACCCTCGCGCCTGACCGCTGAAGAGTTCGCGCAAATCACAGTGCATCCAGATATAAGCTATAAAATTCTGCACCCGATTCCACAAATGCGCGACGTATTACCTGGCGTTCTTGAGCATCATGAAAAGTGGGACGGTTCTGGCTATCCGAACAAATTGGTTGGCGAGAAAATTTCTGTCCTTGGAAGAATTATTGGCATCGCGGATTGTTTTGACGCAATGACCAGCTCCCGCGCCTATCGACCGGCGCGTGAAATTGGCGAAGTGTTGGTTGAAATTGAAAAATGTCTTGGCAAACACTTTGATCCGGAGTTAGGCAAAGTTTTCTTGTCCATTCCCGTTCACAAACTCACCGAGCATATTGTCACGGCTTCCCCGGCCCAAGCAGAATAGAAATCCATTTAAATTCATCTGTGTTGTCCAGCAATATTTTCACCAGCATCGTGAGCGGCACGCTTAAGAACATGCCCACCGGACCAAGGATCCATCCCCAAAACACCAGGCTAAGAAATACAACTGCGGCGCTTAGGCCCAGTTTGCGGCCAAACAATTTTGGCTCCAGCCAACTTCCAATCGCCAAATTTATGAACACTTGAGCCACCACCATGATCAACGCCATCTGCCAGGTATTCACCGCCAAGCACAACAGAACGGCGGGGATCGCCGTGATAATTGCGCCAAAGGTTGGAATGTAATTTAGAAAAAAAGCGGTCAGCCCAATGAACAAAGCGTACGGCGTGTTCAACGCGTAGCAACTTGCGGCGACCAACACCGCGGTTAAAAAATTTGTTTGAGATTTCACCGCAAGGTAACTTTGAATATCGCTGACAATTTTTCGATATCGACCAAGATCATCCTCGGGGCGTCCAGTGATCAAGCGAATTTTACTTGGCAGAACCGACGCCTCGCCCAATAAAAATGCCAAGGTAAGAATCACGAACAATCCACTTTGCGCCAAGTTGGCCAACGCCTTCACAAATTCGCTGGCATAGCCCAGCACGTCGCTAGGATTTGTTTTGGCGATCAACGTGTCCAGGTCAAGATGAATGCCCCGCGCCGCCAAGTCCGTGTTGAATTCCAGAAGCTTGGCGTCAAGCACGCTTCGATATTGTGGAATTTGTTGCGCGAGAACCGCGACGTTTTTTGTTGCGATTGTGGTGGCCCATAAAATCAGGAACACAATCACAATCATCAGGCACCCCGCGGCAAGCCACCTCGGCATTCCGGTTCGGCACAAAAACGCCAATGCCGGCAGGCTTACCACGGCTAGAAATATCGCCGCCAAAATTGGAACCACTAATGGTGCCGCCGCTTTCAGGCCTGCCAAAATAATCACCGCCGCGGCCGCGCTGAACAAAATTCGAGAGCCACGACCCGCTTGGTTGTTTGAAGGGGTTGTCAAAGTCATCATTGTAATCCTACGACATACCGCAATACAGGATATGTACGCGTTGATGTACTACAGTCAATTTATAATGCCAAACATCATCGTGCACAATATGCGCCAATTTCTAAATTCAACTCCACGCGCGCTGATCATGTGTCTTCTTGTGATGGTTGCGACACGCGCATACGCGCAAACTCCCCAGCCCACGACGCCCATTGCCGTGCCAGAGATACAACTCACCAGGCTGTTTCCCAACGTGGCATTGCGACGACCGATTCAAGCTATTCAAGCGCCGGGCGAGCCTGAGATTTTATATGTGGTTGAACAGGCCGGCCGCATTCTTAGACTTGATGAAAAAAATGATCAAGTGAAATCAGGCGATGTGTTTGTGGATATTCGAGCGCAAGTGAATTCCAAAAATAATGAGGAGGGACTGCTATCGATTTGCTTTGACCCAAATTACGCCGCGAATGGATTTCTTTACATGTACTACAGCGCCGACAAACCAAGGCGATCAATTCTGAGCCGGTTTCACGTGAGTAGCGATCGCAAATCCGTGGACGTGGACAGTCAAATACAAATTCTGGAAGTAGCCCAGCCTTATTCAAATCACAATGGCGGCACCGCGCTATTCGGCCCAGACGGCATGCTGTATCTCAGCCTAGGTGATGGCGGCGCCGCCAATGATCCGCATGGACACGGGCAAAATCTGCGAACACTTCTTGCATCCGTTCTTCGCATTGATGTGAGTCAGTGCACCAAGGAATCTCCCTACGCCATTCCCGTCGACAATCCATTTGTGGACACCAAGGGCGCGCGAAAAGAAATTTGGGCTTATGGATTGCGCAATGTGTGGCGCATGGGCTTTGATCGAGAAACCAAATTGCTTTGGGCGGGGGACGTTGGTCAAGATCAATATGAGGAGATTGATGTCATCGTGAAAGGCGGCAATTATGGCTGGAATGCCCGCGAGGGATTTCATGAATTCGCTCCCGGCAGTAAAGGCGATTTTGGCGACACCTATAGAGAGCCCGCGTTCGAGTATTCGCATAGCGATGGTGTGAGCGTGACGGGTGGCTATGTGTATCGCGGCAAAAAATATCCCCAACTCAACGGCATTTATTTTTTCGCCGACTTTGGATACGGCATCATCTGGGGCGCGCGCTGTGAGGATTTAAAACTTGGTACGCCCAGAAAATTAATCCATCGCAGCGCCAATCTGTGGAGCAGTTTTGGAGAGATGCTCAACGGAGAACTTGTGTTGTGTTCCTTTGATGGTGGCGATCGCGGCCCCGGCTCGCTTTGGAAAATCACGGGCGCGCAAACTTCAACCGCCGATGTAGCCCGGTGAATTCCACCAAGGCTCGCTCATCTCAGGATAGTTGCCTTGATCAACATTTGGATCCTCATCGTCGCCGTCATCCAAATCGTAATACGTCACGGGCTGACCACCTCTGTCCATTTGTTGCGTTTGATATTGCGTGGGGGATCGATCGCCTTGCCACAGTGACGGCTGGCTTTTGCATCCACAAAGAATTCCCAAACTCAACACAAGCAACTTGAAGGCATTTGATTGAACGTAAATCATGGGTGTCACTCTAGCACCTGCGCCATGGGTGTGATTCCCGTGGGAACGCCGGCTCTGTCCGCGCCGGGCGCCCAACTGCGCGCTTCAACCGAGTCGCCATCACGCGCGATCAACATGAACCAACCATCGCTGAAATAAATCGCGATGCCGCCTTGTTGTTTCTGCCAGCAGCCCGTGTTGATGGCGTCGATGCTTTTCATAGCCACACCGTTGCTTTGCAGACAAATATAAAATTCTTGATCTTTCCATTTCGCATCGGCGCTACGCGTCTTCCACACGCCCGCCCATTGCGTTGAGTAGTTAAGAACTTTCACCGCCTGGCCAAATGAAGTTGGCGGACCTTGCCGATTTGTCCGCGGCGCATATGAATATTTCTCAAATCCAATGTGTCCCAACTGGATCACATCCAGCCAACCATCTGTCCAATCCAAGATCAATACGCCTTCTTCCACTTTCCATGTGCCGTGTTCACCCTTGGCGCCGTCGGGGCCTTTGCACCAATTGCTTATGGCCACGCCATCGTTGAGCAGATTCACATTAAACAAGGCATTTTCAATGTCGGTCAGCGCCCAAGTTCCCTCTGCGACATCGCGCGTGATTTCAGTGTTCACGGATCCACTTTTTGGCGCGCCAGAAACGCACGCGCATTCAAGCACGCTCACTGCAACAACAAAAGCAAGAGCAAATATTTTCATACATTTCATATTGCCCATGGTATCTACGGTTCGCGTGCCTGGATCACGCCGCGGCAACAAAACCCTCAATCCATCGCAACGTATTGGTTTCTAGCCAGCATTTATGTACGTCACGTTGTTGCGCCATCTCCCGCGTCTTCTCGAACTTCTTGTTGACGAACCCAACCACTTGGCCCAGTCACCGCACGCGCGATCAGAAGGTTCATCGCATGATCAAGTCGAAGCGGCGCATAGTTCCAACAATCAACCCCCACATCCATACTGCGACCAACCTCCTGTAGAGCTCCGTGCGTGTGGCCATACATGTGCAGAGCGCCACTGAGTTGCCCGCGCCAAGCTCGAAGCGGATAGTGGCAGACAATCACCCGTTCATTTCCAATCTCTCGACGAAAGCTCATTTGATCTTTCACCAATTCAAATAGCGTATAAAATCGCTCCGATTTGGGATCATGATTTCCACGAATCAAACGAATTTCTTTACAGCGAATTTGTCGGCGCATTGTGCGCGCGTGTTCAACCTGCGCGTCTTGGCCCGCAGGATGGGGCCCGCAAAAATCTCCGATGTGAATCAGCACGTCGCGTTTTTCAACACGGCGATTGAGCGTTTCTAAAAAATGGGCGTCCATGCTTTCCACATCCGCGAAGGGTCTTTGAAACAGCGAAAGTGCGTGGGCATCGCCAAAATGGGTGTCGCCCGAAATCCAGATCGTCTTCGCCATGTTCATAGGTTAACCAAAGGCCGCCGCAATCGATCTAGGTCTCTGCGTTGGTTGGTTTCAAACTTGTTCCCATGAATTCGCTATAACTATCCCCATGCTCAAAGGCTTGTCCAACACCAAGCACTTTTTACAAATCGAAGGCTTGTCCCGTGAACAGCTTCAGGGTTTGTTGGCGGCCGCCAAAAACAATTTGGCGGTGGCAGATCAACGAGTGGCCCGCAAGGACGCATTGGCCGGCCGCGTGATTGCCAATTTATTTTTTGAGGATTCCACCCGTACTCGTTGTAGCTTTGAAACCGCCGTGCATCGACTTGGCGGTGAAGTATTTACCCTTGCCGCAAGTGGTTCTAGCGCGAGTAAGGGCGAAAGCTTGGTGGACACCGCCCTAAACATAGAAGCCATGGGCGTAAGCGGCCTTGTCATTCGTTCCACAATTGCAGGCGGTCCGGCCATGGTGGCCAAGCGGGTTTCTATTCCAGTTATTAATGCGGGGGACGGCCGCCACGAGCATCCAACTCAGGGCCTACTTGATCTACTAACTCTTCAGGAGTCCTTGGGGTCCCTTCAGGGGAAACGAGTCGCCATTGTTGGAGATATTGCCAACAGCCGAGTCGCACGCTCGGCAACTCATGGTCTTGCAATTCTTGGTTGCAATGTTGTTCTAATTGGGCCTCCAACCTTGGTTAACAAATCACACCAAGAAATGACTAAATTTGATAAACTTGTAACTATTTCACACGATTTAGATTCTAATTTACGCGATATTGATGCAATAATGATGCTTAGACTTCAGACCGAAAGAGCGGCATCTTACGGGGTATCATCTGATTACAGGACATTGTACGGGCTTACAACTGAGCGCGCGCTTAAATTAAAAAACGGGGCAGTTGTTCTACATCCTGGACCAGTCAATCGTGGCGTGGAAATCGATGATGCGGTTGCAGATGAATTTGGTGGAACTCGGATTTTGCGCCAAGTTACTCACGGAGTTGCCGCAAGAATGGCCGTCTTGGAGCAAGTTATTAGACATTAGCGGTTGATATTTTTCTGACGCCCGCAATATAATGCATTGAAATGTAAATAAAAAATGCGCTACAAGAGGCACTCATCTCAAACAAATTTTTAGGCTTCGAGTAAATTCGACTCTTCTATATCACCGATACTAGTCAACTGCCACAACAATTTTCAAAGACACATTACCGGTTCAAATTTGCCTAAATCTATCACCTGTATTTTTATCTTGGCGCTACTAGCGTTCACCGCTCTTAACGGATGCGAAACGGATGGTTTTTTTGATCCAAGCCGAACAGGTTATTTTGAAACAACCCCATCAGCCATTCCAATTTTAACCCGCCTCGATGTCATAGAACAGGCGATTGATGGTCCTGAATTTGTCAATCCAACACCTGAGGATTTGAAACCTGGAGATTTGTCTTATAAATTCTCGCCAGGCGACGTGCTCAGAATTCAAATTCCAAGTTTGATGCAAACTGGGCAAACAGAAATTGCCGAAAGAGTTGTGGATCAAACTGGAGATATTCAACTTCCTGTGATCAACAAGGTGCAGGCCGCGGGTCTTACCACGGAAGATTTGCAGGCAAGTATTGAAAAAAAGCTGGAGGGAATTATTAAAAACCCAAAAGCTTTCGTTTCGTTGCAAGAAGGGCGTGCATTTCAGTTTCGCATCCTTGGATCTGTGGATCAACCTGGGCTATACGCGCTGAACAAGCCCGATCTTCGATTGCTCGACGCAATCGCAACCGCCCGTGGAGCAAGCGCAACCACCACCAGAATTTATATAACTCGAGAAAAAATCGCCGACGAAAACAAAGTGACCTACGGCAAAAAAGCCGCGACCCCCGAAGCTCAGACCACATCGTCCACAACTTCACCACAGACAGTTCAGCCAACAACCACTCCAACAACTCCAACTCAGGCGATTCCATCAACAATCGACATTGATCAGTTAATCAATGAATTGCCAAATAGCACTGCTACGCCAGCAACACCAGCACCCAACTCGGCACCAACAACCGAACCCAGCGCGGCACCAACAACCGAACCCAGCGCGGCGCCAACAACCGAACCTACCGCGGCACCAACTACCGAGCCAACCGCGGCACCAACTACCGAGCCCACCGCGGCGCCAACAACTGAACCCACCGCGGCACCAACTACCGAGCCAACCGCGGCACCAACTACCGAGCCCACCGCGGCGCCAACAACTGAACCCACCGCGGCACCAACTACCGAGCCTTCAAAAAGCCGTACGCGATTGGGATTGCTTCAAACAGAAACCCGTCCAGACCCTCCTGTGGATATTGATCAACTTGCGCCCGCCACATTAGATGATCGTGCTGGGCAAAATTCGGATGCGGCCCCGGTTGTGAATTCCTCTGACGCCAACACGGGCGAAAAGTATGTCTTTGATAACGCATCTCAATCGTGGGTGCGTACATCGTCCACCACCCCAACAAAAGCAAATGATTCAGCGGTCGTTGGTTCTGTGGGCTCAGGTGAAACCACAACAAGCGATCCCGCGGGCGCAAAATTAAAATCCAACGAGGCCGCCGATGTTTTAAGTAAAAAGCGCGAATCCGCTAAGAAAGAAAAATATGAAGTTATTGATATCTCATACAACGATTTAGTTCGTGGCCAACCCAATCTCAATATTGTGATTCGGCCAGGTGATTTAATT
>CALFOZ010000192.1 GCA_937919205.1 uncultured Planctomycetia bacterium
CCCTACGCTCTTCCGATCTCCGCGGTGGAGTGTGCGCGCGGCTCATGCGCACGCGCAGTACGGTGCCATCATCCAGGCGTTCTTCAAGCGGCGCGATCACCGCGGGCAACAATTGCAACGCCTGTTGCGCCGCGCGACAAGCCGACGCGCGCAACTTTTCGTTTGACGCGCGCAGAAATGGCAAGCCACTTTGCGCGATCAACTCGCGCATGCGCGCCACCGCCAATTCATTCGCCGCCACTTGCGCCGTAATGTCCGCAAGATTGTCCGCCACCATGCGGCTTGGCCACGCGCCAGCGCGCAGTTGATTTTCCACACGATCAAAATGCGCCGCGCCATGTTCAACAACCAGCGTGGGTTCAATCACCACGCCTTCATGCGCAAGCGTGGTGGCGTCGGGCGGCATGGATCCAGGACGCGTTCCGCCAATCTCCGCGTGGTGCGCGCGATTGGCCGCGAAGCCAATCAGTTCTTGGTTTTGATTGTTGTTGCTTGGCAAAGAAAAAATTGGCGTGATCACTGTAATGTCTGGCAAATGCGAACCACCATAGCGCGGGTGGTTCACAACCCACACTTGCCCAGGCGCGAACGCATGCGCCTTGACCACTTCACGCACGCACACGCCAAGCGCGCCCAAGTGAATTGGAATGTGCGGCGCGTTCACAACAAGAAATCCATCAGCGTCAAGAAGTCCGCAGGAAAAATCCAGTCGATCTTTTATGTTGGGCGAAACCGCGGTGCGTCGAAGTTGCTCGCCCATGTCCGTGGCAATCGCGCCCATTTGCGCCGCCACCAATTCATGCAAGTCGGCGCCGGCATTTGTTTCTTGCGCGTCATCATCGCGGGTTGCAATCGTAGCGCCGTTGGCGTGCGTGCGCGCGCGCCAGCCAGCTGCCAGAAACGCCGTGGAATAAGTGCCGCCTAGCACTGCTGGTCCAATCATGTTTGCAGACGCGTGTTCAACGGCCACCACGGGCGCCAGGTTTGTCCGCGCAATTTCAACATGTAGGCGCACGCGCTCAATTTCAATGGCGCGCGCCTGATCGGCATGAAATCCATACGTTTGATGAAAGCGCGCGTTGAACAACTCACGCAATCCAACCGCGTTGGACCAGCGCACATTGCTTAGCGCAAGCTCAATCTCCAAACTTTCCTCTTGCCCAAGCATTCGCATCAGCGCAACGCGGCGCGTTTGATGCGCGGCGGATGGATCCATTCCAATATCACGCAATTCCATTTTCGCGCGCGCGAACAACGCGTCATATTTTTCATGTAACGACGCACCGCATGCATCGATTGTGGCCAAAACAAGTTCAGAAACCAAGCGCGTCACGGGCGTTTGTGAAATTCCACTGGCGCAAAGAAGGCCGGCGTCCGCGGGAAGCACAACGGTTCTCATGCCAAGTCTCTGCGCAATGGCGCACGCGTGAAGTCCACCGGCGCCGCCAAACGCAACAAGCGCGTGATCGGCTGGATCAACGCCTTTGCGAACCGTGACCGTGCGAATAGCCGCGGCCATTGATTCATTGGCGATGGCGATGAATCCCTCTAGCATTTCATGCACTGTCATGTCAGCCGCATTCTGTTTCGATGTTGATGAAGGAATGTCGCCCGCATGATCGTGCGCCGCGTTCTGTTTCGCTATTGATGAAAGAATGTCGCCCGCTTGATCGTGCGCCGCGTTGGCAATGGCGCGCGTGGTCATGGCCGCGTGCAATTCATGCGCGCGTTTTAGCGCGTCGTTGAGATGGATTGGAATTGGCATATTGTGCGCGTTGATATGCCCCAAAATAAAATGCGCGTCGGTGAGCGTTAGCGGCCCGCCCGCGCCGTAGCACGCGGGACCTGGTGTTGCGCCGGCGCTTTGCGGACCAACTCGCCGCGCTTCGCCATCCCACCACAAAATAGAGCCACCACCCGCGGCCACACTTTCAACGGCCACGCATGGCGACGCAATGGTGGAGCCCGCCACGGTTGTCTCGTCACGCATTTCTGGCGCGCCGTTCACGCGCGCGACATCGGTGCTTGTGCCGCCCATGTCCAGCGTGACGCACCGCGCAAATCCACACTCGCGCGCAATGCTTGCCGCGCTGGCAACGCCGCCAGCAGGTCCCGACAGCAGACTTTCACGGGGCGCAAACGCAGAAGCGGGTGTCAAGCCGCCCGCGCTGGTCATCATAAAAATATCCGCGCCAGCAGCGCCACGTTGTATGGACTGAATAAATTCGCCCACTGGTTCGCTCAGCGCGGCGTCCACCACCGCCGCGCGCGCGCGCGGTTCAAAGCGGCTTGTCGAGCCACATTCATGTGAAAGCGAAATCCATTTGAAACCCTCTTCGCGCAAAATAGTTGCAACACGTTTTTCATGCGCTGGATTTCTAGCCGCGTGCAACAGCGCCACCGCGGCGATGGCGCTTGTGCCACGCGCGGCATGGCGAGCGCGTTGGCGCAACCCCATTTCATCTAGTACCACAAGTTCCTGTCCATCAAAAGTCATGCGCGCGTTCACGCCCACGGAATTTTTCTCAAGCGTTGTTGGTTTGCGCGGTGCGTTGGCAAAAATATCCAGGCGACGCTGGTCTCCAATTCGTAACACATCCTCCAAGCCGTCATTCACAAACAATGTCACCGCGCCAACGCGTCCTTGTAGCAGAGCGTTGGTTCCGCGCGTGGTGCCTATGCAAATTCGACAATCATGCAAAGACTGCGCAATTGGGCGGCCAATGGCAAGTCGCGCCGCAAAAATAGGCGCTTCAAACGGCGCTAGAACATCAACAAATGTTCCAACAGTGTGCGGCGCATACGCATGATTTACGCCCACTTTCAATTCAACATGACCGCTTTCAAGCAACCGCGCGGATTGCACTGTACAAACATGCGCGTCACCGTCATTGAGCGCGCCGCCTTGCGCTGTGCCGCGGTCAAGCGCGCGCACAATAAAGCCATCAAAAAACTTTTCAATGTTGTCAGGTAACGCCACGCGCGCGAATTCAATCACAACCAAATCTAAAGAGCCGCCGCGCACAACACCGCGCAACGCCGACGTGCTTAACACCTTGGAACGCGCCACGCGGCCATCAACATGGCGTGCCACGCAATCGGTGAATGTTCCACCAGTGTCAACGCCAATATCCCACAGAATGTTCTCGCGCGATCGGCCACGCAACATTTGCTGTGGGTCTTGCCTCAGATCTCGCTCCAGATCTCGCTCCAGATTTTTCCCTAGCGCATTCTTAAGCCAATCATTTTCTGGGTTGTGTGCGTGTTCTGTTGTCACAATGTTCCCACAAGCGTAACCGTGCCTGAAATAATCTGAATCACTTGGTAGCGTGCGCTTGTGACCACGCATTCCACTATCGCGCGACCGCTCATTCTGGTCACAAGTTTTCAGCCCTTTGGTGGAAGTCCCGTAAATCCAACCATTGCAATTGCAAATTTACTCGCGGCCACCACTCCATTGATTGGTTCGCACCGGTTTCTGGCTCTGCCAGTTATTGGCGGAATTGAGCCAAATTCCGCTTGGCACGCCGTGGCGCGCATGATTGACACACTTCAACCCGACGCGGTTGTGGCGCTTGGCGAATCCGCCAAAGCCGATCGCATTCATATTGAAACGCGCGCCGTGAATGTGCGCGACAGTCGAATCGCGGATAACGCTGGTCTTCAACTAAGAAATGAAGTTGTGATTGCGGGCGCACCACACACGCACTCAACAACTCTGCCAACGCAAGACATGGCGCAGGCGTGCGAGTCCGTCGGTGTTGCGGTGACATTGTCCAGCGACGCAGGAACATTTCTTTGCAACGAACTTTTCTTCCGCTTGCTTGAACGCGCGAGTGGCGCTTCAGCTTCAGCCGCGCATCACAACAATTTCATCGCCGGCTTTATTCATGTGCCGCAACTTCCAGAGCAAGCAAGTCAACGCGGGGGTCCGCACATGGACGCGCATGTTTCTGCGCGCGCGGTTCACGCCATGCTGAACGCCGTGTCGGCCAACCGTTTGCCAAAGTTGGCTTGAACCACTTATCAAGGGTGTGATTGGCTGAGCTAATGCGCGGCACAAGATGTTGTGGGGCGCATTTTTTCACGCACAACATGTTTGTTTGACCTTGAATTTTTGCCAAAAATAAAAATAAAATAAATAAATATCGGGCAAACATTTGATTTTTTATCGGTGTATGTGAAATTAGAGCCAGTTCATGAGGAATTGGCCAAACAACACGCCAAAACCTCCACTTTTGAGGGAGAATCGCCATGTCAGCTAAAGCACACTGCCGAATTCAAAAAACACTTGTAGCCTTTTGCAGTCTATTAATGGGCATTTTGTTCGCTCGACTGATTGGGTTTTAAGCGACCGCTTTCAAGCAACCTCTCCAAACCATCAAGTTCTCAGCCGCAATGCGTCGATTAATAATCGGTGGCGGCATCGGTTCGCCCGATTTGACCTTAACAGAGGAGACTTCGCATGAAGGGTTTTGAAATTGTAAAAGGTTGGGCTCGTGAACTTGTTGACATCATGATTCTGTTTATTGCTCTTGGCGTTCTTGTGCAAATCATCTTTGGCACGGAGAGCACTGGCTTCTTCGGCAAAGTCACAGGAAACCTAACCGCGTTCATTACGCAACTTGGCAACGGCGGCTTCGTTGGCTTGATCGCATTGCTCGTGATCTTGAGCATCTTCTCGAAGCGCACGAACACGAACTAAGTTTGGTATTGCATTTGTAAGATTGTTCCCCCTCTGGCGCTTCACGCCGGAGGGGTTGTTTTTTTTATGGAAGATTGGATAGCCTTCAAAAGCTGGCAATCCGTGGGATTGACGGAGCATTTCATCTTTCACCGGGAGCCACTCATGAAAAATAGAATTCAATCCGCCG
>CALFOZ010000193.1 GCA_937919205.1 uncultured Planctomycetia bacterium
CTCAAATAAATCATAATAGGAATTTGCTCCAGTAGAGACCAACTCATCACTCAAGCGCGCCGCCACAATTCGCGTCCATTGCTTTTTAATGTTGTCGGTTAATATTCCACCGGATGTCGCGGTGCCCACGCGCTCGGTCTTCACTGTAAATGCCAGCAACACAGGTCGATGCTCTTTAATAGCCAGCGTGCGTGCGTTCTCAAGGGCGTTCATCACTTGGCTTACGGCCTTTGAAAAACGCGCGTCCTTGGTGACCTTTGAAACGCTGATGGCGGTGAGCGTGGCCAACGAAATAAGAATGCCGATGACAACGATCAGTTCAATCAGCGTGAACCCGCTACGGCGACCGCGTGCCAAGCAACCGCGGCATTGCGGCACCAAAGGCATGGATTGAATCATGAAGCGGTTCATGGCAATGCCGTCACAGGTTGGGTAAGTGTTTGAGAAAAAATATTGTCGGCCCAATCGGAAACACCGTCTTTGTTTGCGTCTGACTGTGTGGCGGCCCACGGCGGCGCGCCAAGATTTTGGTCTGGTCCAGACGAAATAAAAGTCCAGCGACGTCCACTACACACGCCAATAGATTTTTCGTCAAAAGTCCTTACCGTACGATCGTCGCGGTCAATGCCATAGCCCATGGGATCCGCAGAGACCGGTGTCTTAGTGGATCCCGCACGATAGGCGTATCGCATTTCACGTTCGGTGGCTGGTCTGCCGCATGGAATTACGGAAATGCGTTTGCCCCATGCATCTACCAAGTCCAGATTTTCATCTGCAGTCAACGGCGTTACCGGTGTATTAATTTTCTTTAAGAAATCTGGATTGATCTTGCTTATAAATTCGCGACTGCGATCGTTGTTGCGTAAAATCTTAAGCAACTTGGGCATGATGTAGGCGGTTGTCGCGGTGGGAACTTCTAATATGTCATAAAAAGCGAGTTCAGATGGATCGTTAGCACTTTTCACGCGCGAAAACACCAACTCCTGCCCACGCGAAAGTTCCAACTCACGGATGGCTTTATCGAGCAACGTGAAAGTGTCCTCTACTTGCTTGCGCTCACTTGTGGCAAGAATGCCGCCGCTGACCGCCAACACCAAGCTTGCCAGAATGGCGATGATGCCAATCACCACGAGCAGTTCAATCAACGTGAAGCCCGTGGTGATGCGCCTCATGGGCCAGTCTCCACAATATTGTCGGCGTTCACATCAACATCGTTGTTTGGATTTTGGTAATTGAATATTGGCGATGCGGTTATATCTATTCCAATGCGGCGCTGACGTTCCAATTTCTTATCGGGACCAGATGAAAGAAGCGCGAACTCGGCGCTACGCAAGCGCGCTGTGGATGAGCGATCATTGTTCGCATCCGCCAGCACATCCGTGGCGGCTTGCGCGTCTGGAATAAATTCGCTTTCAATTGCTTGCGTTGGACGCAGTGCGAAGAAATCACCCAGATCAAATTTGGTTCCATCGGTGGCCTGATCTGGCGTATTGGGCGTAAGGTTTACATATCCGCGGCGGTAGTAACGAATGGGTTGGCCCCAATAATCCAAAATTACTTTTGGGTATTTGTCAAAGTTGGTGTCGCCATCAGTGACACGAACAATATCCTGAACTTTGCCAATGCCCGCGGGATCCTTGGGATCAATTTTCTTTCCTTTGTAGCCACCTATGACCGAGGGATCTTTCAGTTCCAAATAGGGACCGAATATTTTGCCTTCTAGGTTTGGGCGACTGCGAAGAATGCATCTAGATGTGTCGTTGCCCGCGCCAGAAACGGTTGTTGAAGACAACAACACTCGACTAGGTAGAGCCAAGTTGCGAGTGAAGAACAAACCCTTTCTTGTTGGACTACCCAATGTGGCGCTTGTGTAATTTGCGGCCGCGCCAGGCGTACCCGAAACATCGGGATTGGAGAAAATCGGCTGTAGCGCCGCACCCCACACTCCATCCATGCCAGGCGATCGAATGCCCGCGCGCGGAAGTTCTCGTTGACCTGGTAATAGATTAGTGGGCACAGTGTCTGGCAACTCGCCGCAAATTCCGTAGCCATCTTGGGAGCGATCGCCGGCGCCAATAAGATATTCCGCTAGCGAAGTGACGCTATACCAATTTTGTAGAGCGGTGGCTTCCTGGGTGGTCCACTGGGAAACTTTCGTATTTGTAGTTCCAGAAGACGGATTAATTGGAGGAGCCATCAGGTCGCGCGCGAATCCAATTTGTGTTTTAGGTGTTGCGGACGCAGTGGCTGGCCAACTAAGTTGACCGCCTGTGAGTTCACTTGGATCCCCAAGCACCGGCGGGTAATAGCCGTGGTCTGATTTAAACCTAGACAATGCCTGCGAAATGGAACTTAACAAGAACTGCGTGTTCATTTTCTGGGCGCGTTTCTGCGCCGCATTAATGCCCACAATCAACAAGCCAACCAACATGGCGATCACGCCAATCACCACTAACAATTCCACCAATGTGAACGCGCGGCGTTGAATCGCCGGCGCCAGTTTGGGAAAATATTTTGCGCTTGTTTTTTTCATCACACCACTACTTTCCGCCACCCTTACCAACCTTCTCGATCATTTCAACCAGCGGCATGAACAACGCCAACACGATGGTTCCAACGATTCCGCCCAGAACAACCACCATGAAAGGCTCCAGCAAACTGAGCAAACTTCCAACGGCAACGTCAACTTCTTCGTCGTAGTTGTCGGCGATCTTGGTAAGCATGACGTCCATATCGCCGGTTTCCTCACCCACGTCGATCATGTTCACTACCAAGCTGTCAACCACTTTGCTGTTGCGCAAAGGCACGGCGAAACTTTCACCGTCGCGGATTGAATCGTGCACGTTGTTCAAGGCGCGCTCATACAACCAATTGCCGCAAGTGTCGCGCGTGATAAGCACGGCCTCCAAAATGGGCACGCCCGCGCTGATCAAGGTGCCAAGCGTTCGCGTAAAGCGAGCGATTGTGGTCTTGCGCACCAAATTTCCCACGCCCGGCATCTTTGCAAACACAACATCAAAAAATGCCCGACCAAATTCGGTTTTACGAATCAGCTTGTAGATAATGATGAACAAGAACGGCCCCACCATGATCCATACCACGCCGGGCACGGCCTGATCCTTGCTGGCGGTTCCAGCGATCCAACTGCTTGTGGTGATTAAGAACAAAGTCAACCATGGCAATTTCACGCCGAAGTCCCCGAAGATGGTGACAAACTTTGGAATAACAAAATACATGATTCCCGTAACAATGGCCACGGCGATCGTGATCACGCAGGTTGGATAAATCATCGCGCCCTTGATGCGGCGCTTGAGGCGCTGGCCTTTTTCCATGAAGTCCGCCAGGCGTTGCAAGATCACATCCAACACGCCGCCGATTTCACCCGCCGCGACCATTTTGCAATACAAGCGGTCAAACGCTTTTGGATGCTTGGCGAATGATTCGCTCAGCGTGGAGCCACCTTCGACATCCTCGCAAACCGCGCCCAGGATTTTTTTCATTTTGCCTGGTTTCTGTTGCTGTTCCAAAATTTGCATGCTTCGAAGTAGCGGCAAACCTGCGTCCTGCAAGGTGCTGAGTTGGCGCGTGAAGTTGGTCAAGATCTTCATGTTCACGCGGCCAGGCATGGAGAAGCTCATGCCCTTGCCTTTCTTTTTGGCGACCTTTACTTTTTCGGTTTTGCCCTTGGCGGCTTTTTGCTCGCGCACACTGGTTGGAAACATGCCCTGCCCACGCAATGACTTGATCACGTCCTCGCTTGTGGCGGCATCCATGGTGCCTTTTTGCGCCTTGCCTGCCGCTGTCATTGCCTCGTATGCGTATGTTGCCATTTGTTTTTAAGCGCGTGCGCTTTCTCCTGAAGTGATTTTTGTGGAGTGATTTTTATAAAATTATTCTTCGCCAAGTGTTTCACGGACAACTTCTTCAATCGTGGTTTGACCGTCGTAGATGGCCAACATTCCGCTTTCACGCAAGGTGCGCATGCCTCGCTTGCGCGCCTCCATCTTCAACACGGCGGTGCTGGCTTGCGTCATGATCAACTCGCGCAATGTGTCGTCGACGGTCATGATTTCATACAACGCCAATCGCCCGCGGTAGCCGGTGTTGGTGCATTTTTCACAACCCTTGCCGCGGCAGAAGGTTTGATTAGCCACATCAGAAAGGCGCAATGAAAGCTCCATCAATTGCTCTTCATTGGGCACGTAATTTTCTTTGCAATGCACGCAGATGCGCCGCACCAGTCTCTGCGCGACAATGGCCTCTAGCGTTGCGGTAAGAAGGAAACTTTCTACGCCAAGATCCATCAAACGAAGAATGCTGCTGGGGGCGTCGTTGGTATGCAGGGTGCTGAACACCAAGTGGCCAGTCAGGCTGGCCTGAATGGCGATCTGCGCGGTTTCAAGATCGCGGATTTCACCCACCAAAATGATGTCGGGGTCTTGACGCAAAAAACTTCGCAGCAACTTGGCGAATGTAAGTTCCTGATCATGATTCACCTGGCATTGGATCAATCCCTCAATGTCATATTCAACGGGATCTTCGGCGGTGAGAATTTTTGTGTCGATGGTGTTGAGTTCGTTGAGCGCGGCGTACAACGTGGTGGTTTTACCGCTACCGGTGGGCCCCGTGACAATCACGATTCCGTTGGGCTTGGTGATGAGTTCGCGAACTTTTTCAAGATCGTCCTCGCGCAGACCAACGCGGTCCAAACTTAACTGCACATTGCCTCGATCCAAAATACGCATCACCACGCTTTCGCCAAACATGGTTGGCAACACGGCCACGCGAAGATCCACGGGCGCGTTGTTCAGGTTCAATTCAATGCGACCGTCTTGGGGCAAACGTCGTTCGGCAATGTCCAACTTTGCCATGACCTTCACGCGGCTCACAATAGCCATGGCCAAACTCGGCGGTGGCGATTGCATCTCATATAGAACGCCGTCAATGCGGTAGCGCATTTTAAATTCATCTTCAAAGGGCTCCAAGTGAATATCGCTGGCCTTGTTGTGGATGGCTTGCAACAAATAATGATTCAATAAATTAATCACATTGTTGTCGTTGGCGGCTTGCGCAAGAGTGGCAAGATCCACGCTGTCACCACGGCCTTCAAGCGCGGCGGCGGCGTCGCTGTGTGAGGCGTCGGCAATAATGCTGGCGAGCGAATCGTTGGATTGATAATGCTTTTTAAGAATCGCGTCCACTTCTTCGGGCGCCGCAACCACGGCAGAAACCTTCAGGCCAAGAAGCATTCGTATGTCGTCAATCGCCCTGAAACTTTCCGGCCCCTTGAGCGCGATTAAAACTTTTTTGGTGGCCGAGTCATATTCCAGCGGAACAATCTGGTAACTGCGCGCGGACTCGGGCGGAATGCACTTCAGAACGTCCGAAGAGATCACGCGATCTTTCAGCGACACAAATGGCATGCCGGCGATGCCCGCCAAAACAATTTGAATGTCAACGGGTTGCACCAATCCCATTTCAATAAGAATCTCGCCTAGTTTTTTGCCCTTGCTAGTTGTCTTTTGCAACTCAAGCGCCTGGTGCACTTGCTCGCGCGTGACCTTGCCCAACTTGGTCAGCGCCCTGCCCATGCGGCGGCCTTTGAGTTCTTGCTGAACATATTGTTCGCTTGAAGTATCGATCTTCAAATTGGAAATTGTTGCCATGGAAATATCCTAACTGAAATGAGTGTCCGAATTTGTAGAAACATTCGACTTTGATTCAAATGCAGTTCCCCAATATTCAATTGATAATTGCGTCAGCAATACATCGGACTATTAAATATCAGGCATAATCATGATAATTAAACATCAATGCCTTGGCTAGAAACGCGACAGCGCGGGGCAAATAACTTACATCAAGGCGCGTGTTGCTTAGGAAATTGTCTCGGATGGACCATCAAAATCCATGCCTGGAACGGTGCCGCCGGCCTTGCGAATTCGTTCCTTTAGGTCGTCTGGATTACGAGAATTTTCGATCATTTCCTCAGCCGTAATTATGCCTTTACCAAAGATGTTCCAAAGATGCTCATCCAGTAACTGCATACCAAACTTTTTGCCAGTTTGAATGGCTGAGTCAATTCGAAAGGTCTTGCTCTCGCGGATCAAATTGCTAATGGCGGGCGTGACCACCATGAACTCATAGCCGGCGATACGGCCGGGCTTGTCGCTTCTGGCCAACAACACTTGGCTAAGCACTGCCAGCAAACTTGTTGAAAGTTGCACGCGGACTTGCTCTTGTTGATTGACTGGGAAGGCGTCAATAATTCGGTTGATCGTTCCAGCGGCGCCGGTGGTGTGCAAGGTTCCAAACACCAAGTGGCCGGTTTCGGCGGCTTTGATGGCGGCCTCAATAGTTTCAAGATCGCGCATTTCACCCACCAGAATCACGTCTGGATTTTGGCGCAAGGCGCGGCGCAGAGCCTCGGCGAAACTTGGAACGTCGGCCAAGGACCCCACTTCACGCTGATTCACAATGGAACGTTTGTGTACGTGGTAATACTCGATCGGATCTTCAACGGTCACAATGTGTTTTTCAAAATTTGAATTAACATAATCAACCATGGTGGCGATTGTGGTGGTCTTGCCGCTACCCGTTGGACCTGTGACCAAAAATAATCCGCGCGGACGCTTGATCAACTCACGGGAAATTGGCGGCAATCCAATTTGCTCGAAGGTAAGAATACGATTGGGAATAAGTCGAAGCACCATGGCCACGAAAGATTTTTGGCGAAACACGCTGACACGAAATCGCGCCGCCTCGCTGAAACTAAATCCAAAGTCGGTTCCGCCCTGCTCTTGAAACTCAGCTTGATTTTTTTCTGGCGTGATGGACTTCATCAACGCCATGGTGTCGTCAGGGTCAAGAATTTTAGTTTGCAAGTTGCGCAATCGACCGTTCATACGCACAGTTGGCGGTCTGCCAACCGTGATGTGAAGATCAGACGCGTCTTGCTTCACCATGACATCAAGAAGCCGATCAATTTGAACGGTGCTTCCAGATGTTGGGTTGGAACTGCTTGATTCTCCACTAGACATGCTTGATTTCCTTTTTGGTGTTTCGCAAAGTGATCAGGTTTTCACGGCGGAAGGATCGAAGGTGGAAGCCTGGGCGAACTTTGAAATTTCAAGCGGGGTTGTTCGGCCGCGCAGAATCTTTAGTTTGCCGTCGCCAAGCAAAGTTCGCATGCCGGTACGGATTGCCGCGGCGCGAATTTTAGCGACGCCGGCGCGCTCAAACGCAAGATTTCGGATTTCTGAGTTCATGATCATCATTTCATAGATGCCGCGTCGGCCGCGATAGCCAACGCCACCGCACTCTGTACATCCAACCGACATCATGACTTTGTCTTTTTCGGAATCTGCAATGTCCACCAACCGCAAAATTTTGGGATCGGGATCTGGATCCTGCTTCTTGCATTTGTCGCACAAGATTCTGGCCAACCGCTGACCCATCACGGCCTGGATACTGCTGGCCACCAAGAATGGCTTCACGCCCATGTCCACCAAACGAGTGATGGCGCTTGGCGCGTCATTGGTGTGCAACGTGCTGAAGACCAAGTGTCCGGTGAGAGCGGCCTGAATGGCGATATCCGCAACTTCACGATCTCGGATTTCACCCACCAGAATAATGTTGGGCGCTTGACGCAACATGGATTTCAGAATGGCTGGAAACGTGAGGCCAATTTGGTCACGCACTTGAACTTGGTTGATTCCCTTGAAGTTGTATTCAACGGGATCCTCGGCGGTGATAATTTTTTTGTCGGGGCGATTGAGCACGTCAAGAGCCGAGTACAGAGTTGTGGTCTTGCCGCTACCCGTGGGGCCGGTGACCAGGAAGATTCCATTGGGTCTGCGAATGACTTTGTTGAACGTGTCCAACATGTCCTGCTCAAGGCCAAGGTTTAACAAACCAATTCGCACGCTGTCGGGGCGCAAAATACGCAGAACAACGCTTTCGCCGTGGTATGCCGGGCACATGCTGGCGCGGAAATCCACGCTCACGCCATCGATCACCATCTTGATGCGACCGTCTTGTGGAATGCGTCGCTCCGCCATGTTCACGCCAGCCATCAACTTAAAGCGCGCCAGCAATCCAGATTGATTTTTCTTGGGCAACTTGTCGCGAAGGATGCACTCACCGTCAATTCGATAACGCACGCGCACATATTCAGTCATGGGCTCCACATGAATATCGCTGGCGCGCCCGCGCACGGCCTCGATGATGATTCGATTGACCAGGCGAACCAACGGAGCGTCGTCGGCGCCGATAGCGTCAGCATCCACCGAATTTTTACTTTTGTCCACGCTTGACGCGCCCTTGTCAATGCTCTTGTCAATGGAATCAGTCAGCAAGCTTTCTTGCTCAATGGGCGCCGCGTTCTTCAATCCAATATCCAAGAACGCCTGCATTTGCCGCTTGCTGGCCACTGCGGTATCCAACTCAGCGTTCAGGCGAAATCGCAAATTGTCGAATAATTCCAAATCCATTGGATCATGCACCAGGATTTTAAGCCGGCCGTTGCTCTTAGAAAGTGGAAGCACCAAATGCTTGCGCACAAGATCGTTTGGAATCAAGGACAAATCAATTTTCGAATTGTCCTCGGCGCGCTCGAGATTCAGAAACTCCATTCCAAATTGATGCGCCAACGCTTTGGCCACGTCCTCTTCGCAACACGCCTGAATCTCTATGAAAGCCTCGCCTATTCGCTTGCCGGTGCCTTTGGCCAAATTCAAAGCCTCGGTGACCTGATCTTGGGTGACCGTCTTCCATTGCAATAGCACTTCACCAAGTTTCAACCGAATCTTTCTAGCCAAGTGAATCTCCTTGAAACAGTCACGCGCGATCACAATTCAACAACTTGCAAAGACAGTCTAGTGAACCAATCGTAGTATGCAGAGCCAGCACGCAAGTGGCAACCCATGAGCACCACAAATACAAACAATCCGCGTCAGCCACTGCGTTGGCTTGTGACCCTAGGCCCCACTCACGAGCCCATTGATGGGGTTCGATTTATTGGAAATCGCTCTAGTGGACGCATGGGATTTGAAATTGCCAAAGCCGCGCAAGACAGTGGCGCGCATGTGCGCATTCTTGCTGGGCCGTGCAGTTTGCCTGAAATTAATTCGTGGACGGATGTGGCGCGGTTCCAAACTGCGGCGGATCTGCGCGGGGTATTAAGCGAAACATGGAGCAACTTTGACGTGTTGATCATGGCCGCCGCGGTGGCCGATTGGCGCGTTGTGGGCGCCCCGCTTGCAGAAAAAATTCGCCGCGACGCCACGCCGCCAACCCTGCAATTGGAGCCAGTGCCAGAAATTTTGGGCAATTTGTCACGAAGGGAAAATCAGTTTGTGGTTGGATTTGCCCTGGAACCCAAGAGCGATGTTCTTGCCAGTGCGCGGCGAAAGTTGGCGGCAAAAAAAGTTGATTGCATAGTCGCAAATTCATTGGAAACATTGG
>CALFOZ010000194.1 GCA_937919205.1 uncultured Planctomycetia bacterium
CATCCAGATTTCAAGAAGGGCGCGGTGATTGTTCCTTCGTACTTTGATAATCGCGAAGAGTCGGGACTTGAGCCGTATGTGGGCAAAGTCATGCAACCCGCCAAGGAAGTGATTCTTGATTTTGGAACCGGCACCACGCGCAAGATGGTTGCGTATGACGACGGCATATTTATGGACACGGCCGTGATGATGACTTCGTTGACGGACTACTTGAAGCCGCGCGTGAAATTTGTGCAACAGAAAGTGAATCAATTCAAGGACATTGATAGTCATTTTGTAATTAATTGCGCCGGTCTTGGCGCGGGCGCGTTGAACTCGGACAAAGCCGTTGTTCCCGTGCAAGGCCACTTGATCATGTTGAAGGACCAGAATCCGCAGGATTTGCAATACATGATCTTGGTTTACTTTGGTGAGGCCAAAACCAAGTCGGGCCTTAAAGTGAAGCGTTCTTTTTATCAGTTCCCCAAGCACCTGCCAGAGACCGGCGTGAACGATGTTGGCGTGGTGGGCGGAACTTTTATTGAAGGCGCCACCTGGGACATGCCCAATCAAGAAGAATTTGCAATCATGATGGAGGGCGCGCGGAAGTTTTATGGCCTGACCAAATAAACGTGCGACCCAAACTTGGTGTTGGCGTACGGCCACGTCATTGAATTTCCAACAATCAATGGCGCAATGAATTGGACTTGATTATAAATTTCTGAAGCCGCGATGAATCTTTCGAATCATGCGCCAGCTTAAAAACAGAACTACGGGCGTACTTAATCCTGCCAACATTTCAGGATTCAAGTCGATGCCGGAAGCTTTGATGGCCTTGCCCAGATAGAAAAGCAAGCTCACTACGTAATAGGTAATGGCGGCAACCGACAAGCCCTCGACGGTTGTCTGCAGTCGAAGTTGTAACGCTTGGCCCCGCG
This sequence comes from uncultured Planctomycetia bacterium, assembly GCA_937919205.1. Taxonomy (GTDB): domain Bacteria; phylum Planctomycetota; class Phycisphaerae; order Phycisphaerales; family SM1A02; genus SYAC01. Next base: position 918 of record CALFOZ010000194.1, read on the forward strand.
TTAATTTTTCTAGCAACTCCTGGTTGTGAGTCTCTGTTGCAATTTCAACCCGTGTGCGAAGTAACGCGCTGGCTCTTGCCACCCGTTCAGCCAACCCCTCTAATCGATCGGATGTTGCATTGACTGTGGCTATTGCGGGCGCCAAGCGTCGTTGCAAAAACACACCCAATGTTTGAATGCCTGACAAGGGTTTTTCGCGCATCTCCAAGATTCGCTCCCTTGCAATCGCGTCGTATGCGCGTGCCGCACTGAAGCGATAACTATGTTCAGCTGTGGCGCTTTCAACCTGGGCCGCCAATCGCGCAAGAAGATTAAGCAACGCCTCATCGCTGTCCGTATTGGCTTCAATACGCGCGGTAATTTCAACCAATTTCGTTTCCGCCTCAAAAAGTTTACTGGACAATTGTTTCGCAATTGGCAAACTCAGCAAGGACATCATTCGATAGGTCTCAAGTTCCAGCAGTCGTTGCGCGACACGGCCCGCGCGGTTCTCTGAAGTTTCAGGCGATGTCAAAACCAGCATGCGGACAAATCCATCCACGCCAATTCGCATGTTGGTGATCAAATGCGAATGCGATTGATCGCCAGTTGTGCGGCCCAACTTGCCGCCGACCACCGTTCCTTCTCCCAGCCATTGCTTGGCTTTAAAAATAGCGTCTGGATCTTCCATGCCTTCATTAAACATGGCAAGTTGAATTGCGGTAATTGTTGTGCCGGGAATTCCTTTGAGCCACTCAACACCCGTCGCAACATGGCTTGCCAGTTCAGGCAATTGACTGCCCCAATGCGCATGCTGGGGAAGTGGTTGAATAATGGTGTATCGAGTGAATTCAGTATGTCGTTCCCAAATAATTTTGAAATGATCGCATTGAAGTAGCAAGAAATTGCCCTTCAGTTGCTCCGGGTTCAAATGTTCTTGACCCTTTAATTTACGCAGGTGCTGACATTCATCGGCAATACTAATTTTTGAATTCATAACCGCGACATACACAATGAGAGCCGGAAGTTGAAATGTGGCTGAAGGGCGGGTGTGAACCTCGTTATGCAACGCGAGTCGTCGCGGATCACTGTCAGGCAAATATAAATTCGATGGGTCGATCATAGATTTCCCAAACTCATGGCAAAGTGTAGTCAGACGGTTGCAGAAAAAACTATTCCAAACTTAATCCAGCCAAAGTTTCTGGTAGGCGCCTTCCGGATCGTATGTCTTAGCCTGATGCGCGATATCAAAGCGCCGATTCTCGCGCGGATCGTTGCCCACTCCAGCCACATACGCCCAATTACCCCAATTGGAATACACGTCGTAATCCACAAGAAGTGCCTCGAAGTATTGGGCCCCAATGCGCCAGTCCATGCCAAGTTCATGCACGAAATGGCTCGCCACATTCTGTCTTGAGCGGTTGCTCATGAATCCGGTCAACTGCAATTCGCGCATGCTGGCATCAATAAATCGATTGCCTGTTGTGCCGCTTACCCACTTTTGGAAAGTGGCGACATCGCGCCCTTGCGGCGGGTGCGTGCGGCGGGTGGAAATGCCGTCAAGCGCAAATAGGGCAGCGCCAAATTTTTCCATCGCAAGTCGGAAGTAGTCGCGCCAGAGCAATTCAAAGATCATCCAATAGGTGCTGTCGTTGGCGACGCGCTCGGTCTCGTATCGGCGCACTTCATGAAAAATGTGTCGCGCGGAAAGACATCCGTTTGCCAGCCACGCGCTGAACTTGGATGAATAATCGGTTCCGATGAGTCCATTGCGAGTCTGCTTGTACGTGCGCAACGCGTCTGTTTGCCAGAGATAGTTGTGAAGTCTTTTTTGGCCCGCGGATTCGCCACCATGAAATGGCAACGCACTTCGCGCATCCGCGATTGTTTCGGGAAACCGCGGCTCGAACGGCGCCTCGTCATGAGCCAGCGCTTGCACAGCGGTGGGAGTTGCAAAGCAAGCGCGCACAAACATTCGCGCTTCAACAAGCTTGCGGTACTGAGTGAAGATGTCGGGTAGATCCTGAAGTTCAAAAGAAAGATCGTCTGGGTGAATCATGGGGGTGCCATGAAAAAACCTGCATGATGTTGGCGTGCCATTCAAGTTGCGCGTTAATTGGTGCAGTTGTCTGGACTCGTCGTGCGACGTCTCGGCATTCAGAAACACTTCGTCGATTTTATATTTCACGCACAGTTGCGGGATCACATCCGCCGGCTCGCCAGTCACCACCATCAGCGAGCTATTCCATTCACGCCAACGCTGATCTAGTTCGAGCAGTGATTCAAGTCGAAACTTTTTACGAAAGCCGGGAATCTCGGGATTTCCTGGAAGAGTGTGGCGCTGCGGTGTGGGCGAATCAATATAGACAGGCAAGATGTGCGCGCCTTCACTCGCGGCGCAGTGAAGCGCTTCGTGGTCGTCGACTCGCAAGTCGTTGCGGTACCAAAGCATGATGCGTCGCGGCATGATTTAGGATTTTCCACGCTTTGATGTTCGACATCGATCCGAGCAATACTTCACTTGATCCCAATCACGTTCCCATTTCTTACGCCATGTGAAAGGGCGTCCACAGGACTGGCAGATCTTCTGCGGTAAATGTTCTTTCTTTACGCCTTTCATAGTGGCTCGCAAAGAATTGGTTGATCGGGCTTGGCATACGAAAGTCGCTGACCATTTCGCAAGCCGAAGTAAGCGTCTAGTCCCGCAACAGCCAAGCTGTCCGCAATGTGATGCGCAACGAATCCATCTTCGCTGATCAAATCATCTTGAAGATAG
>CALFOZ010000195.1 GCA_937919205.1 uncultured Planctomycetia bacterium
AAAATGGACACGGTTGCATTTGACCGCGCGGCGTTTGAAAAAATTGTGAGCGACTTTGAAACTTTCGCCAAGCCGCTTGGACTGCGAAGCATTACCGCTATTCCAATGTCGGCGCTGAAGGGCGACAATGTCATCGAACGTTCGCGCAACACGCGTTGGTACAACGGCCCAACGCTGATGGGCTGGCTGGAAACAGTGCAAACCAAACATGAAAGTCTTTCAAGATTTTGTTTTCCTGTGCAACTGGCACTGCGACCAGACGCGAAGTTTCGCGGATTTGCAGGCACAATTGCTGAGGGCCACGTCGAGCAAGGCGACACCATTCGCGTGACTGCGAGTGGTGAAAGCGCGCGCGTGAAAAGCATTGTCACTATGGACGGACTTCTTAAGCGCGCCGACGCTGGTCAAGCCGTCACGCTAACCCTGGACCGAGAAGTGGATGTTTCCCGCGGCGACATTCTGAGTTGCTCGCAGGCCATTGAAACCACCGATCAGTTTGAAGCCACGATTGTGTGGATGCATCAAGATCCCGGACTTGTTGGCCGTGGATATGTATTGAAGTTGTCCACGCAAAACGCGCCCGTGACATTGACCGCTATTAAACATGGCGTGAATGTGAACACGCTTGCGCACGAGCCGCGCACAACATTGGCGCTGAATGACATTAGCGTGTGCACGCTTTCCACCAGCAAGCCGATCGCGTTTGACACATATGAACGCTCGCGCGAACTTGGCAGTTTTATTTTGATCGATCGATTCACGCACGCAACTGTTGCTGTGGGAATGATTCGCCACTGTTTGCGCCGCGGACAGAATGTGCACAAGCAAGCCCTCACCATCACGCGCCAAGATCGCGAGCGCATGAACGGTCACGCGGGCCGCGTGGTGTGGTTCACCGGCCTTTCCGGTAGTGGAAAAAGCACTATTGCCAACGCGCTTGAAATTGCCCTGCATGAGCGCGGCAAACACACATTTATTTTGGACGGCGACAACATTCGCCAAGGCTTGAACAAAAATCTTGGCTTTACCGATGCCGACCGCGTGGAAAATATTCGCCGTGTCGCCGAAGTTGCAAAGCTGATGAGCGACGCGGGATTAATTGTGCTGACCAGTTTCATTTCGCCCTTCAATGCGGAGCGTGAGATGGCGCGCGAACTGATTGGAGCCGATCGCTTTGTTGAAGTGCACGTGAGCACCTCGCTTCAAGAGTGCGAGAAGCGCGATGTGAAGGGCTTGTATCGCAAGGCGCGCGCCGGTCAGTTGCCCAATCTTTCTGGTATTGGAAGTCCTTATGAACCACCGACCGCGCCGCAAGCCGCAATTGACAGCGCCGCAACCAGTGTGCCCAAGGCTGTGAAGCAATTATTGGCACTGCTTGATATTTAAAATTCTGCTAGTTTTTTAGCGCCGCAACCAATGACAATTTCAACACCAAATACCGAAGACCACTTTGAAATTATCATTGATGATCTTCACAAATCATTCGGCTCGCATCCAGTTTTGTCGGGCGTGAATTTAAAAATTCGCCGCGGTGAATTGGTGGCTATTGTTGGCGGCAGTGGTTGCGGCAAAACGGTTTTGCTAAAAACAATCACCGGACATTTCAGCCCAGACTCTGGCCGCGTGATGATTGCCGATCACGAGGCGCAAAATTCCCCCCTGTGCGATGTTGCCAAACTATCCGATGATCAACTGGATCAATTGCGCGTGCACTGGGCCGTGGTGTTTCAACGCAACGCGCTTCTAAGCGGCAGTGTGTATTTCAATTTGGCGTTTTGGCCCAAAGAAATCAAAGAAATGACTGACGCGCAAATCATGCCGTTGGCGCGCAAAGCCTTGCTTGATGTTGGTTTAAATCCGGATCAAATCATGAACAGCGATCGCGAATCATTGTCCGGCGGAATGGCGAAACGCTTGGCCATTGCGCGCGCGCTTGTGATGGATCCAGTGCTTGTGTTCTATGACGAACCAACCTCTGGACTTGATCCAGAAATGTGTGGAACCATTCATTCGCTTATTGACAGCACGCATCGCGCCATGCCTGGGTTGGGCGTGGCGCGCACAAGCGTTGTGGTTACACACGACACCGAATTGCTACGGCGATTGGCGCCGCGCATTGTCATGCTACATGCGGGAAAAGTTTTCTTTGATGGACCATTTGAGGAATTTCAAACCCGCACGGATCCGGAAATTAAACCCTATGTGCAACAAATGGCCGCGTTGCACGCGCGCAACCATCCCGACGAATGATGAACGAGTTGCGTTCTTGATTCCGCGGTGGTGTTTACCGCAGTCGTCAATAATCAATTTTTTGCGATCACAAACGAACTCTGTACCCGGTTTAAAAATAAAACTGGCGGCCCTTGCGGACCGCCAGTGTGAAGTCAATCAAATTTGCGCTGAACTTATGGACAGTCGCCAAACTGACCCAACATGCTTCCCAAATCCTCGGCGTCGATCACGCTGTCCGCATTGAGATCTCCCAAGCATGGCGTCACGGTGCAATCACCAAACCCGCCCAGCATGGTTCCCAAATCTTCGGCATCCACAACACTATCGCCGTTCAAATCTGCGGGACATGGTGTTGCTGTTACAACCGCGCTGACTTCCACGTCGTCAATGTTCCAACCGGTGTACTGCACACTGCTATCGGTCGTGCCCATGACCCAGCGCAAGTACACCGTTGGTTGGTTGTCCGCGATTGCAGAGATGTTGTAGGACACCTTGCTCCACGAAGTTGAACTCACGGAGGCTGAATTTTGATACAGCGTGGTCCAGTTGGTTCCGTCAGTGCTGATCTTGAAGTACGCATGGTCATAGGTTGAACTTTCAACATTCAACCAACGCTGGAAACCAACCTTCACGCCAGTGAGGCCGGTGCAATTAAACGCGGTGGTGGTGAGGTTGCGCTCCACCAAACTGTTTTCATACACGCCAGTTCCAACATTGTTGTAACCGTACACATTTGTGCCGGTGAAACCAGCCTTCGGATCCGCGCCACCAGTAGTGACGGCGGTTCCAACTGGAGTTCCAAATGCCCACAATCCTGTGCTGGTCCAACCTGGATTGCTGTTGAGTGGTTCTGAATACACAACTGTTTGAACTGGGCAAGGACCAGCCACCGCGCCAATGCGCAAGGACCAACTGTTCAACACGCCAGTGTCTGTTGAAGCTTGATCAGAGACGCGCAGTCTCCACACGCCGGCGGACTGACTGAAATCAAAGTCGGACAATGCGCCAGATGGCAAAGTTCCGCCGCCGTCATCGTCATAGGTGGCGACAATGTTGTCAGTGCCAGTACCGGTGCGATTGTGCAAGATCACAGTTGTTCCACTTGGCGAGAGCAACTCAACGTACAAGTCGCCAATGTACGTGTGGGAAATATTCACATTCACATCCACGTCCGCGATGCACACGTTGTCGTACACGGTGATGTAGCTGTAATTGGTGGTGTTGTCCCCAACCGTAATTGGACAATCGGTGGCGGAGTACACGGTGCGACCCACATCAAGCGCAACACTGCGCGTGGTTGGTGTTGTGCCATCGCTTTTGGCAAAGGTGACATTGCCGCTGTAAATGCCAGCGGCAAGACTGTTGGCGCCAGCGGCAATTGCCACGGTGACATTTCGTGTTGCGCCCGCGGTGGTCAGCGTGAAACTGGTTGGTGCGGTGGAGCCATCAATTGAAATCCACGACGCATCGGCTGAAACATTTACGGTGACTGGAGCGGACTTGCTGTTGGTAACGGTGTACGTAACACTGCCAGCGAATGGACCGCCAACCGCGCCGCCAGTTGAAAGACCGGTGGCTGGAGTTGCAGTGAAACCAGTCTGACCAATTTCAACTGTGTGACGAACAGTGCGGGCCACGCCAGTTCCAAGATCGGTGAAGACAATGTCTTCCGCATAAATACCGGCGGCGCTGGAAGTAAGCGCGGAGCCCGCGGTGACTGTTACAACAACGCTTCCCGCCGCAGGAACGCTTCCAGTGAGATTGCTTGTGCCACCATTGATGAGCAGACCAATGTTGTTGGTGAGGGCGACGCGATAATTCACCGCGACCGCCGTGCTGTTGCTCAGCGTGTATGTGTATGGAATTGAAGAGAACGGACCGCCAACAAGACCGGAGTGGGTGACGGCGGTGCTTGGTGTAACGGTAAGACCCTTGGTTGAAAGAGTGTTCACTGAAAGTGTGCCAGTGTTGTCAGGGTCAAGCCAAGTCTTTAGCGCGGTTGCGGCGGTGCCGCCACCATTCCAAGACACGCTGAATTTGCCGTAATAATCGCTTGTAATGCTGGTGCATGAAGCGCTACCACCGTGCAACTGACCAATCACTTGATGGAGTTGATTGAAGATTGGTGAACCGGAAGAACCGCCTTCGGTTGTTCCAACTTCCCATTGACCAACCCGTACATGCGTTCCGTCACCAGGACTTGTTGTGCCCGAGTAACTGGTTGTGGTGGAAGCATTGGTATCAAAACTAATCCGCTTCTCTTGAACATTTGGATGATGAATGCCGCATGATGCTGTGGCCTCAGCGCCGGTTGCGTTCCAACCCGCGAAGTTGACATACCATGCGGCGTTTGGACTGGATGAAAGACGAACCAACGTGAAGTCGGAGGCGGAACTTCCAGCCTTGAATGTTGAACCCGTGTTGAACTTGGTCAGCACGCCGTCGCCGGTGCCACTGCTTGCAGAACTACCTGGAGTGCGGCAGGTTGTGTTTTCATAATTCCAAAATGCGACCAGCGATGCGGCGTTACTTGCGGTGACGCCGCAGTGATAGGCGGTCATAAAATATGGAGCCAAGTCTTGGCGAACATTGTTCACCATGAAACCGGTGCAAAACAGCGAGCCGCCCGTTGAAATTGCGGCAACCGTGGAAATTTCATCGCGCCAGCCGTCGCCTTGACTGCAGACTACGTCAACGTTGCAAGAGCCAGACTTGTCAATCGCGTTGGCGATTTCTGAAAAGTTGAGATAGCCGGCGTTGATGGAGCCGAGCGTGAGTTGCACTTCGCGCTCAAGGTCGCGCTCAACGGTGAGCTCGATCACGATTTCGTTGCCTGGAAGTGGCGGCGTCCAAAGTTGGCCGTGATCGGCGTTGTCGGCTTCGGTGAATGGACGAATCACATGCGCGAAGTCTGGGGTGTAAATGTAAAGCGCGGCGCCACGTGGCAAGTGATATTCAGTGAAGCCAAGATTCATGGAGACGGCGTTGTCGCAACCAACACGAAGGCGCCACACACTGCGAAGCGCGCCGGCTTGATCGATTACATTTTCCCAGGTGCCGCTGGTGGTTGGAGAAATGTTCACGGCGTTTGGAATGGCGTATCGCGGCGCTTCAACGCGCGCGGCGCGAATGAGATCTTCATTGGCAATGTCGGCCATGTTCAACTTGGCAACATCAACCTTCTCAACTTCTTTAATGGTTGGCATTTCAAATGCCGCGGCGGTTGGCTTGGTTGGAACGGTTTCTTCAAACACTTGCGCAAGCGCGCTGTTGCCAATCATGGCAACGCTGACGGCAAACACCACGCCACAAAGTTTTTTAGAAATAGTGGCGAACGCGTTATTGTTGTTAGACATGCTTGACTCCGGTTGAAGTAATTAAACTAGAACTATAAATAGATAGGTTCAATTTGATTGAATACATCAATGTGTCCGAAAACTAACCCAATGCAAACAAAATTTTAGTTTTTGACGAATAAAAATCTAAATTCAGGGCTTTTTTCAAGCCGCAGATCCAATTTAAGATGGAATTTGTGTCTGGATTAGCCTTTGGGTGAGGCCAAAGCACAAATGGCGCGAAACTCAGCCGGCTGAACTGGGGTTACAGACAGCCGATTGCCGCGCTGAAGAATCATCAATTTGGAGAGCGCCTTTGCCGCGCGCAGTTCTTCAAGAGTAATCACGCGCGCGAATTCAGTTTCAAACGCAAGTTCCACCGCGGACCAACGTGGTTGCTCTGTGGTTGCGGCGGAATCAAAAAATTCACTGCGTTTGTCAAATTGCAACGGGTCTGGTTGCGCAAGCGTGCTCACGGTTGCCACGCCCGCCACGCCCAAAGGATCCGCGTTGGAGTGATACAACAACACGCGATCACCCCGCTCCATGGCGCGCATGAAATTGCGCGCTTGATAATTGCGCACGCCTTCCCACAGTGTTCGCTTGTCACGCTTTAAATCCGCGATGCCATACACCGAAGGTTCCGACTTGGCGAGCCAGAAGCCTGTGCTTTTGTGAACACTGGCGGGCGTTGTTGCAATTTTAGATTTGGTTTTCTTAGTCATGTGAACAAATGAGTTCGTTTATTTCTTGGGCGCGGATTCGATGGGCGTTGAAGTGGCGGAAGTACGAGACGAATGATTTACTGAGTGTTGCGGCGAATTGTGATGCATTTTATCCACGGCTTCTTGCGCCATATGTTTTACCTTTTTCAGCCAGCGGCGCGCCCAAGCAAATTCAATCGCAAGAATGGCAAGGCCTGCAGGAAGAACAATAAATGCGGGACCAGGCAACACAATCATGGCGATGCCAATCAGCGTGATGGTTCCGCCAATGAGCGCAACCACAACTTTACGAGCGACCACATATGTTTGATGTGCGAATTCGCTCATGCATGCAGAATAGTGCGTGTTGCGCCAACACGGTCTTGGCCTAGCGGATGAAACGTAGTGAGCCAAAGTTGGGAACAATGTTGGGACTCTTGGCGCTGGGATCCTGCATTTCCAATCCAGTAGCCAGCGGATACGTGGCGGGAAAATATACGCACCACGCCTTGCCCACGATTAATTCTTGCGGCACCACAAATGGATTTTCAAATCCAATCACGCGCTGTAAAATTGGATGCGGTCTACCCCAGAAACGTCCATCGCGACTAGCGGAACTATTGTCGCCAAGCATGAGGTAATCGGTTGGACCAAGTCGCGCGGGATCATCAATGTCGGTGGCGAAGGCCTTGCCAAGAATCATTGACCCATTTGTGGGGGTTTGATTGCCAGGAAGAAGTACGCCAGGTTGGTAATACAAGTCGCGGTCAATTTTCATGTTGCGCACCGTGACGGGCGAACCTGAAAAGTTCCACATCATGGATTGAATTCCGGCGGGCTTGGTGGAAACCGGATCGTTGCGGTAGCGTGCTGGATCAATTCCAGACGCCACAAGACGCATCTCGGGTGTTGTTCCTGCATTAGTGAATTCGTAGGGAATACAAAGCTCTTTTACGCCGTTTACAAACAACCACACGGCTTGGTCGACATGCCAGAACTCAATATCAAGAAACTTTTGTTCGCTTGAAAGTGTTGCGTGGCCTTGCGCAAGAGTGCGCGCGGATTCGGTGGCGGCGCCTGCGGTTTGCACGGTGACGTCGATGGACTTGGTCGCGTTGCTCACTGCGGCGGTGATACACAAGCCGCGCGTGTTCAACACAAATGACGCGGTGGCTTTTTCGGGTTGATCAAATTCTAGCGCGGCCGTGGCTCGAATATCGCTCATGGGAAATTCTGCTGGGCGACGCCACACGTTGTAGGCGTTCCAATCCGTCACCGGAAAATTTTGCGCGCTCCATGCAAGTTGCGTGGCGTTGGCAGTTGGCCACTTCCACACGCGCGTGTCCCCCGCCACCCACGCGGATTTATTTTCGCCAGCTGGCGCGAAGGCCGCGCCGGGCCAAGGGCGGCGCCACACAGACTCAAGTTTTTTTAGGTCAACTGGTACCCAATCATTCGCCCACAAGGGTTGCCATATGGCGCGCTGAATCATTTCCGGCTTGCGCTCTATGCGCAATGCGTCGGGCGCGGCGTCTTGCGCGCCTGTGAACACATCGCCATCAACAAGCAACAGCGACTGCGACGGCATGCCAACCATTCGCTTGATGTAATTCTGCGAATCACCAATCGGGTCGGGCGGATTTTTAAATACAACCACGTCCCATCGCTTGGGCTGAAAAATCCACGGCACATATTTCAGCACGAGCACGCGGTCGCCGCCAACAACTTGCGCGCGAAGATTTCCAAGTTCTGTTTCGCCCATTGCAAATTGCCGCGTGACCATTGGATCAACAAGCGGCGCGCGCGCGGTGGGCGGCGCGCCATTGTCAAACACGGATCCGCCATCAGCGGTGTAGGCGTAGCCACTGGCGTCACTGCGAACACGAATGTGTTGGCCCAACAACGTTGGCGCCATGGAGCCGGTTGGAATAACAAAACCTTCAAGCACAAATCCGCGAAATGCCATTGCCATGGCAAACGCAACGATCAAGCCTTGGAATGTGTCCACGCCGCCAGAGCGATGTTGTTGTGCCGGAGTTTCGCTTGAGGGATCGCTCATGAATGAAGCAATGTATCGCGTGTTTGTGTTGCAAGCATGGGCATACCCAAGAAAGTAGTTGCGCGTGCGTAGTTGTTAAGCACGAAGAACATGGCTCAATCAATTTATAGTTTCAGCCGCGCGCGCAACACACGCATTAATTACGCCGGTTTGGCGGCGGCGCGGATGGCGGCGCTGGAGGCGGCGCGTCTGGCAAAAGTTCCTCAAATGGAAACGCAACTTCCTTGTTGTCGGAGTCCAAACGAACCAGCACAAGTTGCACAAGAATTTTTCCGTCGATCAC
>CALFOZ010000196.1 GCA_937919205.1 uncultured Planctomycetia bacterium
TTCTCAGAATCATAAACGGTTCTTCGAAGTACGTAGCACATATTGCCCATATAATTCCGCGAATTTTCAAGCAATTCGGATTTATACATTACATCGGAGCGCGATTTGATCCCAGCTCCGAGCCAGGTTTGCAAAAACTCGGCACTGGCACATGTCGACGCGATATTTGGAAACATATTCATGGGTAGCTGAGTTTCACCGACTCCGGTCGCATCGAATCCTAAATCTTCTAATACCTTAGAACTTGCATTTTCTGTAGAAGCTTTTCTGTACGCCTTCAAATCTGGATACCAATGGCTTTCAGAAAAGATCGGTTTGCCTTCAACCAAAGCCAGATTTAAAATCAAATCGGCGGGACCCTCATTTGATGTGTTCTCTCGACGCATTTCTACGTTGTAACTGGTGGGGGTCATAAAAGCGGATATACTGACGGTGCCTCGAACGGCATTTGGAAGGGTATGTGCAGCAGTATTTGCATCCAACATTACATCCGCGTTCTTAATACTTGTCTGTACACTTGTGACACTTTGATCCGAGTTCACCCTCAGCTCAGTCAAGTTTTTGTGTGCTTTCACCCAATTGTCTACGACATCCTTCACAGATAGTGCTTGCGCATTAGTTGGTGCAGATACTTCCTTCGGAATGGCGCACCCCGCTAACACAACCGCGAGAGACACACTGATGACGGACACGAACATTGGGATATTTGATGTGGCTTTCATAGTGATGTGATTAGAGCCAAAACCAGGCCGGCTGTGTAACGCGATGTGCTTGGCGTTACGGGCACGCGCCGAAATCGAGCAGGATCACTCCGAGATCGCTGGAATCGCACAGACCGTTGTGATTGAGATCGGCGGCACTGCCAGGACATAGCCCAAATTCAAGCAGTGCCAAACCGATATCGCCGCTGCCGACAACGCCATCACCGTCTAGATCACTGGGGCAGGTGCACAGATCCGACGCTGGCGGCGCGTACACATAAAGTTTCGGCGCTGTGGAGTCCGAGCAGATGTACAACCGCTGACTTGCATCCATGGTCACGCCTTCTGGATTCGTGGCAAGGCTTGTCAGGCTCAGCGTTCCCAAGATTTGGCCGGTGCGCGACACCTTCAGCAGTCGTTGCGAGGATTGACTTAGCACCAGCAGATTGTCGGCATCGGGTCCGTCGACCACGCCTGGCACGGTCGCAAGCACCAACACATCGGCGATGTCGTTCACGCCCAGTTGCGCCGTGGCGAAAATATCGGTGTAGGTTGATGCACCTGTGGCGAACGAACCGGTGACGCGATACACGTTCTGCGGATTCTTCTCTTTGATCGACACCCAACTGCCGTCGCGCGGATCGAACGACACGCCCTCGCTTCCATCGTTGGTGCCCGTGTTGGGTCCGATTGCAATCGATTGAAGCGTGTTGCGATCCAGCGTGCCACCCGCAACATAAGTGAACTTGTACGCGCGCCCCAAGCGCTCCTCGCTCAGCGCGTAGGTGCCGCCGCCCATGTAGGTAAGCCCCTCGGTGTCAGCAAAATTCTTCATGGTCATCTGTGACAGCACCGTGCCCGTCTTGCTCACCATCACCATCACCAGACCACTGTCAGGCACGATGAGCAGTGTGTCGCTGTCCCAGTTCCATGCAACAGCCGAAGCACCCGACAGCGTGGCAGAAGGCAGGCTGTAAGTCGCGATGAGTTGATACCCAGAGAGCGTGACTTTGGCGGGGCAGTCCGCCTGAGTCGCCATGGCGAAACATCCGGCAAGCGCACAGACACACGCAGAACGAAAGGCATGGAGGGTTGAGTGCAAGTCAGAATATTATCGAGCCGCCGACTTCAAATCAATTGCAACTTTTAGGTTTTCAAAGCGTTTGATTTCACTGCGCCAATAGCCGCTAAACTTCAGCGATGAATCTGAATGATGCCACTCAATGGGTGCGACATGCTTGATCTGTGGCACGAATTTCTACGGCTGTTCACGGAACTTGATGTGGCCCTGGGTGAAATAATGACACGGCATGGCGCATGGACCTACGCCATATTGTTTGCAATTGTGTTCGCTGAAACTGGCCTTGTGGTCACGCCATTTTTGCCTGGCGACTCGCTTCTGTTCGCGGCGGGCGCGCTCTCCGCGCAAGGCGGGCTCACTATTCCACTTCTGATGGGAATTCTTTTCATCGCCGCCGTTGTGGGAGACGCTGTGAATTACCACATTGGCAAAGCGATCGGTCCGCCCGCGTTCAGCGGCAAGTTTAAGTTTCTAAAAAAGGCGCATCTGGAAAAAACCCAGGCGTTCTTTCACAAGCATGGAGGCAAGGCAATCATTTACGCGCGTTTTGTGCCCATCATTAGAACATTCGCTCCATTTGTTGCGGGCGTGGGCACCATGAGTTACCCGCGATTTCTTGCCTACAACATTGTTGGGGCGCTCTTGTGGGTCGTTGGATTTGTTGGCGCGGGCGCGTTGTTTGGAAACATTCCACTGATCAAAAATAATTTTTCCAAGGTCATCTTGGTCATCATCTTTGTCAGCGTTTTGCCCATTGCATGGGAGTGGTTCAAAGCCATGCGCGCCGCCCGCAAAGTTGCTCGTGAGGCGCTTCATACACCGCGCTGAAAATTGTGCAGGCGTTTGCGCCACGGCAGGTGGGCTACCAGCACAACAACGCCTACTACGCGCAATTTCTTGGATCAGTCGAATGCGCGCCGCCTAGCAATTTCAGGAAGCCTGTCGTGGCCAAGGCCGTATCCAAACGCTAAGGCTTGGCTTTTGAACGCTGTTTGAAATAAACTTGAAGTATGAAATACCCTATGAATGCGGCGTGTCTGTTCTTGCTTGCGGCATGCGCGGCTAGAACGCCAACAACTGCGCCAACAACTGCGCCAACAACCGCTTCCACAAACCCGCCAGCTTCTCAGGCGACTTCGCCAACTTTGTCACTAGAAATGGTCGCGCTTACGCCCGCCTTTCCAGTGGTGCGCGACAAGGCGGTGTTGCACCAATCCGGCCCCGTGAATTTCTCCGCCGCGTTTCTGGCTCAGCAGTACGCGGCCTTTGGAAATAATCCCACGGATGAATTCAATCGCATGACGCGCTACGAACTTGGAAAGATTGCGCACCACGATCCACTGAGCGCGTTTGGAACGGTCAGTGAAACATTCACCTTCAAGCCCGATCCAACCAAGATTGAATTTGGCCAGTCAAGCGTGACCGATTCATTTGGTGACGGCGGCAAGGCGGCCACAACCCACATGGTGGATATTGGCGGCGAAGAAGTGAAGCGCGGCAAGTCGCTTGCGCAAGATGTGGCCGACCTGCGCAGTGGCGCGTTGACCGCGGACGATTTGCCAATTCATGTATTTCAGTATGTGGATCTTGATGGCGACCCTCACTGGGTGACCCAAAATAATCGCGCGTTGACGGTGTTGCGCATGGCCAAACTGAATCCGACCAAGATTCACGTGCTGAAGAAATCGGATCTGGAAAAAAAGCAGGGGGCGAATTCATTGCTCAGCGTGCTGAACCGTTTCAAAGCCATGCCCAACTGCAAGCCATCACCAGAAATGTATATCCGCATTGCGGGCGTGAACGATATTGGCCAGCAACGCAACTCGTGGGATTGGGACGCGCCGTTTGGCTCTGTGGCGAAATGAATTTGCTACTTTCACATGCAATGACAGAGCATCCGCACAATCCACTTCAAGGCATGACTCTTGAAGCCATCTTGACCATCTTGGTGGATCGTCATGGTTGGGAAACATTGGCGCAAAGAATAAACGTGCGCTGTTTCACAAGCGACCCAAGCATAAAATCCAGCCTGACTTTTTTGCGCAAGACTCCGTGGGCGCGCCAAAAAGTTGAGGCCTGGTACCTGTACGACTTGCGCCGCGGATACACATAGAGCGTCCGCCGTTGTCTTGCTTGACTGCTCTACTATTACCGCGTGCGTCAGAACCCACATCAGCGAAGTGAAGAGAATCTCACCGCGCGTCGCGCCAGTGTTCCTGCTTTGAATTATCCGGAGGCGTTGCCGATTACGGCGGCGCGCCAAGACATACTTGCGGCGTTGCGTGGCAATCAAGTTGTGGTGGTGGAGGCGGAAACTGGTAGTGGTAAGTCCACGCAATTGCCAAAGATGTTGCTGGAAATTGGTTGCGGCGTGGCTGGCGAAATTGTGCACACGCAACCGCGCCGCATTGCAACGCGCGCAACGGCGACGCGCTTGGCGGAGGAACTTGGCGTGCCGCTTGGAACGTTGGTGGGCTATCAAATCCGTTTTGAGCAACGCGCAGATGCGGGCACGTTGGTGCGCGTGGCCACCGACGGAATTATTCTTGCGCAACTTGCGCACGATCCACTGTTGATGCGCTACGACGCGATTATTGTGGATGAGGCGCATGAGCGCAGTTTGAACATTGACTTTTTGCTTGGCGCACTGCGGCGCATTGTTGCGGCGCGAAAAGAGTTCAAGGTGATCTTGACCAGCGCCACATTTGAGGCTGATCGTTTTAGCGAGGCCTTTGGTGGTTGCCCCGTGATTCGCGTGCCGGGGCGCGCGTTTCCTGTGGAGGTTCGTTGGCTTGATATTCCTGCGGAGGATCATGCGGATCCCATTCTTATGGCCGACGCGATTGAAGCGTGCTTGGTGGAGGGGCCTGGCGATGTTCTTGCGTTTTTGCCTGGAGAGCGCGAGATTTTGGAGGTGGCGCACACGCTACGTGGCCGCGCGGGCGCGCGTGATGTTGAAATTCTTCCGTTGTATGGACGCTTGGGTGACGCGCAACAAGATGAAGTGTTCGCGCTAGCCAAGACGCGCCGCGTGACGCTGGCCACCAATGTTGCAGAAAGTAGTTTGACCGTTCCGGGCGTGCGCTTTGTGGTCGACAGTGGTTTGGTGCGCATGAGTCGCTTCTCGCCAAAGTCGCGCATTGAAAGATTGTTAGTGGAGCCGGCGAGTCAGGCATCACTGGAGCAACGTCGTGGTCGCGCGGGTCGCGTGGCCGCGGGTGTGTGCGTGCGCCTTGGAAGCGCGGAGGATTTTCAGGCGCGCTCCGTCGCGACGCCGCCAGAAATTAAACGTACTTCTCTGGCTGGCGTGATCTTGCGCATGCGTGATTTGGGTTTGGGTGAGCCATCCACATTTCCTTTTCTTGATCCGCCGGGCGCGCGCCAAATTGAAGAGGGCGAGCGCACGTTGGTTGAAATTGGCGCCACGGATCGGCACGGTCGCCTCAGTGGCGTAGGCAAGAAAATGGCAAAAATGCCTGTTGATCCGCGGGTTGCGCGCGTGGTGGTTGCGGGGCTTGAACTGAATTGCGCGGCCGCCGCGCTCACCATCGCGGCGTTTCTTTCGGTGGCGGATCCGCGCGATCGGCCGGCGGATCAAGCGCAACTCGCTGACTTGTCGCATCAGAAATTTGCCGACTTAGATGGCGACTATATGTCGGCGTTAAAATTGTGGACGGCGTGGAAAGAGGCGCGGGACACGTTGGGCTCAAGCGCGTTGCGCCGTTGGTGCAAGGAACATTTTTTGTCACAGCGCAGGTTGCGTGAGTGGAGCGATGTGCGTCGCCAACTTGAATGGTTTGTGCGCGATCGCTTGCACGCGGAAGTTGGTAGCGACGCGGCGACACCGCCCGCGCGCGCCGTGCATGAGGCGGTGCTTGCTGGGTTCGCAACTCAGGTGGCCCATCGTGGCGTGGATGGTCAATACAAATTAAGCGACGGGCAAACTTTTGCCATTCATCCGCGCTCTAGTTTGGCGCGGCGCAATTGTGAATGGATTGTTGTTGGGGAAGTGGTGGACACGGGCAGACGGCTTGGCCGCTTGGCGGGAAAAGTTCAGCCAACGTGGATCGAAAAAATGGCGTCGCATCTTGTGAAGCGTTCCACCAGCGAGCCGCATTACATACGCGACACTGGTCAAGTGGCGGCGTGGGAACGCGTGAGTTTTGGCGAGCTCGATCTCATTCCTCGTCGACGCGTGCCGTATGGAGTTGACAATCAAGTTGAGGCGCGCGTGATTTTTATCCGCAGTGCATTGGTGGAGGAGCAGTTAGGTGTTCAGGCGGATTTTGTAACGCACAACCGGATGATTGAGGAGCAGGTCAACTCCATCGCGCGCGCGCGTCGACAGGCAAATTTACTGGCCAACGCGGATCGCAAGTTTCAATTTTACGACTCGGTGGTGCCGCCGACTATTTTTAATCGCGCGTCGTTTGAGAAGTGGCGCGCCGTGATTGAGCGGCGCAAGCCGGAAATCTTGCGCATGTCGCAATCCGATTTCTTTGTGGAGCCGCTTGCGGATTCGCACGAGGCGAAGTGGCCATTGCAATTGGATGTTGGAAGCCATGTGGTGAATGTGCTTTACCAGCATGA
>CALFOZ010000197.1 GCA_937919205.1 uncultured Planctomycetia bacterium
GGAACAAATTACACCACAGCTTCTGGCACGCTTAGTTTCGCCGCGGGTGAGACCACAAAAAGTATCACCGTGGCCATTCCAAATCAGGCGGCCACCACAGGGAAGCAATTCACAGTGCAATTATCAAGCGTTGCTGGCGCAACACTTGCCAATGCCGCCGCGACTGGAACTTTGTTGTCAACAACATTGCCAAGCGCGCCAGTGATCACAAGCGCAAGCACCGCATCAGGAAGTGTTGGCGTTGCGTTTGAATATCAAATCACCGCAAGCGGAATCGCAAGCTCTTACAGCGCCATCGGTTTGCCAGCTGGCCTTTCAATCAACACCACAACGGGTTTGATTTCGGGTACGCCAACAACCGCCGCGGCCAGCACAATCACTATTCGTGCCATCAATGCTGGCGGAACTGGTTCCGCTTCTCTTGCGCTCACTGTCACACAGCCAGCGCTGTGTGCTGGCGATGTAAACCTGGACTCCAAGGTTGATGCCGCGGATGTTGGAGCCATGTTGGGAAATTGGGGAACCACTTCTTCGCTGTATGACTTGAATTCAGACGGCATTACAGACAGCGCCGACTTGGCGGTTGTTCTTGGTGCATGGGGTGACTGTGTAACCAATGGTGGCGGTGCCGGCGGCGGCACTGGAACCGGCGGTGGCACGGATACCGGCGGCGGAACCGGTGGTGCTGTTGCTCCTGTTGTAACGAGTTCAGTCAGCGCCGCGGGAACTGTTGGTTCAGCATTCAGCTATCAAATCACCGCAAGTGGCACGCCAACTTCTTTTGGCGCGACAGGTTTGCCCGCTGGACTTTCCGTGAACGTAACAAGTGGTTTAATTTCTGGAACACCAACTCTTGCGGCAACAACAAACGTAATGTTGTCAGCAACCAACGCTGTTGGAACCGCGACTCAATCGCTTGCGCTCGCAGTTTCACCCGCAAGTGTGCCTGGAACTTTCAACTACGCCGAAGTCCTTCAGAAGTCTCTGTACTTTTACGACGCTCAGCGTTCTGGAAATGTTGCTAATGACTTTCGTGTTGTATGGCGTGGCGACTCCGCGCTTGCCGACGGAAGCGATGTTGGCGTTGATTTGACCGGCGGCTACTACGACGCTGGCGATCACGTGAAATTTGGTCTGCCAATGGCAAGTTCACTTTCTTTGCTGGCCTGGGGCGGCATTGAATACGGCGCCGCGTACGACAAAACAGCACAAAAACAAGCACTGCTTGAAGCGGTTCGTTGGGGAACCGACTTCATCATCAAGGCCCATCCATCAGCGAATGTGTTGTATGGACAAGTTGGAAATGGTTCGCTTGATCACAGTTACTGGGGACCATCCGAAACCATGAACATGGCGCGACCTTCGTACGCCATTACCGCGGCCAAGCCTGGCTCTGATTTGGCCGGCGAATCCGCGGCGGCCATGGCGGCGGCAAGCATGTTGTTTCGAAGCAGTGATCCCGCATACGCCGACACATTGTTGGCGCACGCCCGCACGCTGTTCACTTTCGCCGATACCTATCGCGGAAAATATTCCGACTCCATCACTGACGCCGCAAGTTTCTACAACTCATGGTCGGGTTATTACGACGAGCTCGCTTGGGGAGCGGCGTGGTTGTACCGCGCTACTGGCGAGACTGCGTATCTCACCAAGGCGGAAAGTATCTACAGTCAAAATATTTCCGGCCTTCCATTGAAGTGGACGCACAACTGGGATGACAAGACGTACGGCGTGACCGTGTTGCTTGCGCAACTCACGGGCAAAAGCGTGTACAAAACAGCGGCGGAGAAGTGGTTGAACTTCTGGACCGTTGGCGATAACGGAAGCAAGATCGCGTACACCGCGGGTGGATTGGCGTGGCTTGATCAGTGGGGTTCACTGCGCTACTCCGCCAACACATCTTTCCTAGCACTGGTGTACTCCGACCGCGTTGGCGATGTCGGCACGCGTTACCGCGACTTTGCGCGCAATCAAATTGATTACATGCTTGGCAAAAATCCAAACGTGCGCAGTTATGTGGTTGGATTTGGCGTGAATCCACCAGAGAATCCGCATCATCGCGGAGCGCATGGTTCTTGGAATGGAAGCATGACAACTCCAGTTGCCTCGCGACACATTCTGTACGGCGCGCTGGTTGGCGGTCCAAGCACTACATCCGATGCGTCTTACAGCGATGATCGCAGTAACTATATTTGCAACGAAGTCGCGCTTGATTACAACGCCGGCTTCACTGGCGCTGTGGCTCGACTTGCGCAAGATTCAACGGGCGTGCCCGTGTCGAACTTTCCGCCAGCGTCTGAGGCCGGATCAATCGACGATGAATTCTTTGTCGAGGCGTCAATTAATCAGCAGGGCAGTGGCTTCACCGAAATCCGCGCGCTTCTGAACAATCGCTCGGCGTTTCCAGCCGTTGGCTCCAGCGCCTTCTCCATGCGTTATTTCGTGGATCTCTCTGAATTATTTACGGCTGGCTACGACCAAACATCCGTCGTTGTGAGTGGCAACTACATTCAGAATGGAACTGTGGCCACGGCGTTGAAGGTGTACGACTCTGCGCGCAAACTGTACTACGTTGATGTGAGTTTCGCGGGCACATTCATTGCGCCAGGAACTGGAAGTTCATACTGGCGTGAGGCGCAATTCCGTATGGCCTTGAAGACTGGCGTTCCAGCCACTGCGTGGAGCGCGGCCAATGATCCTTCCTTCGCTGGATTGGGCCTTGGAAACACAAACATGCTTCAAACCAGCAAAATTGCGGTGTATGACAATGGTTTAAAAATAACTGGAGTGCTTCCATAAACGCGCTTTCACCGCGTATGTGGGCTACCCAATACTCGTTTGTGATTTGATGTGTTGATTCAGATTGAGTTTGGCAATTTCAGATACAGAAAGGTCAACGTATGAAAAACATTTTCTCCTCACTCGCATGTCTGATGCTGTGTTCGCTCAGCGCGTTTGGTCACGGCTCCATGGCTGACCCCATCAGCCGCTCCTACGAAGTGTTTCTAGAAAACCCGGAAAGTCCGACCAGCGCCGCGGGGCGCGCCGCGGTTGCAGTTGCGGGCACGCAGGCATTTTACGACTGGGACGAGGTCAATCTACGCGTGCCCAATTACGACTATCAAGCCCTGATTCCAAACGGAATGCTGGCCAGCGCTGGTCGCGCCAAGTATGCGGGCATTGATTTGCCACGCACCGATTGGCCCGCCACCGCAATGGTTGCTGGTCCGCGCGTTTGTAGATTTCATTTGCACACGCCGCATGATCCAAGTTTTTTTAAGGCCTACATCACTAAAGATGGTTACGACCCAACTCAGCCGCTGAAGTGGAGCGACTTGGTGTTGATTCCAGGTGGCGAAACCGCGACGCTGAATGGCTTCGACTATTTCATGACGCTTCAATTTCCAGCGCGTGTTGGTCGCCATGTTTTATATGTGATTTGGCAACGAATTGATCCAGCCAACGAGGCGTTCTTCTCCACCAGTGATTTGGATTTTGGTGGCGTTGACTACGGCGCGCCGCCACCACCACCCGTGATTTCCGCCACTGTCGCCTTTTCACATACCAATGCATGGACTGGCGGTGGCCAAGCCGCGTTCCGCATCACCAATCAAACAAATCAGAACATTGAAAGCTGGACTTTGGAATTTGATTGGGCCGCGGATGTTTCCAGTGTTTGGAATGGCGTGCTCAAGAGCAAGGTTGGAACGCATTATGTTGTGACCAATGCGGAGTACAACGCGCGCATTCTCCCTGGCGCATTTATTGACGTGGGTTGCGTGGCTAATTTCAGCACCCCCGGCTTGTTGCCAACGGATCTTGGCTGTGTTGGTATTGGAGGATTTATTTCTTCCGTGTGCTCGGGGGATGTGAACGGTGACCGAGCCGTGGATGCCGCAGATGTTGGCGGCATGCTGAGCAATTGGGGTAGTAGTTCTCCAACGTATGACCTAAACAAAGATGGAGTGACCGATAGCGCGGACCTTGCCGTTGTTCTTGGAGCGTGGGGGGTGTGCCCATAAATAATAATTTCCATAGGGTTTAGATTTTTCACAAACTATTTGTCCCATTTCAAACTTCTAAATCAATTTCATTCAGTCGAGTTTTGTAATGAAATCCTTTAGGAGTTTGAAATGGGATATAAAATAAATGTAATTGTCTACACGGCGCTCTCTGCAACATTACAAAAGTTGTACAAGTCCGTTGACAACATCGACACTTGGGTTCGAATATTGGCGGCGGATCATGTGCCCAGGATCTTGCGGCGCCATAAATTGCGCGCCTGAAATGCGCGTAGTCAAGTTGTGTTGCCAATGTGGTTCTTCCACATCTCGCGATACGCCGCTTCAAGATTGCGTGTAAGGCGCGGCGCGTCCATCAATGGCGAGGCTCTCAATCGCTCGCGTAAACCACTTCGAAGCGCGGCAAGTCGCGGCAAATCATTCGCCAACGCCACGGCGATGTCCACGTAATCATCTTCGTTGTGGCCAATCAATTCTGGTAGACCGATGTTGGTCAATTGACTCACGCCAACGCGACCTACGTGTGAGCGCCCGGCCAGCGTGATCACGGGCACGCCCATCCACAGTGCGTCACAGGTGGTTGTGGTTCCGTTGTATGGAAATGGATCCAAGCCAATGTCGATGCAGTTGTATTGCGACATGTGCTCCATCTTGGAATCAGTTTGGCTTAAAAAAACCAATCGATCGCGCGTCACTCCGTGTTTGGCAAATTCCGCGTAGACCAGTTCCTGCATGGAATCTGTTTTTAAACTTTTATATTTCAAAGTGAGTCGCGACCCTGGCATGCGTACAAGAATGCGCGCCCATGTCGCAATCACATGGTCATTGATTTTGGTGAAATTGTTGAACGAGCCAAACATGATCCCGCCGCTGTTGCTGGCCGGAAGCGCACCAACTTCGGGTGATTCCTTTGGGGGAGCGAAGCACGAAAAGCAATCCGGTAATCGCGCCAACTTCTCGGTGTGTAAAGAATCGGTCTGCCCAATCGGATCGCTCAACGCGTCGGTGATGCGATAGTCCATGCGCGAAAGACCCGTGGTGTTGGGATATCCAATCCAAGTCGCCTGCACAGGCGCGGGCTTCAACGTAAAAATCATCAGGCGATTTAGATTTGTGTATCCAGCCAAATCCACAAGAATGTCTATGCCATCATCACGAATTTTTTGGGCGGCTTCTTGATCAGTCATGCCAGTAATGTCGCGCCAATGCGGAACAAGGCTTTGAAGATGTCGCGTGGTGGCGTCCACGATCGGGTTATTTGAATAACAAAAAATTTCAAAGCCATCCTTCTGGTGGTTGGCAAGAACGGGTTCAATAAAATGCGCGACAGCGTGTTGTTTAAAGTCCGGCGAGACATAGCCAATGCGCAGACGCCGCGCATTTTCTGTTTCAGAAATCCCAATCGGTCGCGCGGCAAAAGGCTTACTCGCAAGCTCAAGTTGTTGGCCAAACTTTTGATGCGCATTAAAAATCTCGCCGCATTCCATGTGGGGCATGTAATTCATGGTCGAAATTAAATTCTGCATGAATGACAAACCCGCGGGTTGCGCTTGAATCGCGCGCTTGAAACTCTCCATGGCCTCTTCAAATTTTCCAAGTTGCCTTAAAATCAGGCCAAGATTATTGTGCGCCTCAGGATGTGATGGATTGATTCCAATCGCCTTGCGATACGCGGCAATGGCTTGCGAATATTCACCGCTTTGTTCAAGCATGCCGCCCACATTGCATTGCGCCTCGATGTTTTTAGGATTGATTTGTAGCGCGCGCCGATATGCCGCAATCGCCTCGGGATAGAGTTGCAGATCGGAATACACTTTTCCCAAGTTGTAATGCAACTGAGACGCTCCCGGAAGTTTGGCCACTCCCCGAAGCATCCAAGGCAATCCAACTTCCGATTGTTTTTCCATATGAAACACAAGCCCAGTGAAGAACATGGCCTCGCCGTTCTCTGGGTCCGCGCTTAAAATAATTTGAAAGATCTCCCGCGCCCTTTGATGCATGGAGCGCTGAATAAACATCCCGGCCAATTGCATCGCGTCCGCCACGGAAACTTGCCGCGCGGGCGCGCCATCCATGGGCGGTACGGTCAGCAAATTATTTTTGCCAAG
>CALFOZ010000198.1 GCA_937919205.1 uncultured Planctomycetia bacterium
AACATGTTCGCGGAGCATTTGGGAATTGACTTGGCCATTATTGAGAAGCGCCGTCAAAGCGGTAGCGAAGTGAAAGTGAAAAATGTCATTGGCGAAGTGAAGGGCCGCTCCGTGATTATGTTTGACGACATGATCACCACCGCGGGCACCGTGGTGGAAGCCGCCAAAGTCGCGCGCGAGCGCGGAGCCACCAGCGTTCACTTGGCGTGCACCCACGCCGTCATGGTGGGCCAAGCCATCGAGCGCCTGGCCGCGCCGGAAATCACCAGCGTCACCGTGACAGACACAATTCCAATTGACAACCGCCTGCAACCCATCCGCCACAAGTTGCGCGTGCTCAGCGTGGCCAGCATGTTGGGCGAGGCCATCCACCGCATTCATCACAACCAAAGCGTGAGCGCGCTCTTTGGAAAATCTTTTGGGCCGGCGCGCTGAACAAACTTTTTACTTTCAATTTCAATTTCGATTTCAACTTTTACCAATTCACTTTCTTTTATAGGAGATCTCACCATGTCTAAGACAACCCCGACACTGCAAGCCCAACCTCGTGAAAAATTGGGCACTCGCTACACCAAAAGACTGCGCGCAAGCGGTAAAATGCCGGCTATTTTGTATGGCCACGGTAGCCAGCCCATGGCGTTGCAACTGGACGCCAAGCAAACCTTGCAATCGCTACAACAAGGCGCCCACGTGTTGAACATCGCCCTTGAAGGCGGCACCACGGAAACATGCCTTGTGAAAGAATTGCAATTTGGATGGCTGGGTGACAATGTCATTCACGTCGATCTTGCGCGCGTGAACTTGGATGAACTGGTGACGGTCAAGGTTCGCTTGAACTATTTCGGCCAACCAGAATCCTCCAAGCGTCCTGGCGCCGTGCTGACGCACGATGTCACGGAACTTGAAGTGAGCTGCAAGGTGCGCGACATTCCAGAGGAAATCCGCATTGATCTGACAAACATGAAGGGCGACTTGCTGACTGTTGGCGAGTACAAACTTCCAGCCGGCATTACCGCGGTCACCGATTCACATTCCGCCTACGCGCGCGTGATTATTGTTCAGGAAGAACTTGCCGCTGAAGCCACGGCTCCAACTGGAGTTGCTGAACCTGAAGTGCTGACCGCCAAGAAGGACAAGGAAGGCGCCGAGGGCGCGGCACCAGCCAAGGAGGACAAGAAGGCGTAAGCCTGTTGCAATTCCATGCGTCTTATTGTTGGTCTTGGAAATCCTGGAGCCGAGTACAACGCAACCCGCCACAACGCGGGCTTCGATGTGCTTGATCGATTGGCAAGAAGGTTCACGAATCCGCCGGCTTCCCCGGCGAAATCGCGTTTCACCGGATTGCTTCTCGAGGCCCAGATTGGAAGCGAACGTGTGCTTCTTCTGAAACCAACCACCTTCATGAATCTCAGCGGCGTGAGCGCGTTGGAGGCAATTCGCTTCCACAAACTCAACGCCGCGACGGATGTGCTGGTGATCGCCGACGACTTTGCGTTGCCTTGCGGAGTCATCCGCTTGCGTGGCCAAGGTAGCGATGGTGGACACAATGGACTCGCCGACATCACGCGCCGACTTGGTAGCGACCATTGGTCGCGCTTGCGAGTTGGCATTGATGCGCCGGGAAAAATTCCAACGGAGAATTACGTGCTTGGACATTTCACATCGGAACAAAAGCCCCGCATGGAAGCGGGACTTGACGAGGCGGCAGAAGCCGCGGCATGTTGGGCCGAGCGCGGGCTCGAGCACGCCATGAATACTTTTAATCGCCGCGGCGCTGGAGCGACCGCGGGTGAGGCTTGACATTACTCCGCTCAAGTACGTTCTTGAGCGGATTCAAATTTTGGATTCACATTCACTACACATTTTCGAAAGGACACTGATATGGACGCAACACTGACAGCTGAACGCACCCGCCCCTACGAAGGCATGTTTCTTTTTCCACAATCCGCCAGCTCTGATTTGCAGGGCGCCACCGATCTGGTCAAGGAAATCTTGACCCGCAACGGCGCGGAAATTCTTTCCATGGCCAAATGGGACGAGCGCAAGTTGGCCTATGACATCGCTGGCAACAAGCGCGGCTTGTACATCTTGGCCTTCTTCCGCACCGTCAGCGACCGCCTGGCCTCCATCGAGCGTGATTGCAACCTGAATGAGAAGTTGCTTCGTAGCATGGTGATCCGCGCGGACCACTTGACCGAGGAGCAACTGAAGAACGCAGAATCCATGCAAAAAACCATGGATGAGAGCCGTTTGCGAGCCATGCCAGGCGATGAAGCTGGCATGCCGGAACGCGATGCGGACCGTGACATGGACCGAGACGCCTAAACCGCGGCTGGGTTTCACAATCCACCCGCAAGGGTTGGATTGGATTGAATTACCAAGGGCGCGATCACATTGCGCGCCTTCATACGTGTGCACATTCGGGCCACCCATTTGGGTGGCTCGATTTTTTTACTGACCTGAATTTATTTTCAAGAACTTCCGCCACAAAATCAAAAGTTGGGGTGGCGCCGTTATAGAATGCATCCACGCAACAAGGAGGCGTAATGACATGGCTAATTTTAATAAAGTAATGTTGATGGGCAATCTGACTCGCGATATCGAACTCAAGGTTTTGCCGCAAGGCAATCAGACCGTGGGCAATTTCGGAATTGCAATGAACCGCAAGTTCAAGTCGGCGTCCGGCGAGGAGCGCGAAGAAGTGACCTTTGTGGATTGCGAAGCTTGGGGTCGCACCGCGGAGATCATGAAGCAATATCTAACCAAGGGTCGACCTGTGTTCATCGAAGGTCGCCTGAAACTTGATCAATGGGAAGACAAGGAAGGCAAGAAGCAATCACGCTTGCGCGTGGTGGTGGAAAACTTCCAGTTCATCGGCGCGCCGGCTGGCGCTGGTGGCGGCAATGGTGGCGGCGGAAACGGTGGCGGCTACAGCAAAGGCTCAACTCAAGCGCCTAGCGAAAGCCACAGCACCGTTCCTGATGCCGACATTCCGTTCTGAGTTTTTTCAAGAAGCAAATTGTCGATGGCAAAAACCGCTTGATGCGTGGAGTTATTTTACGCCTGAGTTGAAAGCGCTGACCCCGCTAAAGACCTTGGCTTGAAACGTGAGTTTCAACCCTTGGCTTAAAGCCAAGGCCACGCAAGAAGCGATTATGGCTGTGAATTTGCATTGGCAATCGGGCTTTGTTAGTCACAATGATTGATTCTGATCGAGTGGCTCCACAATGTTGGCGATGCAAAAAATCAAGAGTTCAACTCTTCACCCCCTTGTGAATCAAGGGGGTTTTTGCCATACTTGGGCGCTCGCCGTAGCCTGACTTTCGCGTGAAAGCAGGCACATGTTGGGTGTTGCGGCCACCCTCACTCCCCAAAGGGGAAGGACAGCGTCATGGCAAAGCGAAATGTTGAATTACTTTTAAATATCTCCGTTGAAAATCTGGGCCTGGTTGGCGATGTGGTCAAGGTCAAGCCTGGACACGCGCGCAATTACCTTCTGCCCCACGGACTCGCCGAATATCCAACCGCAGAAAAGATCGAGGCGCTTAAAGATGCCCGCGCCACCGCCGCCGCCGCCATGCAGAAGCGTCAAGAAGGCCGCGCGAAATTGATCGAGCGCCTGACGGATGTCACCATCAAACTTATTCGCAGCGTAAATGATCAAGGCGCCTTGTACGGAGCCGTCACCCATCGCGACATCTTCGATCAGTTGGTGCTCGATGGCTTCCCCGTGGAAATGCAAGCGGTGCGTTTGGCCAACACGGTTCGTCGCATTGGTTCATACACCTGCGCGATTGTGTTTGATCGTGAACTCCGTACAGAAATCAATATCGAAGTTCTGCCAGATCGCACGCTTGAATTGTTCCAACAGTCCGTTGACGCCGAGCGCGCCGCCGAAAGCGAAGATACGGTTGAGGAAATGGACGAAGCCACGGATGAAACCCAAGGCGACGACGATTCCCAGGACAATGGCAAAGAGAAGGGCAAGAAGGGCAAAAAAGAAAAGAAGGGCAAGAAGTCAGCCGATAAGTCCGAGGATTCCGCTCCCAAGGCCGAGAATTCTGACAAGCCAGAGAAGTCTGAAAAAGCTGGCAAATCTGACAAAGAAAAGAAGTCCAAGAAGGACAAGGACTAAACCCTTCACTTGGCTCTTATTTGCCTGTGATATTGCGCTTTTTTACCTTTGGGATTGCACCCATACACCGCCTCTTTGGGGCGGTTTTTTCTTGTTCCACTTGCGCCAACGTTGTTGCTTGGGATACCGGCGCAGACAAAGCGCGCCCGGTGATTTGCCTGCTTCAATTGCAAATTTTTCGGCTTGAGTCGCCAAATTTTGCCACGCTGAAAGCCTGTTGGAGTTACGCTGAAATCTTGCTTCAAGCAATAACCAAAAATGTCTGAAACAGAAAGTCTAGTCGAAGCGCTCATTGAACCGATGGATACCCAACTCGAGGATCCATCAATGACTCTTCTTTCAGACCGCCGTGAAATTCTTCCTGAAACCCGCAAAAGTCAAACCCACAAGTTCTGCATCGCGGGACATGAGGGCTATCTCACCATTGGTCTGTTTCAAGATGGAAGGCCAGGTGAGATCTTTATCAAGATGAGCAAAGAAGGATCAACACTTTCAGGTTTGATCCAAGGTTTTTGCCGCGCCTTCAGTCTGGCACTGCAACATGGATTGACCACCCAGGATGCGGCCGATCGATTTCGTGGCATGCGCTTTGAGCCCATGGGCCTCACCAGCAATCCAGAGATCCCCGAGGCCTCCAGTATTTTAGATTATGTCGCGCGCTATCTGCAAGTTCACTTTGTCGAGCGCAGATAATCGCCCTTCTCTACTCGCGCCAAAAAACTATTTTGATCAGCGGCGATATTTCAAATCACGAGACATTGTATTTGGTTGGCATGTGAAATCGTTGTGACAAGCACGCGCCACTTCATGCTGGGCCCACCACCGGCGCGGGAATCAGTTTGCGTAATTGGGTGCGCAACAATTTCATCATTCGTGTCGGATCTTCCAGGGCCGCGTTGGGCCGCACGTACACATCGATCATGCCATTGGGGTTCGCCTTGCCAACCACGCGCACTGTGGCCTGCGCCTTGGCCAGGGCCAACTGCAAAAGCGCGGGTTGCGCGGTGTGAAAGATATAATCCAAATCGCGCTTCACCAGGGATAGCGCGCCCAACGCGGCCAACATCACGCGTAGTTCAGCCAAATCAAGCAGTATTCGCATGGTGGCGGGCGGCTGTCCGTAGGCGCTTTCTATGTCGGCGATGGTGCGCGACAGCACATCGATTGTGTCGGCGCTCGAGATGCGCCGATAGGCTTCGAGTCGTCTGCGCTCGCTGGGAATAAATCCGCGCGGAATCGCGCCGGCCAAACCAATGTCCAGCACATTGTCGGCCGAGTGAATTTTTTTGCGCGAAGTCAGACCGTCAACCGCGTCCTCCAAAAGTTGGCAATACATTTCGTAACCCACCGCCGCGATATGACCGCTCTGTTGCGCGCCCAGCAAATTTCCAGCGCCGCGGATTTCTAAATCGCGCATGGCGATGCGGAAGCCCGAGCCAAGCATGCTGTACTCCTCGATGGCGCGCAATCTACGGCGCGCGTCGTCGGTGATCGGCCGGCCCTCGGGTAAAAACAAATAGCAATACGCGCGGTGGTTGGAGCGTCCAACTCGCCCGCGTAACTGATGCAAATCGGACAAGCCGTGCAAATCCGCCAAGTCAATGAACATTGTGTTGGCGCGCGGATTGTCAATGCCGC
Organism: uncultured Planctomycetia bacterium; assembly: GCA_937919205.1. Taxonomy (GTDB): domain Bacteria; phylum Planctomycetota; class Phycisphaerae; order Phycisphaerales; family SM1A02; genus SYAC01. Next base: position 5,774 of record CALFOZ010000198.1, read on the forward strand.
TCTCAATGATCGACGTGCTCACCAGCACGTCGCATTCATGACGCATGAAGCGAAGCATCACTTGCTCAAGTTGATCGGCGGGCATTTGTCCGTGTCCAATTTCAATGCGCGCCTCTGGCACAAGCGCCTTGATGCGCTCGGCGGCTCGATCAAGTCCACGGATTCGGTTATGTACGTAATACGTCTGCCCTTCGCGCGCCAATTCGCGGCGAATCGCCTGCTGTAATCGCTTGGATGAAAGCGCCAACACTTCCGTCACGATGGAGCGCCGATCAGCCGGCGGCGTGGTCAAACTGGAGATGTCGCGCAAGCCCAGCAACGACATGTGCAACGTGCGCGGAATGGGCGTGGCGCTCAACGTAAGCACATCGGCCGTGGTTCGCAATGAAAGCAAACGTTGCTTGTGCTCCACGCCAAATCGCTGTTCCTCGTCCACCACCACCAGGCCAAGATTGGCGAAGCGAATGTCCTTGGACAACAATCGGTGCGTTCCAATGATCAGGTCAATGCGCCCCGCTTGAAGATCTTCAAGAATTATTTTTTGCTGTGCGTCGCTTTTGAAACGGCTCAAACTTTCAATGCGAAATGGATAGGCGCGAAATCGATCGCGAAATGTTCGTTCGTGTTGCTCCGCCAAGAGCGTGGTGGGCACCAACACCGCGACTTGCCGACCAGACTCCACGCACTTGAACGCGGCGCGAATGGCCACCTCCGTTTTTCCAAATCCAACATCGCCGCAAATCAAACGATCCATTGGCTTGGATGATTCCATGTCGCGCTTGGTGGCGGCGATGGCCGTCAATTGATCCGCGGTTTCATCCCATGGAAACGCCTCCTCAAATTCATGTTGCCACGCGGTGTCCGCGGGAAACGCGACCCCGTGTGTGGCGGCGCGCACGGCTTGCACGCGCAACATCTCCGCGGCGAGATCGCGCACCGCCTCAGAAACTCGCTCTTTTTGGGCTTTCCAACGCTTTCCACCAATTTGGCTCAGCGGCGGTTTTGAAGCTCCGGCTCCAACATATTTCTGCACCAAGTCCACCCGCAACGCAGGCACATACAGTTTTGTCGCGCCCTCAAATTGCAACGCAAGATATTCCATCTCGGGATGCGCCTCGCTACGCATCACGCCGTGGGCCTCATCGATCGCAACGCCGACACTCTCCCCCGTGCCACCTGTTCGATCAAGCGAAGCGCGAGTGACCAATCCAACATACTGCGCCACGCCGTGATCGCGGTGGGTGACGTAATCACCTTTTTCAAAATGCAAGAACGCGTCGCGCGCCCGCGGGCCCGCCGAGACCGCGCCCCCGCGCCTGCGCACGCCAAAGCGCCCAAGCAACTCATGCTCGGGAATAAGCATCAGTGATTTTTTGCCGGGGCGATCCCAACGAAATCCGCGGTGCAAATGTTGGCGGACCACCTGCACTCCCGCGCCCGCCGCGTGTTTTTGCGCAAGCTCTTTGGCTCGCGTCACGTCGCCATCCGTGGAACACAATAAAATCACATCCGCATCGGTCGAAAAATCCACCAAGGATTCAAAAGCTTTCGCGGTGTCGCTTTCGCTCAGTCCAAGTGAGCGCACAGGAACTTCCAACGACGCCGGTTCATTAGTCTGCGAAAATTGATTGAACGCCAGCGTATTGCTTACGCGATCCATCAACCCCTTCACCGTGTCGTTTGGCGAAATCACACCAACCGAGTCATCAATTCGCTCCCAATATCCGCGGGATTGCTCCATGACTTCGCCAAGCTCAGCGAATACAAATAACGCATCGCGCGGCAGTACATCCGCGAAAGCCGCATCCTCATCGCTAGGCGCCAATTGTTTTTCGTCGGCGCAAAGCACGTCCACGCTTTCCACGCGCCGATCGTTGGACTGCGTGCTGGCGTCCATCTCATGCATGCGCTCAATATCGTCGCCAAAAAAATCCAGGCGCACCGCGCTTGCGGCCGCTGTTGGATACAAATCAAACACGCCGCCACGCACTGAATACTCGCCGGGATTTTCAACCGCCTCCATGCGTTGATATCCACGCGCCGTCAACCACGCCGCCAATTCGGCTGGCGCCACGCGCTCACCAACACGCAATGTGCGGTACAACAACTTTCGCCTCGCGGCGTTCGGCACGCGTTGCATCAACGCGGCGATAGGCGCCACGAGCAACGCCACAGTGGCGCCCTCCAACGCATCGGCAACTTTCAGTCGCTCAAGAAACGCCTCCGCCGCCAAAATACTTTCTCCCGCCGAAGCCTCAAGCGCGGGCAATCGCAACGCATGAAGACCAAGATCCTGCCACTCGGCGATCACCTCGTCGGCCTCGTCCACATGCGCGGTGGCCAACAGCGTCACGCGATTCACTTTCGTCGCCAGCGCCTGCGTGATGATGGAAGTGCTTGATCCAGTCGCGCCACGCACGCTAGCAACGCCCCCAGTGCGTACCTTCTCCTCAAGCGCGGTCAGCGCCACAGAGGTGGAAATTTCTTCGCGCCACTTCATAACAAGATCGATCGCTACACGGTCGATTCAGTCCATACAGTAGCTCACTGCGGCGGTTGTAGCACAAACGGCTTGATTTGCGACAAAATCGCTGGGCCAACTCCACGCACCCGATCCAACCCCGCAAGCGTTTGAAATGGTCCGCGCATATTGCGATCCGCGACAATGGCCGCCGCCAGCGCTGGCCCAATGCCCGGCAACGCCTGCAACTCATCTTGGCCCGCGTGATCCAAGTCAACTCGCCACTGGGGTAACGTTGAATATTGATTGCCTTGGGCGGGAGTGCGCATTTGAGTTTGGGTGAAGCGCAACCCAATCAACATAGTCAACGCGCACAGCGACAGCACTGCCAGTCCCTGAATTGGCGCGCGCTCTTGATTCATTCCACCGCGGGCGCCCCGGCGCGAGTCTCATCATCAGCGGTGCCAATGTGTTGTTGCCCACCCAGTGGCTTGCGCAAACGTTTTCGAATGGCAATCAACTTGGCGAACACGCTCTTCACTTTTCCATTTTCAAACAACAAGCCCGTGGCATCCTCGCCCTCATCGATCAAACGCTCCCACACCACGGTCTCTATGAATGGCTTAGACAAGGCAATGGTGACAAATCGACTGGCCCATACGGACTGCACCTGCTCGCTCCAAGGATTGCGCCACCAGCCGTTCTTTGGATCAACTTGACGGCTTGGCACACCAAACGCGCTGACCATCACCTTGCAATCAAAGGCTAAAAATCGATCCAGAACCGCGGAAACCTGCATTAAATCGCGCATGGCCGTGCCACCGGTGGCTCCACCAAAACACATTTGAATTCCCACCGCGTCAAAATGAATTCCCTCTTGCGAAAGGCGCTCTAGATATTGCCAAGGCGTGAGCGCGCCAGGTCGGCTTGATACATGATCGCAAAATAGTTCTGTTAACTCAATCAGCGTGCGAGCTCCAGGGCGACTTTGCCGAGTCAACACACTTGCCCGCCGAGTTAAATCCATCATTTGTTCATCGGTGAATTCAAAGTGCTCATTGCTATGCAATCCACTTCCCAAATTCCACATGGTGACCACACCGCTATAGCGTTGCACCACGTGTTCCATGAACGTGTAGGCGCGGTCAACACACATTGAAAAATCTTTTTTGGCCGGCTCCATCCATGGCGGCAACGTGCTCTTGTCAAATCGAAGTAAAGGTCCGGCCACAATGGGCCGCTTGGTTTGCGCCGCGAAAGCCATCCACCGATCCATCTCTTGAAATCTAAATTCGCCCTTGGTGGGCTCGATTAATTTCCAGGGCGTTGGAACCATCAATACGTCTAAAATCTTGGCGGTATCGCCGCAGACTTTTATGTCGCTACGTGGGTCCACTCGCACGCCAATCACGGTGCTAGTTGATGGCTTAATGCCAAAGCGCCGCTTCACCAACAACTCGGCGTGCAACAACGCCAACTGCTCGTTGGCATCCAAACCCGCGATCAATGAATCTTTGGCGTAGATCTCGGCCTTGTCGAAGTCGACTTCGTTCATGGAGCGCACAAACAAGGTCCGCGCGTGTTCCCATCGCTTCAAACTTTCGCCCGCAAGCGTGGGATCAAACAATTGCCACTCCTCGCTCTTGGCGATGTATTGCTTGATACGGTGGCGCGCCAACTCCAGAAAAAGTAGATAGGGCTCGTCGCGCTGTTTCAGCAAACATGTCTGCAACATCAGCCGACCCATCGCGCCCGCATCCACCTCCAGACACAGTGCGGTGGCCGTGGGCTCCGCGGGCTCGCAACGAATGCCGCCACTTTTCCATTTCAGTTGGCCCGCTACTGGCAAATCATCGCGCCCCAACAAATGCGCGCCATAGAGACGTTGCTCACTTGCGTTGGTGAATTCATGATGGACATCAAATCGAAGCATTTGCCGTGAAAGTGTAACCAGAATTCAACGCGTCTTTGCGTGGCAAGAATTTTTTATGCTGTCCGCGGCGAGATTTTTGCGCGGCTATACCATCTCTTTATGGAATCGGAATTACCCGCCCATCAAAATAATGTCCACCTAGTTGCGACCCGCGACACCAGCGCGCAAAGTGTCACACAGACGCATCTGCCCCTGGGTGGAAAACGTGTTGGCAAGGTGCGCGACCTATATGAATTGTCCAATGTCGCCGGCGAAAGTCCTCGAATCATCGTAATTGCCACCGATCGCATCAGCGCATTTGACGTGGTTCTTCCAAGCGTGATCGCCAACAAGGGAAAGTTGCTCACGCAAATCAGCATGCAATGGTTTGAACGCATACGCCAATGGAACATCATTCGCGACCATGTGATCTCAACCAATCCGTCGATTATTCCAGGCCTCACACAAGCGGAGCGGGATATGTTGCAAGGGCGTTGCATGATTTGCCGGCGCGTGAAGATTGTTCCCATTGAGTGCGTGGTGCGCGGCTGGCTTGCGGGCAGTGGATTTGTGGAATATAAAAAATTTGGACGAGTATGCGGCGTCGCATTGCCCGCGGGTTTGAAACAGTGGAGCCAACTTCCAGAACCCATTTTCACGCCAGCCAGCAAGGCCGATTCGGGCCACGACGAAAATCTATCTTTTGAACAAGCGGCCGCGGTGGTTGGAGAATCAGTCATGGAAAAACTTCGCGCGGCAAGCCTGGCGATCTACAAATCCGCCAGTGAATTCTGCGCGCTTCGTGGCTTGATTCTGGCGGATACCAAATTTGAATTTGGCTTCGCCCTTGACCAGAACGGTGACCCCACGGATGAACTTATCTTGGCCGACGAAGTGCTCACGCCCGATTCGAGCCGCTACTGGATCGCGTCAACGATGGATGGAACACGCGAGCCCGAAAGTTTGGACAAGCAATTCGTGCGCAATTGGTTGCTGGCCCAAGAAGCCGCCGGCCTTTGGAATCGCTGTCCTCCGGGCCCCGTGTTGCCGGTGGATGTGATCGCAAAAACTATCCAGCGCTACCAACAAGCCGCGGCCATGCTGTGCGACTAAGCGCGCTTAAATTTTTAAGCAAGCGTCAGCCACATTGCGTAGCAACATGGCAACGGTCATTGGTCCAACACCACCTGGAACCGGCGTTAGAAATCCCGCGACTTTGCTCACGCTTTCAAAATCAACATCGCCCATGGTGGTGGTTTTTCCTTCGGGCGAAGTCACTCGGTGAATTCCAACGTCAATCACCACGGCGCCGGGCTTGATCCAGTCACCCTTGACCAATCCAACCACGCCCGCCGCGGCCACAACCACATCGGCGCACCGCGTCAGTTGCGAAAGTTCCAAAGTGAATTTATTTGAGCTGATCACCGTGGCATTGGAGCGCATCAACAACACCGCAACGGGCTTGCCCACAATATTGCTGGCGCCCACCACCACCACGCGCGCGCCCTGCAAATTTAATTTTGTGCTTTCAATCAGTTCAAGCACCGCGCGTGCAGTGCACGGCACCAAACTGCGCCGACCATACACCACGTTTCCAATATTGGCGGGATTCACGCCCTCCACATCTTTTTCTGGCGCGATCAAACTTTGCACGCGCTCAACATCCACACCCACGGGCAACGGCAAGTGCAACATGATCGCGCGAACTTGCTTCTCCGTGTTAAGCAACAACACACGGCCAGCGATGTTCTCGTAGGAACTTTCCGCGGGCAACCGATGCAACACATAATGAATGCCGGCTTCATCGCAGGTTCGAGCCTGGCTTTGCGCGTACACCTCGGCCGCGTCGTCACTGCCAACCAAAATAGCGTCCAGCCGCGCCACTGTATTGGATGCCGACACGCGAGCCTTCACATCGGCGCGCACTTTTTGACCCAGCAATTTTCCATCCAGCATCTGGCATGTCATT
>CALFOZ010000199.1 GCA_937919205.1 uncultured Planctomycetia bacterium
TATTCGGTTTTATGTATTCACCCTTTTCTCCCTTCTGAATTTTTTACTCAAACCCTTTATTAAGGAACTCGTATGAAAAAGAACACAATGACTTTAATGGCTGCTGGAACTTGCGCAATGATCGCCGCGAGTGCCTCGAATGCGGCCGTGGTGGCTGGATGGAGTTTTACCGGCTTGACTGGCTATGGCGCTTCGCCCTTAACAGCGACCTCGTCCGATGCGAACGTCACGGTTGGTGGCCTGACTCGCGGTTCCGGGATGGGTACCGCTAGTACGGCTGCAGCTAACGCTTGGGGAGGCTCCATGGGAGCTGCGCGCGTCGATGCGGCAGCTGCAATCACCGCCTCTCAGTTTGCAACGTTCACCGTGACGGCTGCGGCTGGCTACGCGGTATCCTTCTCTCAGATCGACGCCTACAACGTGCGGCGCTCCGGCACCGGTCCGGCTAATGGTCAGTGGCAGTACAGCGTGGGCAGCAGCGCGTTCAGCAACATCGGTTCGGCGCTCGCCTTCACTACCACCAGCGGCGGAACCACGATGAGTGCAGTTGATCTTTCGGGATTCTCTGCACTTCAGAGCGTCGCGGCAGGATCCGCCGTTACGTTCCGTATGGTGATGTACGCAAACTCGGGTACCGGCACCTTCTACTTCCAAAACGGCTCAGGCTCAGGTCTTTCTGTGAGCGGGACCACCGCTGCCATCCCCGCCCCAGGCGCAGTCGCTTTGATCGGTCTTGCCGGCTTGGTGGCAAGCCGCCGTCGACGCAACTAACTCACACAAACTTGGTTACTCGTTGGCCGTGTAAACGCACTCGGCCAGCGAGTTCCCAGCCCCTTGCGCTCATAAGGCGCAGGGGGCTTTTTTGTATCAACCCTAACTTCTGTTGGCGTGCGTGTTGAATTAAGAAGTGCGTGGCGTGGTCGCCGCCCATACAAAATAATTTTCGCAATAGTGGCAGTTGTGGTGTGTGAGGGCACATTCTTAAACTATCTCCCAAATCTTTCATATTTTAAATTACTTGAGGCGCTCTCAACCGGTCAACGCAACGATTTCTCCAATATGTTAGCGGGAGTGGCGAAGCCTAAAGTCTTACGTGGTCGCTGATTCAGCAACAATGCGATGGCGTTGAGTTTTCTTTGCGAGTGTTTAGATAGATCGGTGCCGCGCGGCAAAAATTGGCGCAGCAGTCCGTTTGTGTTTTCATTCGTGCCGCGCTGCCACGGACATTGCGGATCACAAAAATACACCGCCACGTTTGTCGCAACCGTCAAGCGTTTGTGATGCGCCATTTCCAAACCGCGGTCCCATGTCAATGACTTGCGAAGTTCAATCGGAAGTTGACGAACTTTTCTACTCAGTGCCTTCACCACGCTCCTTGTATCGCCGCCTGCGACTCGAACCAACATGGTGTAGCGCGATTTCCGTTCCACCAATGTCGCGATGTGCGTGTTGCTTAAACCACATAGAAGATCACCTTCCCAATGCCCAGGAACCGCGCGATCTTCCACCTCGGCTGGACGATCCTTGATCGATACCGCATCCACGATTCGTCCACGCGCTTGGCCTTTATTGGTTGCGTGCCTAGTGCGGCGCAACGTGCGACGTGATCGAAGATGCTTGATTAACTCTTTTTTCAGCACGCCGCGCGCTTGAATGAACAGACTTCGATAAATGGTCTCGTGTGAAATTTGCATGTTTGGATTATCGGGGAATTCCAGCTTTAAACATCCCGCAATTTGTTCGGGAGACCAGTTCATTGATAACCGCCGCGCCACAAACGCGCGCAACCTTGGCTCGCGCGAAAGTTTGCAAACCTTTTTGCGGCGCGCCAACTCTTGCGCGTTCTGGTCCGCATCCGCGGCTCGATACAGATTGCGACCTCCATGGCGAATTATTTCACGACTCACCGTCGAGGGCGATCGTGAAATAGATGCGGCGATCCCGCGGACGGATCGACCGCTAGACAGTCCTCGCGAAATTCCTTCGCGCTCGATCATTGACAATGCGACCAGCGATCGATGTCGCTCGCGCGGCATTATGCCTCCATGCAGGGCGAGCACGCAGCGAATTGATGCGGCTTCTTTTTCCAACGCGCGTCCAATCTCGCGCAAGGAATCTCCGTTTTTCCATCGACGCCACAACTCCGCCTTGGACGCTTCCGACATGCCGGGACGGCCGATCTTTGTCATGCAAACCACCTTTCTTGCTCTAATGCGAGCGAGCAGTGTTGCATTGACCGGTTGAGTGCGCCTCTATGGATAGCGAGTTGAAGCGTTGGGAAGCGCGACAACAACTAATCTTGATGT
>CALFOZ010000200.1 GCA_937919205.1 uncultured Planctomycetia bacterium
GCGCGCGCGGCCGCGGACTTGGACCGCCCTTTCCAAATGGCAAGCGATTCTCCTTGTCAAAATTCCATTCGCCACCAACCGGCTTGGCGCTTTTGCCACTGCCTTCCATGAGGTACCCCAACTTGCGGCGTTGCTCGCGATAGAAAAATTCCATAGTCAGCGCACTGCGATCCTTGGCCCAGGTCGCGAACTCCGCAGGCGTTGTGAGAAAGTGATCGTCAGGCAACACGGTCAACGCAATGCCCGTGGAACTTGCAACGCGTTGCAACATTTCCAGCACGCGCCACTCGCCGGGTTGCACGCACACAATTTCAGATGGCTTGAGCGCGGCTACAGCGCGCGCGATTTCGGTTTCAAATGATCCCGTGTTCTTCGGATCATCCAGGTTTATGTAACGCACGGCGTGCTTGCGCTTGATCAACTCGTCGGCGAAGTGGCGCATGGCGGATAGAAAAAGCGCGGTCCGCTGGGCGTGGCTTGGAACATGGCGCGATTCTTGCGCGACCTCCATCATAAGAACGGTGTCGCGCGATCCAAGTGAATGCAGAAGCGCGGCGTCATGATTCAGTTGATCGCCAAAGACAATGACAAGTCGTGCGGGTGCGGGTTTGATAGCCATACGGGCAAACTGTAGGACGCATGTATGTGCTAATGATTGGCGTGAATAACGGCACGAATTTCCCAGACCATGGAATAGTTTATTTCACTGCGCTGTATAAATCGTTGCGGATTTGTGTTTACTTTGCCATTTGATATAGACTGATTGATCGCGGATCAGTGACGCTTTCAAATGCGCAGATTCCAATTTTCTGACCTGCTAATTCAAGGACCACTTCAATGAATCAACATGAACCAAACGCAAGCGACCATTCACAAAATGCAAAGGCCGCGCCAAAGTGTCCCTTTGCGCGCAATGCGGGAACACCGGTGGCAAGTCTTGCCGACACGCTGAAGGAGAGCACCAAAGAAGCCCACGCGCGCGCCGAGCGTCATGAGGTGCAGGCGAAGATGGTTACGGGAAAAATTACGCGACAAGAATATGGCGCGTGGCTAGGTCAAATGTTGCCGCTGTGGAGCGCCGTTGATGCGCAGTTGTCGGCGCTTGCTGTGCGCGATGCTCGCGTGTGCTCCATGGTGAAGCCGTATCACGCGCACGCCGATCGTGTCGCGGCCGATCTGAAATTTCTTGGTCAACGCGCCAGCGATCACCCGGAGCTTGGCGCCACAACGCAATTTGTGAAGTTCATCAACAGCGCCGCGGCAAGCGGTCTGCCTGGCATAGTTGGTGTTTGGTATGTGCTTGAAGGCTCGGCCAACGGCGGGCGCTTTATTGCAAAGGCGCTGTCGCGTGGGCTGGGTATTGCGGGTCCAGATGGTCTGACCAGTTTCGATCCGCACGGCGAGCGTCAGCGTGAATATTGGCAAGCGTGGCGCGCTGATTTAGATGCGCACAGTTTCACAAGCGCGGAGCGTGATGCGATTATTCACGCGGCTAGCAACACATTCACGGCGATTTACGACATTATGCAAGACATGAGCGCGGCCAAAAGTCATGCGTGAACTGCGCATGAACCGCGCTTCCCTCTGATCGTCGGCTTTGAAACTGTGACGGTGGATTTGTGCTGTGTCTTTGCATTGAAAAATAAATTTGCAAACACCACACCAAGCCGCCGGCTCGTGACTATTCAAAACTACTTGCTTTTTATTAAACCAACGCAAGAAGCATTTTAAAGAAAATTGATCGCGTTTGAAAAGATAGCGCTGGAAGGCGTCCACATTTAAATCGCACGCGGGTATCAAGAGTGAAGACCTCCGGTTTCAAACGGTGGTGATACACGCGAGCTATGCGGCGCATTTTCAGAAGGCTTGCAATGTCTGCCACTGAAATTGATAGCAAAGCCCCATCCGAATCAAGCGACCACGGCCGACCGTCGAGCGTTCCCGCGAGACGACCGACCAATGTCAGTTTGGGCGGTTGGATTGGTCTTTGGTACGAATCTTCATGCCGCCGCTCAAGACCCATTCAGCGTGTTCGGCTTTTGCGCCGGTGCCGCTTGGAACTTTGATTTTCATATCTTCAAACTCGTAAGAAATTTCTGCGCCGCGGCCAGTCAAGTGTTCAAACAGACCGATTGCAAGTTCTGGCCATGAGTGCGTGTGTGTAGTTTCTGGCATTTTCAAATTCTCCT
>CALFOZ010000201.1 GCA_937919205.1 uncultured Planctomycetia bacterium
CTTGTTGCAACACAGTCGTTGCAGACAAGTTTCAAGAGTCATTCAACCGATAGAACAAACGAACCGTGTCACCAGAGCAAACCCAAGAGCCCAATCAGCACCCCAATCAGCACCCCAGTACGGATGCTGATTTGAAACAGCTTGCCGCGAAAGTTGGTCCCTATCCGTTGACGGCCTACCGATTTGTGCGCGAGGGTTTGTCTCGCACCGTTGAGATGTCCCAAGGTTTGGATTCCTCCGAGGCGGATCGACATGTTTCCGGGCAACAATTGTGCATGGGTTTGAGGGAATTTGCCATCGAGCGATATGGATTGTTGGCGCCCGTGGTGTTGCGAAGTTGGAATGTGCAACGAACTGATGATTTTGGACGCATTGTGTTTGCCATGATCGACGCAGGATTGTTGAGCAAGACTCCGCAAGATTCGTTTGAAGATTTCCGCGGGGTGTTTGATTTTGACGAGGCCTTTGGACGCGATCGCTTGGTCGATGCAATGCAACATCGTTGAAGCCAATGGGTCAATTAGCGAAATGCAAACCTGTGTGCGCCAGTGCCGCTCGAATGGGTGGAATCGCTTAGCATTCTCCGCATGTCCGACGAACAAGACTCAACGCGTCTGTCTAAATTGCATCTGTGGCAAATCCAAGGCGTGCGCGACGCGCTTGTGATCGCTTTGTTCGTGGTGATTTTCTACGCGGGCTACGCCATGCGCTCTGTGACCGTGCCGTTGTTGATCGCATTTGGTTTGGCGTATTTGGTGGAGCCGCTTGTGGAAAGTTTGTGCCAGCGGTTGCGCATGTCGCGGCCCGCGGCGGTTGGGACCATCATGGGCACGGTGGGGCTGGGGTTGCTCGTGGCATTGGTAATCGCGGTGCCGATTGTGATTGGTCAAAGCGTTTCATTTGTGGAATCATTTCGAAGTGGCCGCTTCAACTCCGTGATTGACCGCGCGCAAGCGGTGGTACCGGAACCGTATCAAGATCAAGTGCAAAAAATTCGCTCGTGGTTTAGCGAAAATGTTGGTTCTGGCAGTGGCATTGCGCAGGATTCATTTGCCGTGGATGCAAACTCTGCGACGGCGAAGCCAAACAATCGCGACGCGGTTTTGGATACAGCAACATTGAAGACGCCCGCTGGCGCGGATGCCGCAAAGCAGAAATCAGAATCGGGCGCCGTCGCGAAAGACGTTGCGGGTGCGGATCAGCCATCAAAAAAATTAGTGAACCAAGCGGCCATTGACATTGCGGTTGAAGAGGCCTTGAACAAGCGCGGGTATTTGGGCGCGCAGGTTGGCGCGCAGGGTGGGGCGCAGGGCGGCGCGATGGGTGGAGCGGGATTTTCATGGACCAACATGTTTGGCTCCAGCGTGCAAGGCGTGTTGGCCACGGCGCTGGAATTTCTAACCATTGGATTCTTGACGGCGTTGATTCCGTTTTACTTTTGGTTTTTTTCGGTCAGCTTTCCATCGGCCATCGCCAGATTGCGTGGCTTGATTCCAGAGAAGCACCGTGAAGGAACAGTGAAGTTGATTGTAGAAATGGACCACGCGGTGAGCGGATTTGTGCGCGGACGAATTGTGATTAGTTTGATCATGGCGATTCTGTTTGCGATTGGTTGGAAAGTGTGCGGCGTGCCATACGCGATCACGTTGGGACTTGTGATCGGGCTGTTTAGCGTGGTGCCTTACTTAAGCGCGGTGGGTTTACCGATCGCAATTGGCCTGTTGATTGTTGACCAACTTGTGTTGCCCGAAGAGGCGCGCATGAGTTGGATGTGGATTGTGGTTGGGCCGTCGTTGGTGTATGCAATCGTGCAATTATTAGAGGGATATGTGCTGATTCCAGTGATCGCCGGACGCGCCACGGACTTAGGGCCGGTGAGTATTTTTGTGGCGGTTCTTGCGGGCGCGGCACTGGCAGGCGTGTACGGAATGTTGCTCAGCATTCCGGTGGCGGCGTGTTTGAAGATTTACGGGCGCGAAGTGATCATGCCGCGCGTGAAAGCATTCAGCAGTGGCGAAGCGGATGATTTGTTGCCGCTGAATTAGCGGTTTTTCAGCGCTTTTTGCGCGACTTGAACTTGCTCTTGATGCTTTCGGTGTGGGTGGACTTTCGTCCCATCAACGCGCCCATGTTTGGCATGCCACCAGGGCCGCCACTGGCCATGTCCTTCATGGCTTTCATTTTTCCCATGGCGCCAAGGCCGGCGAGTTGCGTGGTCATTTTTTGCATGACTTCGAATTGCTTCACAAGTTTTCCAACCTCCAGGACGGTGGAGCCACTGCCCGCCGCGATGCGGCGAGCGCGGCTTTTTTGCTGGTCAACACAGCGCACATCTTTGCGCTCAGCGGCGGTCATGCTTCGCGCGATGCCCTCGATGCGATCGAGTTGCTTGTCATTCACATTCACATCTTTCATCATGGATCCCACGCCCGGAAGCATGCCCAAAATTTGTTTCATGGGCCCCATGCGCCGCAGAGATTTTAACTGCGACAGAAAATCGTCCATGGTGAATTGGCCCTTGGCCATGCGCTCGGCCATGCGTTCAGCTTCATCTTGGTCGACTTCTTTGTGCGCTTTCTCAACCAGGCTGACCACGTCGCCCATGCCCAACATGCGGCCGGCGATGCGCTCTGGATGGAATGGTTCAAGCGCGTCAAAGCGCTCGCCCACGCCCACGAAAAGAATGGGCGCGCCAGTGACATATTTCACGCTCAGCGCGGCGCCTCCGCGGCTGTCGGAGTCGAACTTGCTGAGAATAATTCCGTCGACATGCAATTGCTCATGGAAGGATTTCGCCGCGATCAACGCGTCTTGGCCGGCCATGGAATCAACCACCAACAAAGTTTGATGCGCCTCCGTGGCGCGGCGAACGCCTTGCAATTCGCGCATGAGCGTGTCGTCCACATGCAGACGGCCGGCGGTGTCGACAATGAGCGTGTCGAAGCGGCCCTCGCGCGCGGCGCGGTAGGCGCGTTGCGCCACGCCAACCGCAACGCCAACAGCTTTTCCATATTCCGCGCACTTGTCGGGCTCGCCAAAGAACGCCACGCGCGCGCCGCCTTTGCCTTCGGCGGCCACTTGCTCGGTGACAATTCGTAATTGCTCAACGGCGGCGGGGCGTTGCAAATCGCACGCCGCAACCAGAACACTGCGGCCTTGCTCGCTTAAGCGCGCCGCCAATTTTCCAGCTGTGGTTGTTTTGCCCGCGCCTTGCAAACCGCACAGCAGAACCACGGTTGGTCCTGGCGTGACGGACATGATGTTGGGATCCACCGGCCCCATCAAACTCACAAGTTTTTTGTGTACAAGGCCAACAATTTCCTGCGCCGGGTTTAGGCTCTTTGTGACTTCGCCGCCAATCGCTTCTTGCACAACGGAGTCGCAGAAGTCGCGCACCACTTCAACATGCACATCGGCCTCAAGCAGAGCGGTGCGGACATCCGCCATGGCCTCGCGCACATTGTCCTCGGTTATTTTTCCGCGGCCAGAGAGCCGGCGAAGCGCGCCGCCTAATTTTTCGGAGAGTGATTCGAACATGGTTGAGCAATCCTAGGCGAAAGACGGGCTAAAGAGGGGCGAATTCACAATGCAAAAATCACGCTGTGGACATGCTGGTAACGCAAGGCGAAACATTGAACGTGATGGGCGCGAGTGAATCTAGAAATTATGAAACGCGAACTTTGCTTGGCGTGGTCGTGCGAGTGGCCTTAGGAGCGGCTTGCACAACGGCGCGAATAGTTCGGGCGATGTTGGTGGCATCAATGCCAGCTTCAACAAGTTGCTCGCGGCGCTCGCCTTGATAAATCCATTGATCAGGCAAACCCATGCGGGTGATGAGTCGTGTGTCTAGGCCGCGTTCGTTGCAGGCTTCCAACACGCAACTTCCAAATCCTCCACGCACGGAATGATCTTCCACGGTGACCACGGGAATGTTTTTGCTCAGCAGAGATTCAAGCAGTTGAATGTCCACTGGCTTTGCGAAACGCGCGTCGTACAAGTTCACGCGATATTCGCTGTCAAGAGATGTGAGCGCGGTTGCGCTTTCAATGGCCATGACGCCGTAGGCCAACACCGCGACATCTGGAGAAGCGTGCTCAACCAACGCGCGCGCCTTGCCCACAACAAATTCTGGACAATCTTGTTTGGTGAATAGATCGCTGACCGCATCGCGCGGATAACGAAGCGCGCTTAAGCCCGCGTCATGCTTGCGCATAAATTCAAGCGCGGCTTTCAAGCTTGGCTCATCCATGGCGGCCATTAAGACGGCGTTTGGAAGCGAAGCCAACAGAGAAATATCGCAAAAGCCGTGATGCACGGCGCCATCGTTGCCAACCAAGCCGGCGCGATCAAGCAGCAAGCGAACGGGGAGTCCTTGCAGCGCGACTTCTTGAAAAACCTGATCGAAAGCGCGTTGCATAAATGTGCTGTACACGGCGAAGAAAGGTTTCCAGCCGGTCTTGGCAAGGCCAGCCATCATGTCCATGGCGTGGCTTTCGCAAATGCCCGTGTCCCACGTGCGCTCTGGAAACGCGGCGGCCACTTTGGAAATTCCGGTGCCGTCTGGCATGGCCGCGGTGCATGCGACAACTTTTGCGTCGCGCTTCATGATGTCAGTCAGCGCTTCGCCGACGGCACTTGTGAATGAGCGCGAACTTTTCTTCAACTCAATGCGGCAACCTTCGCTTTCCATGTCGGGCACGGAAAATGGTCCAGGAGAATGCGTGGCCGATGGATCTGATTCGCAGAATGAAAAACCCTTGCCTTTGACGGTCTTGACATGCAGGACCATTGGGCGGTCGAAGTGCTTGGCCTCGGTGAAGAATTCAATGAGCGAATTGAAATCATGTCCGTCGATTGGACCGACGGCGACAATTCCAAAGTGCTCGAACCAGGCGTCGTGGCTGATGGCGGCTTTGCTCATGTCGCCCATGCGGTGATACAGCTCGGACATTTCGCGGCCGCCAGGAATAAGTTTGGCGACATCCTTGGCGCGCTTTTTAAATTCCGCGTAGCCGTGGCTCATGCGCAGTCGATCAAAGTAGCTGGCCAACGCGCCTTGCGGCTTGGCGATGCTCATGCCGTTGTCATTCAGAACAACAAGGAATTGGCGGCGCAATGTGCCTGCGCTATTGAGGCCTTCCATGGCGAGACCGTTGACAATGCTGGCGTCGCCAATGAGCGACACAACGCGGCGTCCATTTGGATTTGTTCCATCAAAGCCTTCGCCGTTAAGTGAATCGCCGCGCGCCATTCCAACAGCGGTTGAAATTGCGGTACCGGCGTGACCCACGCTGAAAAGGTCGTACGCGCTTTCACGCGGCTCTGGAAAACCAGCCATGCCGTCGCGTTGTCGAAGTCGACCCAGGAGAGCTTGACGACCAGTAAGCAGTTTGTGCGTGTAGCACTGGTGGCCAACGTCCCACAGCATGCGGTCGCGGCTGAAGTCAAACACATAATGCATGGCGATGGTGAGTTCAACCACGCCAAGATTTGGCGCAAGGTGTCCACCTGAAGTCATGCATTGATCGCAAATTGCTTTGCGAACTTCGGCGGCAAGTTGTGGCAACGCGGAGGGCGCCAGAGCTTTAAGGTCGGCGGGGGAATGAATCGTTGGAAGAATTTGCATGTCGTTGGTTGGTGTGAAAGGCGAAACGCCTAGTAGTGAGTCTAGCGAAATATTGAGGGAAAGTCACGGGCGCGGACCAAAATTAAATAACATCACTTTGCGAGCGGGTTGAGTGTGAAGTGCGATGATGGGCGTGAAAAATTTGAGGCGAGGCATATTCAAACGCTGGTTTTAACTTTGCGCAACGAAGATTTACTTAGTTCGAGTGGTCAGCAATTGCGCCATGTCGCGCAGTGGTTGCGCCGGCTCGCCCAGTGGCTTGAGAAGTTGCTCGCTGTGATCCAGAAGTTCCTTGACGTGCTCGCGGCTCCACGCAATACCGTGGATTTTTGGATAGGTCATCTTGCCTTGCGCCGCGTCTTTGCCCGCGGATTTTCCCAAGTGTTCGCTGGATTGCGTTTCATCCAAAATGTCGTCAACCACTTGAAACATAAGTCCCATGGTTTCGCCCCAGCGCGTCAGGCGATCAAGCGTGTCGGCATTGGCGTCCGCGGCGTAGGCGCCCATGCGGCACGCGGCGCGGATCAGCGCGCCAGTTTTTTGGCGGTGGATTAATTCCAATTGTTGCGCGGGGTTGAAGTCTTTTGGAAATCCACCAAGCGTGTCGAGCACTTGTCCGGAAATCATTTCAGTGGTGGACGTGGCCAGTTCATGCGCAATGTGCGCGGAGCCGATCTTGCATGACAGCGCCTGCTCCATGGCGATTGAAAGCAACGCGTCGCCGGCGAGAATGGCCAACGCCTCGCCGAAGGCGACATGGGTTGTTGCGCGGCCGCGTCGAAGATCGTCATTGTCAAGCGCAGGCAAATCGTCATGCACCAAACTGAAGGCGTGGATCATTTCAATAGCCACCGCGGCGGGCATGGCGTGCTGGATGTCGCCACGCGCGGCCGCGCAACAATGCAGGCACAGCATGGGTCGAACCCGTTTGCCGCCGCCAAGAAGCGCGTAGTTGATGGCTTCTTTCAGCTTCTGGGCAAGCGGTCGATTAGCGATGGTGTGCTCCAACGCGCGTTCAACATGCGTCAGCAATTCATCGTTGGTGAAATGGTGCGTCTTCAGTTCAAGCATCAAATGCAGTATATAAAGTTGCGTGAAGTGCCTATGATGCCGCCCATGAGCAGTGCATTCAACGAGTTTTTAAGCTTTCTTCAACATGGCGGATTTATTATGTATCCGCTTTTATTCTTGGCCATATTTTCGCTTTCACTCACGGTGGAGCGGATTATTTTTTGGACCAAAACCGGCAGTCGAAAGTCAAAAATACAAGTGGACGCGTTGGTGGAGGCCTTGCGCGCCGGCAAGCGTGACAAGGTGATTCAATTGTGCGATGGAAGCACGTTGCCTGATATGGCCGTAGCGGCGCGCATGGTGATTGACGGTAGCGATGACAGCGTGGCGTCGGCGGCGGCGGAAATTCAACGCCATCGACTTGAGCGATTTTCCGTGATTCTTTCCACCATCATCACGGCGAGTCCGATGATTGGAATTTTGGGAACCGTGATTGGAATTATTAAAAGCTTTCAAGTGTTGGGCAACACCAGTGGTCTGGCGGATCCGCGCGGAGTATCCGGTGGAATTGGTGAGGCGCTGATCACCACGGCAAGCGGACTTGCGGTGGCGTTGCTGACGCTATTTCCATACATGGCCTTCAAGGGTTTGGCGGATCGCGGACTTGGCCGCATGGAATCCGTCATTGCCGCGGCGCAAATTGGTTTGCCGCGCCGGCCAACTCGCTTAAAGGAACTAGACGAAAGTAACGCGGCTTTGCAACGTGAACCCGCGGAAGCTCTTCGTTGAACGCAAATCTAAAACTGTCATATTTAAAAGGTGATGGACAGCCATGCGAATATGCTCCTGGCAAGGCGGTGACCATTGGTCGCACCGCCGACAGCGTGATTCACTTAAATGATCAGCACGTTTCGCGGCGCCATGCCACGCTGAATTGCATCGAAGGCAATTGGACTTTGGTGGACAACGGATCGCGCCATGGAACGCTGATCAATGGAACTTTGCTGGCCGCGCAAGAGCCATGCGTGCTTGCCCACGGTGATCAAGTTGGGATTAAGCCGTATGTGTTGCGGGTTGATTTAGGCGGTGAATCCATGACGTTGCTTCATCTTTCGCCCGAGGATTCGGCGGTGACTGTGCAATTGATCGAGCAAGATGAGTTGCAGAATTTGGCGGGCAAACGCTTGCGCGTGTTGTTGGATGTGGCCGCGAAGTTGCAGGACGCAAGCGATGAAAAATCTTTGGCACAAACCGCGGCTGTGGCTTTGATTCAGGGAACTGGATTTGCCCGCGCCTTGGTGTTGCGCAGTCAAGATGGCGCAGTGTTTGAGGTTCTTGCCAGCGAGGCGTTGCAATCGCACAGGGATGCGCAGGCGCGCGTCAGCCGCACGTTGTTGCGCGCCGCCGCGTCGGGCAAAGCTGTGCGACTTGAAGACGCGCAGGAGATGAACATGTCGGAAAGCATCTTGACTGAAGGCGTGACCGCCGCGTTATGCATTCCAATTTTTCTTGGAGTAAATATAGAAGGGTTTATATATTTGGATTCAACAAGTGGCGTAACTCCTGGCAATGACGCCGCCGCGTTCGCCGTGGCGTTGGGGCAATTTATTGGAATGGGATTGGGCGAAATTCGCCGCCGCGATTTGGCACAGAGGCAAATGCATATCCAAAGAGAGCTTTCCGCGGCACACGATGTGCAACGGAGATTGATGCCCGCGGAGACGGGCGCAATCGGATCGTGGCGCTGGACGTTTAATTGCGAACCAGGTCGAGTTGTGGCCGGCGACATTATTGGCGCGGGCGAAGGCGCGGATGGATTCTGGTTTTTTCTGGGCGATGTTGCTGGAAAGGGCATGAGCGCCGGCATGTTGATGGCCAGCATTCAAGCCTATTTAGCGGCGGAGTTGGAGCGTGGTGGCTCGGTGGTGGATTCAATGAACGCGGTCAATTCCTATGTTCGCCGCCACAGAAGCGCCTCTGAATTTGCCACGTTGATGGCCTTGCGTTTATCCAATGATGGCCGCGTCCTGCGCATGGTTGACGCGGGCCACGCCATGGGCGCCATTGTGCGCGCTGGCGCCGCGGCGACCTTGATTGATTGCAATGGAGGTCCACCGATTGGAGTGCTGGACGATGCGTATGAATGTAGCGAGTTTGAATTGCAACCAAGTGACCGCATTGTGTTGTTCAGCGACGGCGTAAGTGAGCAACGCAACGCCGACGGCGAGGAGTTGGGCATTGAGCGCGTGCTTGATAGCTTGGCCAACAGCAAAGATGAAGGCGATGATGTTGAGCGAGTGATGAACTTGCTACGCGCGCACGCCGCGGGCGCTCCATTTACAGATGATGTAAGCGTGGCCAGTCTGAGATTTGTATCGGCTGAAAAACCCCCCAAGATTTGAGCGCGGAGTGGGCGTGATTATTTCATTGTGGGCGCGTGAAATACAATCAACTTGAGGATGTTTACGGAGCGCGCAACGTGCCAGTGTGGGCGCTGTCATGCCGCTGTGCGGTGGTGAGGTCGCTGAGATTGAGCCATTCGC
>CALFOZ010000202.1 GCA_937919205.1 uncultured Planctomycetia bacterium
GCACCCGCGCAAGGGCGGCGTGCATTGCACTGGCTCCACAATTCCATTTTTGGGTTTCACACTGCGCAACGGGCGCAGGCGTTTGCAACATGATGGCGTGGTGCGCGCCACAAGGCGCTTGCGCAAGGCGGGGCAGGAAGTGGCCGCGGGTCACATGAGCGCTGACCAATTGCGCACGCGCGTGGCGGCGTGGATGGGCCACGCTATGCACGCTTCCAACCTGGCCGTGGTGGACACGGTTCTGGCACGGGCGGGGGTTGGACGCGCGTGGGTGGGTGATACACTTGTTGTGAATGTGTGAAAACAAATTCAAACTTCCTCAGGGCGTGCAAGACGCTCTTGCCGCGCTTGCCACAAAGTGGAAGCCGCGGGGGATTGTGGTTTCTTTGTTTGGCAGTTTCGCGCGTGAAACTGCTCGCATTGATTCAGATTTAGATATTGCCATTGAATGGACTGGCGCACGCAGCGAAAAAGCGTGGCAAGAGTTTCTTGCGGACATTGACGCGCTACCAACTGTTCGACCAATCGATGTCGTTGATGTAGACACCGCCGACGCGCAATTTGCTTCTGCTATTCGACCTTTGTTGCGGCGGGTGGCCTGAGCAAATCATGCCTATGGATCGACTGCGATTATTGTTGGATGATTTTAGCCGAGTGCTGGAGCGCTTCCAACTTTTTCAGCGGAGTTTCGCAAATTGCATGATGGCATTCGAAGCCACAGCGGCTTGATGCGCTAAAGTGCGCACGGCTTTGCTTTGATAACGACTTGGACCGCGTGCTGCGCGGCGGCAACTGGAACAACAACTCCAACAACTGCCGCTCGTCGAACCGTAACAACAACGATCCCGACAACCGCAACAACAACATCGGCTTCCGTGTCGCGAGTACGCCGCGCTTTGAACTGTGGCAAGTGATTGCCCAGGCGGGGCGCGGAGTCCAAAGGTAAGGCCTGGGTTGGCTTGCGTGTTTAGCGCGGTGGTTGCGCATTGTTTGCGCGCATGGGTTGATGGCGCTTTGCCTGCAGTTGGCCCGCATCACAAGAAAGCCATCGCGCGCCGGAAATCCGGCGGGCGGTGCGCTTTACTTTGAACTACATATGGCGGGTGGAAATTTGAACCGCAAATTTGAACCGCAAATTAAAACTTGGCGATCCATCCTGAGATCACATATTGTGATCTCAAGTTCAACCATGTGAATCTTTTTATAAGGTTGGTTTTTTCAACCAGCAGAATTCACATCGCATCCGCAACGCGTACGCCCACCGCAATCACCTCTTGGGCGCCGTTCACGCGCGTCAAGTCGCCCTTGGTTCCTTGGTCATCAAGAAAGATGGCGTCGCCCGTGTTCAGGGTGCGCGTAGTGCCATCGCCCGCGGTCACGGTGATGCAACCGGACATCATGAAGAACCACTGCCGATAGGGCGAAGCGTGCCACGGCCCGGACCAGTTGGCGGCGAAGCGCACCACGGCAAATCCCAGGGCGGGTATGAAATCGGTTGCTTCAAGCGGCGTGGTGGGCGGCGCGAAGTCACGCGTGGCAAGCGGCAGGGTGCAGTCTTGAAAATGCGAAAGGCCGGCGGCGTCGACAAAGAGGCGGATGTATTTCAGCGGGATGATCATTGTGAGATGCGGCAACTTTCATGAAGGCTTGATTGAGCGTGGTGACTTGGTAGCGGTAGTGGATGGATTTCAGTGACGCTGGCGCTACGAAATGGGAAAGAATATTTGGAGACAGATTGGATTAGTGTAAACTGAGATTGCAAAGTTCTTGGTGGAAATTTCAGGAAGCATTTTAAAATCGATATGAGCGCCGTTCATGAATGAGCTTCAGACAAAATTACGATTCACACTGAAATTAAGTGCGATTTTGGGCGCCATTCCTGCGCTTTGGTTTTCATTCATGATGTTCGGATTCGCTCAAGACGGGATAGATGTGCCGTGGTGGACTCCGGTTCTCTTTTCTATTTTATTCTTGACCATCTCTTCCTTGCCACTTGTTGTTCTTCCATTGTGGGCAAGAAAGGCGGTGGATTGTTCGCCGCCCAAAATCACGCTTGTCATTGTTCATGCCTTGCTGACATTTCCAACCGGACCATGGGCGCCGATTCTTTCAATTGTTGAGATTTACT
>CALFOZ010000203.1 GCA_937919205.1 uncultured Planctomycetia bacterium
AGGCGCGTCAAGATCATTGGAAGAAAGTGGATTGGTTGGCGCAGCCATTTGTTGAGTTGGCTCAAAATGAACATGCGATTGTGAAATTTCTGCGAGTTGTTTGTCAACATGCGCTTGTGCAAGCCGCTGCGCCGACACGCGTCCGAAGCGATAGAAAGTCGCCGGCGTGACGAAAAAATCTAGCAGCGTGCTGGTGATCAGGCCGCCAATAATGACGACCGCAACTGGATACAGAATTTCCTTGCCCGACTCGTTCTTGCTCAGCACAAGCGGAACAAGTCCAAGCCCAGCCGTGATCGCGGTCATCAGCACCGGCGCGACGCGTTCCTGACTGCCGCGGATGATGAGCTCTTTGCTCCACGGTTGGTTTTCATGCGTCATCAAGTGAATGTAATGACTGATCATGAGCACGCCATTGCGCGTTGCGATACCAGTGAGCGAAATAAAGCCAACAAGCGATGCGACACTGAAGGGCTCGCGCGTGATTGCCATCGCGGCCACGCTGCCGATGAGCGCAAAGGGAACATTGAGCATGATTTGTGCGGCGACCATGCTTGAGCGATAGTGGGTGAATAAAAGAACGAAGATCGCGATCAACGAGCCAGCGCCAAGAATGAGTAGCAGCTTGGTCGACTCCTTCTGCGCCTCATAGAGTCCGCCGTATTGGATTGTGTATCCCTGCGGAAGTTTCACATCCATCGCCACCGATTTCTGAATGTCCTGCACCGTCGATCCAAGATCGCGACCACGCACATTCGCTGAGACCACGATGCGTCGGCGCAGTGATTCACGCTGCACTTCGTTGGGACCGAGCAACTCAACGACACGGGCGACATTGCGCAGCAACACAATTGCGCCAGTGGGAGAAACCAAACGGACATCTTCCAAGCGAGTCGGATCGGTTCGATAATGATCGTCAAACACAAGCGTGATGTTGAAGACTTTCAGACCGTCGAGAACTTGCCCCACAACTTTGCCTTTGGTGGCCGTCTCCATGGCGTCCGTCAGCGCCGCGGGAGTGAATCCAACCCGAGCCGCCGCGGCGCGATCGACGACGATGTGCAGTTGCGGCACAAGCACCTGCTGCTCGATTTGCAAATCAACCACGCCAGGTAGACCCTCCATCGCAGCTTTCGTTTCTTGTGCCAGAGAGCGCAGCGTTGCCAAGTCGTCTCCGAAAATCTTTATGGCGACCTGAGCTCGAACTCCTGACAGAAGATGTTCAATGCGGTGGCTGATTGGTTGGCCAATGCCCACCGAAAATCCTGGAATCACTGAAAGTTTTTCATCGATCATCAAGAACAATTCCTCGCGCGACACCATGTCCTTCACGGGCGGCGGCACACGACCCGCTGAGGTGGCGTACTTGCTTGGATCTTGCGCCTGCGTCTCAGTCCAGAAGTCAACTTCAATCTCGCTGGCGTTCACGCCCAACGCGTGTTCATCTTGCTCCGCACGACCAGTTCGTCGGGCAACGCTTTTCACCTGCGGAATTGAAAGAATAATTTCTTCCGCCTTGGTGCCCAGCCGATTTGATTCCTCAAGCGAAATTCCAGGCTGGCCATAGAAGGCGACGACCGCCGTGCCTTCATTAAATGGTGGCAGAAACTCCGAGCCAAGGCGCGTCACCATGAAAAGAGAAATCGCCACCAGAGCGACGACCGTGCCTAGCACAGTGAGTGGGCGCGGCATTGAGATTGAGTACGCCTTCAGCGCGGTTCGTTTGCAGAAGCGCAACAGCATTCCATCTTCGCCGTGCGTCATTCGCTTAATGCCTGGAAGCAGGTAGTACGCAAGGATGGGTGTTGTGGTGAGCGCCACCAACAGCGAAGCGGAAATGCTGACGATGTACGCGGTGGCAAGTGGGGCGAACAGTCGACCATCAATGCCAGGTAGAAAGAAGGTCGGAACAAAGACAAGATTCACGATGACTGTTCCCAAGATAATTGGGTTTCTAATTTCACTCGACGCGGTGTACACAACCTCCAGCGTCGGTTTCGGATTGGCGGACCTGCGGTTCTCGCCCAGCCTTCGATAGACATTTTCGACATCGACAACTGCGTCATCCACCAATTCGCCAATCGCAACCGCGAGGCCGCCAAGCGTCATGGTGTTTACGCTTAAGCCCAGCCAGTGGAAGACCAAGAATGTGGTGATGATCGAGAGCGGAAGTGCCGTGAGCGTGACAATTGTTGTCCGCACATTCATCAGAAAAAGAATCAGGACAATGACCACAAGAAACGCGCCATCGCGCAATGCAAGAACTACATTCGTTATCGCGGCATGAATGAAGTGCTCTTGTCGAAACACATCGGCGTTGATCTCGATCCCTGGCGGCAGCGTGGGCTTCAACTGCGCAATCGTTGCGTCGATCGCCTGACTGAGAGCGATGGTGTCCGCGCCTGGTTGCTTCTGAATAGCCATGATGACCGCGGCATTGGCGTTGTCCGATGCATCTCCGCGCAGGATCATTGGCCCAGCCTCGACAACGGTCGCCACATCGCCGATCAAAATGGCGCGCGGCGGTCCGTCATGATCCCCAAATTTATTTCGTAACAGAGAAGACTCGATGTCCTGCACCGTTTGGATACGACCAATGTTGCGCACGACCAACTCCTGAGCGCCGCTGATGATGAAACCTCCGCCTGTATTTTGGTTGGCCGCAGTCAAGGCCTTCTCAACATCTTCAAGTGTGAGATCAAAGAGGCGAAGTTTGTCGGGATCAATCTGAACACGGAACTGCTTGAGCTGTCCGCCCTGAGCCGTTACTTGAGCGATTCCGGGAATCGAAAGCAACGCTGGACGTAATGTGAACTCCGCCACCGTGCGAACATCCATTGGCGTGAGGCTTTTGCTCGAAACACTAAGAAGGACAATTTCTCCCATGATGCTTGTCGCAGGTGTCATCACGGGAACGATGCCCGGGGGAAGCTTCGAAGCGATCGTGCCGAGGCGCTCGGAGACGACCTGCCGGTTGAACTTCAGGTCCGTGCCCCATTGAAATTCAACAAACACGATTGACAGACCAAGCGATGAAACGCTGCGGACACGTTCGACACCCGGAGAACCATTGAGTGCCGTTTCAATGTTGTACGTGACCTGCGCTTCGACTTCCTCGGGAGCAAGACCCGTGGCTTCTGTCATGATTGTGACGACTGGTCGATTGAGATCAGGCAGCACATCTGTTGGCGTGTTGAGCGTGACATAGACGCCGTACACGGACACCAACAGCGCCGCAATCAGCACGAGCACGCGGTTGTTGAGAGATGATTTTATGATCCAGTTGAGCACGTGTGTTTCCTTGTTGATCTCGTGGAGATCATTTTGTCAGTGTGTGTGCCCGTGGGCATTCGCGGGTTCGGGCGCGGGCGCTTCTAAAACGAATCCGCGCAGTTGCGAAAGGCTGAATGCGCCGCCGATCACAATGACATCTCCTGGCACCACTCCTTGCTTGATCTCCACCACGCGGTCGTCACGAATACCTGTGGCGACATCACGTTTTTTGTATGACACATTGTCGCCCTTGCCTTCTTCAACGAAGACAAATTGAAGCGGTCCTTCTTTGACGATGGCGCTCGCGGGAACAACCACCGCGGAGTCATTGCTGTTCAGAACAACGCTGAGGTCCACGAATTGTCCTGGACGAAGCGAGCCTGATGCATTGTCAACATCCACGATTAGATGAGCGGTGCGCTTGGTCAGGTCGATCGTTGGACTGATGAAGCGCACGATTCCATCCGCGACCACGGCGCTTGTCGCGCTTGAACCGGTGCGCACTCTCACCTTCGCGCCTTGAGCCGACCCGAGTCGATGCAGCAATCCTTCAGGTATTTCGCCTTCAATCTGCACGAATTGGAAATTGCCAATCGTGACAATGGCCACGCCAGCGGCCACGCTTTGACCTGGAATCGCCAAGCGGCTCACGACCACTCCATCAATTGGAGAAGTGAATTGGATCAATCCTGTTTGAGCGGATTTCTCCAATGATTTTCCCAGTGGTTCAGCGTTCTGATCTTTCACCAAGTTGGCCGCCATGCCGTCACCGGCTTCGCCCGTGGATTGAGTTGTCGCAACACGTCGCCGCAAAGAATCGACATCACTTTGAGCTTGTACAAGTGCGACTCCTTGCGATGCCGCTATGGAGCGAGCCTTGAGCGCTTCCGACTGCCGTTGAGCGACTATGTTTGCCGAGACACTTGTTCCGCTTGCGCTGCCAAGTCGCTGCGCAACCGCTTCCGCAATTTCAGCGCTGCGTAGAAGTGATGGCACTTCGATTTCAAGCGATGCGACTCGGGACTCGGCCCGCTTCAAGTCGAATTGAAGACCGGCGACTTCCGGCGATGCAAACTCAGCCACAAACATTCCCTTGATTACTTTGTCACCAGGCTGAACTGCAATCGACCGAACGACGCCTGGATACATTGGCGAAATTGCCACGAGCGCGTCTGGACGCGGCTGGACAATTCCAGTCAGCCGCATGACATCCTCGACCTGACCGAAATCAACTTCCGCGGTCTTGAGTGCGATTGCGCTTGCGGTGGCCTGAGAAACTCTTTTTGAAGCGTTGGGATCAAACGATGCGCCGCTCGCTTTGGCGTGACCATCGTGGGCAAACACAGGAATAAAAAAAACCATGCTTGCAAGAACCGTTGCACCCGCCAGTATCGCCGTGTGTGATCGTGTCATGGGAATTCCTCTGTTGGTAGAAAGCCTGCGGCCTTGGACAGAGCCAGTCGCGATGAGCGGCGCTCACGCTCTAGGCCCGTCAGTTCCAGACGAGCGAGAGTGAGCGAGTGTTGCGCGTCGATTGAATCTCGCTCGGCCATTTCGCCCGCCTGCATCGCTTTGTTCATGCGTTGGACTGTTTCAATTGCGGGATTGACCTGCGTCAACTCGCTGAAGTCATGGCGTTTTTGCGCGGACATTGCCTTCACAAGTGATGAGCGCAACTCGATGATCGCTGTCTGACGCACTTTCTCAGCGGCGATCGTCGCCGCTCGATAGTCCGCTGAAGCCTTGGCAATTCGCATTGATCCAATATTGAAGATCGGAAGTTCGATGTTTGCCGCGACACCAAGCGCCTGTTGGTTCTCAAGCGTCCGCTCCCATCCAGCGCCAAGTTGAATTTGTCCAAGACGACTTTGCTGCGCAAGCACCAATCTGCCGTGCGCGGCTTTCTCGCGTGCCTGCGCGGCTCGCACATCAAGTCGCGATTGCGCAAGTCGATCCAACAGTTTTGATTCGTCCGCAAGCGCGGCATGAATCGCATGCATCGCAGTTGGATCCGCCGACCCAACACTCCAATCAACGGAAGCTTCGGCGCGGCCAAGCATTGCCATCAACGACAATTTTGCAAAGTCGCGCATCTCCGTGGCCAGCGCGCCGCGGCGAAGCGCATCGGCGTACACGGACTGTGCTTTCGCAACAGCATTCTCATCGCCTTCACCCGCCTGAACACGGTCGCGTGCCCACGCCAACAATGGTTCGGTCAACGCAATATCGTTGGTCGCAAGCGTGCATTCCTGTTCACGCAAAAACAATTCATGCCAAAGTGAGCGAGTCTGATTCGCCAGCGCAACGGCTTCGGCTCCCAATGACAACAACGCCGCCTCATAGCTATCGCGCGCCGACTCACTGCGAATGGGCTGCTTCCAAAGTTCATCGATCTGCACCATTAACATTGCAAAGATGGGCACTACGCCTAACGAATCAAGCGGCACGCCCGACGAAAAATTAAGAACGGGATTCAGGGGAGTCGCAATCTCAATCGCCTGGGATCGAAGAGCATCCGTCTCGGCCAGCATGCGCGCGATATCGGGGCTTGCATCAAGCGCAATCGCGACCGCGTCCACTTCATTCAGAGGATTTGGCAGAGCAACCGCGGCGGCGGCTCGAAGTGATTTCCCATCTCGTGTGTCGGTGGAATCTATTCCGCTCCACGCTGGTTTCACACCAGTGCGCGCGGCGATATCAGTTCCAATCGAAGTGGGCAAATCCATCTGGGGCGTGGCGCACGCAGAGAGAAACAGAATTGGTAGTGCGAGCGCGCCAAAGCGCGCCAACAAGTGCAAAAAGTTTTTCATGTTCAAACTCCAAATTGAAAAATAAAATCACAGAACAAAATGCGCAGGAGAATTCCTAGGCATTTCAAGCGTGATTGGAGTTCAAATAATCCAGTGCGAATAGATGGCGCAGCGTTGGTTCACACGCAGGGGCGGCCCTGGCGGATCATACTGGCACAGCGAAAGCGCAGTGCAATCATGCTCAAATTGAGCGTTGGCTAATTCGCCCATGGAAGGCGGCAACACACATGCCAGTGCACTGAGCGCGCACGCATCAATGGTGACTGGAGCCGGCGGCGGCGCCTTGGTCACGCAGCATGGACATGTTTGACACGGCGCACCAGGCGCCCCGTGAGAATTATTTTCTTCATGTTGCACACGGCTGTCATTATCGGCGCGTGTTTGACAGCATGACTTGATTGGCTTGGCGCTGGAATGAGCGTGCGCAACAACCGATGTCTTGGAGGCATTCACGTCACGATCTTGGCAACGAGTGGCTTGGGCAATGAGATAATTTGTGAATTGACAATGACACACCGGTAGCCAAAAGGCGGCCAGCAAAGTAATCAGCACTCGTGGAGTTGCGAACATGCGTTGAGTTAGGCTAACCCAAGAATTTGAGTTCGCAAGCCTCAATTTTAAATTTCTAAATAGTTTCAATTACCACTTTTCACTAACCCAATTTTATTCATGCCATGAAACCACGATATTTGCCCTAATTTCAAAGTATTTACTAGACTTTTACGGTATTAGGATTACCCTAACTCACCTCACAACAATCATTTCTTTTCGGACTCACCACATTCATTTGTCACGACCCTCATCAATACATCCCCATAAGGACACAGCAAGCATGTCAACCCGTTACACATTGTCATTGATCGCCTCTCTTGCATGTGCCGTCTCCGTCAACGCTGGCCAAGGTATTTCCAAATCCAATCCAATCAATCAGGCGCTTGCTGATGTGCAAAATTTGCCACGCACGCTTACGCCCACGGAAAAAGAATGGATTAAAAATAATCCGCAGATTCAAACGCGCGCGGTCACAACCACTCCGCAGGGCGCGCTGATTGCGCCAAGCGAATACGCGCCATCTGAAGCCATTATTTATGGTTGGTCCGGCTCCACCAGTTGGAAAACAATTTTGGCGCAAATGGCAAAGCAAATCACCACCGTTGGTCAAGCCGATGTAATTGTTGTGGTGGCGAATGCAACCGACCTTGCGGCCATGACCACCAGCTTCAACAGCAATGGCGTGGACATGAGCCGCGTGCGAACATTCACAGGAGCTCTCAACAGCATTTGGATGCGCGATTATGGTCCGCGCTTTGTCTATGAATCCGGAGTGCGCGTGATTGTTGACAGCATTTACTACAGCACGCGTCCGCTTGATAACGCCATTCCAACAGTTCTTTCGAGCGCCTTGAAAAAGCCTTCATACGCGCTCAACTTGCTGCATTCCGGCGGTAACTATCACATGGGTGAGCCGGGCCTTGGATTCGCCACGCGCTTAACGGTGGATGACAATCCAAGTCTCACCGAATCACAAATCTCGGCGCTGTTTCAATTGTATTACGGAATGTTCACGCGTTGGCAAACGCAACTTCCTTGGACCGTGGACGGCACCGGCCATGTGGACATGTGGTTCATGCCCATCGCCGCCAACAAACTCATGATTAGTTCCTGGCCCTCCAATGTTGGATCAGCGCAGGCGCTCACTTGCGACGCGGCGGCTGTTGACATGCAAAGCAGGGGCTACACCGTGTATCGAGTACCCGCGCGTTTGATTAGCGGCGTGCATTACACCTATGTGAATTCTGTGATCTGCAATGATTTGGTTTTGATTCCAAGCTACACCAACACCACTGTGTCTCCCTACAACGCACAGGCGGTGGCCGCGTGGCAGGCGGCGTTGCCGGGCAAGACCGTGGTGGCAATTGGATGTCAGAACATCATCAGCGCGGCGGGCGCCATGCATTGCATTGTCATGCATTACCCCAAGCACACTGGCGGCAACAATCCGGTTGTCTATGTGCAAAGTCCAAACATCGCTCAGCAACTCACTCCCGCAAGTGTGGTAAGCGTGAATTGGATCAGCGATCACGTGCGCGACATCACGTCGGTGGATATTCAGTTGTCACTTGATGACGGCGCCAACTTTTCCACTGTGTCTGCCAGCGAGGCAAATGACGGCGCGTACACATGGAGTGTTCCCGACGTGTACAGCGCCACTGCGCGCATTCGAGTGTTGGCTCGCGATAGTTCGGGCATCACCGGTTCTGATCAAAGTGATGTTTCTTTCACCATCAACGGCACGCAACAGCGCAATGGTGATTTCGATGGTGATGGATCTATCGATAGCGGTGATCTAGGAACAATGCTGACGAATTTGGGAGAATGTCAAAATCTAAGCGATTGCCCCACGGATCTAGATCGCAATGGTGTAACTGATGCGGCCGATCTTGGACGCTTGCTGACCATGTTTGGTGACGCGACTTAACACATTGGCCAGTGCTCGCCTGAAACATTTCCCATCGCGGGTTATCTTTCCAATATGGCAATAGAACATCTCTCCGATGAGCAAGTTCGCACCTGGACGCGTGAGCAAAAAGATCGATGGTGGCTGGAGAATGTGTATCGAGGCAACATGGCGCAACTCACGCTGCGCGCCGCGCTCACTGGTTTTTTTCTAGGCGGCATTCTCAGCGCCACCAATCTTTACATTGGCGCCAAAACTGGCTGGACTCTTGGCGTTGGCGTGACCAGCGTCATTCTAAGTTTTGTCATGTTCCGCGCCATGTCGCGCCTGCAAGTCGCCAAGGACCTCACCATTCTGGAGAACAACGCGGTGCAAAGCATCGCCACCGCGGCTGGTTACATGACTGGCCCGCTGATCTCCGCGCTGATGGCGTACATGTTCATCACCAACAAGCCCATGCAGTGGCACCAGATGTTGTTGTGGAATGTTCTTGCCAGCATTCTTGGTGTGCTGGTTGCGTTTCCAATGAAGCGCCGCTTTATCAATGATGAACAGCAACCATTTCCCGAAGGTCGCGCCGCCGCCGTTGTGCTGGACTCGCTGTATCCGCATGCGCCGCGCGGTGGAACGTTGCACATGCTCAACGACATGCCCATTGAGAAGCCTGCTTCTGAAACTAGTGGCGGCGTGGATTCTGGATTGTTCAAAGCCAAAGCGTTGGCATGGGCCGCGGGCATTGGCGCGGCGTTGCAACTTCTTGTTGCGGCTGGCTACATGGCCATGCTGCAAATTCGCGTGCTTGGAACATCAAAGGCTAAGGACTCGCTGTGGAAAATTCCTGAGCGACTTGATGAGTGGTACTACAAACTTGCGCACGCGGGAAAAGTTCCGCTTCCAAAATCTCTCGGCGCAACATTTGAGCAACTTGGCGTCACCGTGGCCTTTGACTTGTCCATGATTGGCGCTGGCGGACTCATGGGAATGCGCATCGCCAACAGTTTGTTGGTGGGCATGGCGGCAAACTTTCTGGTGCTGGCTCCGCTCATGATTCGCGCCGGTGAAATTGTTCCCAAGAATTGGTCCAAGATTGTCCAAGCTGATGGAACCTACGACATGGCCGCCGCAATTTTTGGCCGACCGCACTTGACCAACAGTTGGTGCTTGTGGTGGGGCGTGTCCATGATGGTGACCGCCAGCATGGTGAGCCTGTTTGCAAAACCAAAAATGATTATCTCCGCGTTCACTGGCATCTTCAAACGCAAAGCCGCCAACCACGATTGCGTGGCGCACATTGAATTGCCGCTGAAGTGGAGCTTTATTGGCATTCCCATTTTTAGCGCCGCCATTATTTGGCTGAACTGGATTTGGTTTGATGTGAATCCGTGGCTGGGCGCGCTTTCCATTCCAATGATTCTTGTGTTGACGCTGATCGCTGCCAACGCGACCGCGCTCACCAGCACCACGCCCACCGGTAGTTTGAGCAAGATCACGCAGTTCACATTTGGTTCGCTGCAACCAACAAACCCCGCGACCAATTTAATGACCGCGGGCGTGACAACGGAAGTGGCAAGCAACGCCAGCAATTTATTAATGGACATCAAGCCCGGCTACATGCTTGGCGCCAAGCCGCGTCAACAAGCGTGGGGACATTGCATTGGAATTGTGGCGGGCGCGCTTGCAAGCACTCCGCTGTTTTATCTTTTGTTTCTGAACAAGTGGAAACCAGGTGGCGACGCGACCATTGAAAGCACCATCACCGAAGCGTGGGCTGTGCCCGGCGCGATTCAGTGGGCGGCCATTAGCAAAGTGATCGAAGGCATGGGTAAAAGCAGCACCATGGTCAGCGTTGTGCAAACGGGTCCGGACGGAATTGCGAAGTTGTGGGGCGTGCTTCCGGTGTCGGCGGCGTGGGCCATGCTTGCGGGCGTTCTGCTTGCACTGGTGCTTGAAATTGTTCGCATCGCGCGCAAGGGTCGCTTTCCGTTGTCGGCCGTGGGCATTGGTCTTGGCGTGGTGTTGCCGCCAGAAAGCACAATCATGATGTGGATTGGCGCGGCCATATTCACCGGCATGGAGCGCAAATATCACGAGCGCATTGGCGAGTTTGGATATCGCTTGTGGGTTGATTCCAAAGAGGCGGTGTGCGCTGGCTTGATCGCGGGTTGGGCGCTGCTTGGAATTGGCGATGGCATTATCGCGGCGGTGACGGAATTTCCAGAGACCGA
>CALFOZ010000204.1 GCA_937919205.1 uncultured Planctomycetia bacterium
AAGCGTTCCGTTGCCTGTTGAAATGCCGGGATCAATGTCGCCAATGGCGTCATTGTAAATCACGCCAGGGTTGGCGCTTGCGCCAGAGGCTATAAAGCCTGAGCAGGCCAGAAGATAGACGGCCAAAGAAGATCGATTAGAGGCGAATTTGAACATTGATGAATCCTATAAATAATGCAAAAACAAGTAAGAATCATTGGCAATAGCTTCAACGCTGAAGCTTTCCAATTCACCGAATCCGTCGGTCTGCGGCCCAAATCCAGCCAGACTTGGATTGCTGGTTCGGTTGCAGTTCCCACTGCACCAAAACAGGTCTTCCACACATGTAAACGTAAAAAATGGGTGACCTTGATCACGCAACACGCAATATTTATAAATATTTTGTAAATGGCCCTTTTGGTTGACGCAAATCCATGCAATTGGCCCGCGGGGGCTTTGACCACAGGCAGCAAAAACTTAAATCTGGTGCGCAAGGTGGTGGTCATGCGCCATATATTTTTCATTTTTTTTTTTTTTCTAATTTCAAAAACAGCCGTAAGGCATCTCAATGGCACTATTTGTGTTCAGAATTAATGAATTAAAATCTATTTATCACCCCTTGCTTGACTTGCTTTGTATTTGGTCTAGGTTCAACCTGTCGGAGTTAACAGGGATGGTCGGTTGGTCTAGGGGCAGTTCTGGGTTTTGATAAGTTTGGGCGTTTCCAGACAAGTCAAAGTCAGTTTGGTTTTTGGAGTTCCCCTGTGTCCGATTCCCAACAGACAATTTTGCCGCTTTCAGAGTTGTTTGAAAGCATTTATGTTCGCCTGAAGGAGCTAAGCGCTTTGCACATGCGCTCGCAACCTCGCGGCCACACCTTGCAACCAACCGCCGTTGTGCATGAAGCCTTTATCAAGTTGGCCGAACGCGATTCCAAAGAATTTCAATCAGAAGAGCATTTCTTGGCTACCGCGGCTACCGTGCTGCGCTCCGTCCTGGGCGATCATGCTCGCCGCCGCCTTTCCAAAAAGCGTGGCGGTCAAAGTTTTAAAGCCAGCACGGATGTCTTTGAACCATGTGACGCAACGGTTGATTCCGGCGGCATTTTGGCTTTGGAAGACGCCCTGCAAAGTTTGGCCAAGGAAGATCCTCGCAGTGCGCACGTTGCTGAACTGCGCATCTTTGGCGGTTTGGAACCAGAACACATTGCGCGCTTGTTGGATTTAAGCAGTGCAACTGTGTCCCGTGATTGGCGCTTTGCCAAAGCATGGTTGCAGACGGATTACGATGTTCGCGTTCGCACTGGCGCTATGCGACCAAGTGCGGCAAACAATGTAATTGACTCAATGGATGACAGCTCTGATGAGGTGTCCAAATGAGTCTTTGCCCACAAAATGCACCAAATCGCTGGATGATTGTTCGCGGCCTGTTTGACAC
>CALFOZ010000205.1 GCA_937919205.1 uncultured Planctomycetia bacterium
CCACCTTCACGCATACAAACTTCTCGCCCATCAAGCGCGCTATGTCGGGGTTCTCAAAACATTCGCGCTCCATCACATGGCACCAATAGCACGTGCTGTAGCCAGTGCTCACCAACAGCGGCACGTCGCGTAAGCGCGCTTGCGCAATGGCCGCGTCGCTCCACGGATACCACGGCACAGGATTGAACGCGTGCTGCAATAGATATGGACTTTTTTCATTGGCTAAATTATTCGGGGCGTGCCCCGCCCCAACGTTCATCTGTACGGGAGATCCCGCATCCGTTGCGGCAAGTTTCTGTGCCTGCGAAGATTGATCCGGGCGATGTTTGCGTGCGTCATCCATCACAATGGCCTTTGGGCGGCGGGATAACTGCCCAAGACTTGCAGCGTCGAAACGTGCTCGCGAGCCGTGTTTAAGGCATTTTTCAGCGAATCGTCCATTTGATGCGCATCGGCGTCCACGAAGAAAGTGTAGGTCCAATTTTCGCGGCCACTTGGTCTCTTTTCAATGTGGCTGAGGTTCACTCCGTGCCTGCGAAACGAATCCAACACATCAACCAAGGCGCCCGGTCGATTGGCGGTGGCAAACATGATTGTGGTGCGATCGTTTCCACTTGGCGGGTTGATATCGGCGCCCAAAATTAAAAAACGCGTGATATTGTTGGGGCGATCTTCGATGTCCTGAAAGTGCGCGCTCAAGCCGAACATCGACCCCGCCACGGTGGAGGCGATGGCCGCAGAACTTGAATCACGTGCCGCTTCCTCGGCAGCGGCGGCGGTGCTACTTACGGCAATCAAGGGCGTATTGGGAAATCGTTGCGCGAGCCACTTGCGGCACTGCGCAAAGACTTCGCCACGCGAAAAAATCCGGACAATCTCATCGAGAGATCCCTTGGACAGCACGCAATGGTTCACCACCACTAAAGTTTCGCCGCAAATACTTGTGGAGCGCTCTTGAAATGCGTCCAGCGTTTCAACAATACTTCCACCAATCGCGTTCTCATATGGAACCACGCCGTGGCTGATCAGTCCGCGATCGACCATTTCAAAAACGCTTTCAATGCTGGGCAGTTCAATCAATTCCACGCCGACGCCAAAATGAGCAAGCGTTGCGATATGGCTAAATGTTCCTTTGGGTCCAAGAAATCCCACCCGCGCCCCAGCGGGATCATCAACGGGCGCTGCAATAAGCGAGGGAAATCTTTTAGGGTCACTCATGTCCAACCACTTTCAAATAATCCAACGGCACATACATTCGATATGAGAATCTTAAGCAAATTCCAATTGAATCCATTCAAAAACATAGCTTGAATCTCTCTCGCAGTGGCGATCAGCATAACCGTGAGCCGATAGAAGATCGTGTTTATTCCCCTGCTGGCGCTTTCTTGGCTTGGCTCTGTCATATCCATCATGAGTGGATCCGTGCTGTGGGCGTTTGGCGGTCGCATTGTTCGGCGCGCGGTTGTGCTTGCTGGATTTGTGGGCGGAATTCCCGCGGGCGTATTGTTGGCGCAATGGATCGGCGTCATGTGGCTACCGCCGTGGGGTAGCGCCATCATCGGCGCGTTCGCTGGAGTTATTATTGCGTTGGTTGCGTATCGATTCGCGCTTGCATTCACCGTGATGATTGTCGCCGCGCTTGCGGCGGGAATTATTTCCGCCGCAATCATTGATCGCGGCCTGATCGCGTCGGATCAAGCCAAGGCCATCTCTGAACATCGCGCCAGCGGATTCACGGAGGCGATCGCCGCTGTCTGGACACCCAACGGATCCGACGCGCTCACACTGAAGGACCAAACCGTTGACGCCGCCAACAGATTTTGGAGCACGCTTGATCCACCAGAGCGAACACTCTTTGGCGCGTCCATCCTTGCATCAGGCGTGGCTGGTTTGTTCCTTGGTCTTTTCATGCGCGCCAGCGCCGAGATTGCCGTGACCGCTACGGCTGGAAGCTTGTTGATTGCGTGGGGACTTTCCGAATTTCTGGGCGCAGACTCGCCGCGAATTTCCGCCTGGGCATTTGCCACAACCGTGCTTAGTTTTGTTGGTTTTTTCACGCAAACTTTTTTCTTAAAGCAAGCCCCGCCCGCTCCAGAAAAATCTCCCAAGGACAATGCGTAATTCAATATTTTCCGCGTGTCCCCGCGCCCCGCTCGCTGTCGTGCGTTAAGATTTACGCGTGGTACGAAAAGAGAATAATGGAATTTGGATCACGCTTAAGGAGACCATCGCGGCACATCATGAGGATGTCTTCGCATGCCTCACCACCGCTGACGGCTTGACGCGTTGGCTCACGCTTGCCGCCGAAGTTGATCTGCGCAAGGGCGGCACCATGAAGTTGGGTTGGGACTCCAAGTTCCGCCGCTCATTTGAAGTTCCAATTCTTGATTATGACCCGGGTGGAAAAGTCACATGGGGCTGGCCCGTTGGTCTTGATGATGAAGCTGTTCCCATTGAATGGATGGTCACGCCTGAATCCGAGGAAGGCGCGCGCGTGATTCACCGGCATGGTCCATTTATTGACAACTCGGACATGATCTTGGTGGCCGCCAACGACGCTGAAAGCTGGCGTTGGTACATGTGCAATCTTCGGACAGTTCTTGAAGCAAAAGTCGATATGAGAAAAGACCGTCCGCTTTAATTTTAAAAAGGAAACACATGCCCCCATTTCGCACCATCTGGTTCGCCTGCATCTCGCTCAGTTATTCAATTCTGCTGTTTGGAACCGCCATGATCATGCCACGACTGACGAGTCAGGGTGGTTTGGGATTTGGTCAAATGATGCTCCCAGGCTCG
>CALFOZ010000206.1 GCA_937919205.1 uncultured Planctomycetia bacterium
CAAAGAGTTGTGGACGCGAAAAACAATTCCAGCCAATGCGTACGCGTGCCAAGAATGGTGCGCAAGGTTGTCGACGATTTGAACTTAGTCGTAAGCACTATTGGCGTCGGCAACGCTTTTGTACTTGAACATTTGCAAGCCCACCGAGCCGCCCGCCATTAAGCCTTTTTGCGCGCCGACGTACACGATCACGCCGTTGGTGTACTTGGCAACTCCCGCCACGCCAGAGTCGCCGCCCACCGCTGTGCCACTAGCGCTTCCAGCCATTGTGTTGGCCTTGAATTCTTCCAACACTTTTTGCGTTTCAAACACAATGATCATTTGCAAGCCTTGACCACCAACTTGCAAACCAATGCTTGGATTGCTCATGGCGGCCCAACCAATTTGTGTACCGTCTGGAGCGAACACCGCGCCGCGGCCATACTCGCCACCACCAAACAGAACGCCCCATTTGCCGATGCCTGGAAACACAGCGTAGCCAGCGCTGGATTTCAATTGATCATTCAAACCTGGAATGGCCTTGGTGAAATAGTCCTTGCCTTGACGCGCCTCGGTGAGAAATGAGGTGCGGTCATCTTTGCTTGGAGCGGTGCTACATGCGGGGATTGCGATTGCGGAAATCAACGAGAGGGACAACAGGCTGCTAGCGACGATGCGTTTGAATGAGTTCATGATTTAAATCATAACAATGCAATGGTGTTGTCGTGGGCGCAATCAGAAAGAGAAAACGCCAGAATAAATTCTTAACCAACTTGCGCATCAAGCCACGCGGGCACGGCGTCGATATTCATTTTTTCCTGCAACTGCGTGTCGCGGTGGCGAATGGTGACGGTCTGCGCGGTCAGTGTCTCGGAATCAATCGTGATGCAGAACGGAGTTCCCGCCTCATCCATGCGCGCGTAACGCTTGCCGATGGTTTGCTTGGGGTCGTACTCGCACATGTGGCGCTTGCGCAACTCGCGGTGCAGTCGCTCGGCGATTTCCGGCATGCCGTCCTTGTTGACCAGAGGAAAAATTCCGGCCTTCACTGGCGCCATGCGCGGATGAAATTTCATAAACACGCCGCTGGGACGCGATTCATCCTTGGTGTAGGCCTCGCATAAAAGCGCCAGCGTGCCGCGGTCGGCGCCGGCGGATGGCTCAATGACATGCGGAAAATATCGCTCGTTCTTTTCTTGGTCGAAATATTTCGCCTTATCGTTTTTGCCGCAATGCTCCGCGTGTTGGCGCAGATCGTATTCGCCGCGATGTGCCACGCCTTCAAGTTCGCCAAAGCCAGGAGAGGTGAACGGAAACTTGTACTCAATGTCGCTGGTGCCCGCGCCAACTTTGGCGTAGTGGGCCAACTCGTCGCTGTCATGCTCGCGCAATTGCAAGTTGCCGCTGGTCAAGCCAATGGATTGCCACCATGCGAAGCGCTGATCGCGCCACCACGCGTACCACTGCGCGGCTTGGTCGGGTTGAATGAAAAACTCCAATTCCATTTGCTCAAACTCGCGGCTGCGGAAGGTGAAATTGCGCGGAGTGACTTCATTGCGAAACGCTTTTCCAATTTGCGCAATTCCAAATGGCACGCGAACGCGCGAGCTGTTGATGACATTGTCAAAGTTGGCGAAAATGCCCTGCGCGGTTTCAGGGCGCAAGTACGCGGCGTTGGCCGGATCCTCAATCGCGCCCACATTGGTCTTGAACATCAAGTTAAATTGGCGCGGCTCGGTCAGAGTTCCAGGTTCCTTGGCTTCGGGACCAACGCAACGCGCGCGCTCGTCGGCGTTGAGCGTGGTGAAAGCACGAACTAAATGGCGAGCGGCGTCAAGCACTTCGCGGCGCTCATACTTCAGCAGAATTTTTTCCGCCTTGGCGCGCTGCTCGGTGTCGTTGTCAATGAACGCGTACAAGCGCGCGCCATCTTCCGCCGCGCCAAGAACCATCAGGTGATCGGCGCGGTAGCGCGCCTTGCTTTCGCGGCAATCCACCATGGGATCGTTGAAGCCGCCGACATGGCCAGAGGCCACCCACACTTTTGGATTCATGATGATGGATGAATCAAGCCCGACAATTTGCACTGGCTCACCGAAAGGGCCAATGAGTTCGTTACGCACAATGTCTTGCCACCAGGCATTTTTTAGATTGCGCTTGAGTTCGGTTCCCAGTGGGCCGTAATCCCAGAAGCCGTTGATGCCGCCGTAAATTTCCGAGCTTTGAAAAATAAAGCCGCGGCGGCGGCAGAGCGAGACAATTTCTTCCATCGATTTGGTTGGGGCGTCTGACATGGGACAGCAAGTGTAAAGAAGTTTGGCGAGCGTGTTGAAGCGGGGGAATTGTTTACTCTTGCGCTATGAGCAGAGTGGTCATTGTCGGCGGCGGAATCATTGGCTTGTCGTGCGCGCATTATGTACAGCGCGACGGACATGAAGTGATCGTGCTTGATCGATCGCCCAAGATGATGGGATGCAGTTTTGGAAACGCGGGGTTGGTGTCGCCGAGCCACTTTGTGCCGTTGGCTTCCCCTGGAATGATCAGCAAGGGCATTCGAATGATGGGCAATTCCAAGAGTCCGTTCTGGATTCGCCCCAAACTGAACCGCGATTTGCTGAAGTGGTTGTGGAAATTTTATCGCAGTGCTACGCCGGCGCATGTTGCCAATTGTGAAAGTTTGTTGCGCGACATAAGTTTGTTGAGTAAGAAGTTGTACATTGATCTTGCGGCAGAGACGGACAACAGAATTGGGCTAGTACAAAAAGGATTGTTGGTGCTGTGCAAGCAACCAAAGACCTTGGCGCACGAGGCGCAGTTGGCCAAGCGCGCCAATGAAATTGGTTTAAGCGCGACTGTCCTTTGCGCCAGCGAAGTTGCGGCGCTTGAGCCCGAATTGACATTGGATGTTTGCGGCGGCGTCCACTTTCACGATGACGGACATTTGAATCCGTCGTTGGTCATGCAGGAGTTGGCGCATGATTTGGATGTGCGCCATGAAACCGAGGTGAAAAGTTTCGAGCGTCGCGGCGGGAAAGTTGTGTCCGTGAATATCGGCAACGAGCGCATTGAGGCCGACGAGTTTGTCATCGCCACCGGTTCATGGTCCGGTGATGTGGCCAAACAACTTGGCGTTGAACTTCCAATGCAAGCGGGCAAGGGCTACAGCATGACGTTGCAATCGCCGCCGCAATTGCCGCGCACATCGTGCTTGTTGGTGGAGGCGCGCGTGGCCATGACGCCCATGGGTTCAACATTGCGCTTCGCGGGCACAATGGAAATTGGCGGCGTGGATGACACGATCAATCCCAAACGCGTGCAAGGAATTCAAGAATCAATTCCGCGCTATTTGCCCGCGTTTTCAAAGACTTTTTCGGGTGCCCACGCGCAAGCGCAGCCGGTGTGGACGGGTCGACGTCCGGTGTCGCCTGACGGGTTGCCGTATGTCGGTCGCTTCGCGCATTTGGACAATGTCACAAGCGCGTCGGGCCACGCCATGCTTGGATTAAGTCTTGGTCCCGCCACTGGAATGTTGGTGCGCAATATTCTTGCCGACAAGAGCCAGCCATTTGATATTGCGTTGTTGAAGCCGGATCGGTTCGCGTGATGGCGGCAAAGTTGTCCATGGACAAGCAAGAAAGAAATCTCAGACGATGAATCTCACCTGTGTTCGAATTGGATTTGGAAAAGTTGCGCACCTGAGGCGCAATCACGCCCGCGCAGGTTGAGTGTGTGCAGGCAAGCACAGCGTCGCGGCAAGCGCCATGAGCATGCCAAATACAAACACGCTGTGTCCAACTTGAAGCGCAATCAATGTGGTGTCGTGAAAGCCTTGGATGATGACGCCAGGAGCCACTTGCAAAATAGCCGCGAAGAAAATGCCGGAAAAGTTCACAATAGAAATGGTCAAGCCAACCATCTGTGGAGCGACCACGCGCGTGGCAATTGGGAACGCCAGAATGCTGGTGCCTAAACCAAATCCAATTATGAACATGTTGACGCAGTCCACCCACAACGGCCAATCCGCAACATTGGTCATGATCCATTGCGGGGGAAACATTAAATCAAACATGTAGGACAGGATGCTGGTGACAAGTCCAACAATCAGCAATTTCTTAGCGCCGATTCGCGCGCTTACAATTCCGGCAAAGGGGGCGCCGATGGCGGTGCCTATAAAGAAAACGCTGTTTAGGATTACGCTTTGGCGCGCCGTCCAACCCCACGCTTCTTGCAATGGAATATTCCAAAATCCGCCAAAGCCCAGGACCATGCCGCAGGTGCCGCCGTAAATCAGGGCCGCTAAAATCACCTCGCGTTTTTTCAGCACGCTTTGTATTCGGCGCGTGATGGTCAGAGTTTCCTGGGTAGTGTCCGCGGTGCTTGTTGCGTGAATCTGTCCAAAAAGTTGGCTGCGAAGTGACCATGCGCACCCAATGGCCAAAGGCATGCCGATGAACGCGGTCACAAGCATCGTCTGACGCCAACCCATGTGTTCGCCAAAATAGTCCACGCCTAATTCGCCGATCGCGCCGCCAACACCAAGCGCGGAATCGCCAAGACCAATGGCAAGTGCGAAACCCGCCGGTGAAAATACGCGCTGCGCAATCACGCCCAATCCCGCAAATGAGAAAGAGCAAGCGCAACCAAGGCACGCGCGGGACATGAAAAGTTCCAGCATGGTTGTGGAACGAGAAAAGAAATAAATGCTCAAGGCGCTGCACGCAATTCCAATTGGAAACAGCATGCGTAAACCAAGTCGATCCAAGAGCAGTCCGCCAGGGATTTGAAATAGTCCATACGAGATGAGAAATGAGGCTGACACAACGCCCGATTGCAGCAGCGTGAGTCCGATTTCTTTGGCGATCAGTGGATGCAATGGTGCGTAGGCAGTCTGCGCTGTGAGTTGATAGAGCACGAATAATTCAGCAAATATAAATGCGATCATGCCAGTGCGCATGGAAATAGTTGGCGCTGGTGGTGGTGATATTTGCACGGGCGCAGAATACGCAATGCGGAATTTTTGGGTG
This sequence comes from uncultured Planctomycetia bacterium, assembly GCA_937919205.1. Lineage (GTDB taxonomy): Bacteria > Planctomycetota > Phycisphaerae > Phycisphaerales > SM1A02 > SYAC01. The sequence continues at coordinate 5,004 of CALFOZ010000206.1, forward strand.
AGTGGCGTGTAGGTGCTTGTTTGTTATGCGCCAACATTGTTCCCGCAAACATCAATCTGTCTACCATGTCAGCATGCATAATCGCTCTGAGTCATCTCCAAGTTTTGTTTCCAAAGTCGTGTCGCTGTTCACCACGCCTGTTGGCCAATTTCGTTTGGCGGCCATCACTGAGGCATGGTCTTGGGCCGGATTGCTTGCGGGAATGTATTTCAAATATTCCGCGGCGGCCAATCCAATCGGCGTGCAAATGATGGGGCCCATTCACGGCGGACTTTTTATTTTCTATGTCATCGCCACCATTCGAGTGGCCATGCATATGCGCTGGGGAATGTGGACAACCGTCATTGGAATTTTTGCGGCTTTGCCACCGTTTTGCACCTACTTTTTCGAAGTGTGGATGTTGCGTTCGCGGCGCCTAGAAGTGAAGCCGCGCTCCTGACGACGCCGGTTGCTGGGCACACGCGCATCTTGCCAATTGCGAATTTTTCCAATGCCATGCGCTGTACAAAATTGAAATTCAATTTTTAAATCAGTCCGCGCCGCAAGCCGTTAGCCTTGCGCACATGAATCGCATTGCGCTTGTGGCTGGCCCACTTTTTGGAATACTCGCTTGGCTCACTTTTGATCCATCCATAATCGGCGTGAGCGACATGAGCAGGCCTGGCGCAATCGTCACGGGTCTTCTGGTATGGATGGCCATATGGTGGGCGACTCAAGTGGTCGATCTTGCCATCACTGGTTTATTGCCGGTGATTGTCCTGACTATTTTCAACATTGGCTCCACGCAGGAAATATTGTCGCCCTACGCCAACGATGTGATTTTTCTTTTTGCCGGCGGTTGCACTATCGGACTGGCCATTGAGCGTCACGGACTTGGTCAGCGCTTGATTGCGTTTGTGTTAAGGCATGTCGGCCATTCACCTTCGCGAATTGTCGCGGGATTTCTTATCGCCACTTCGCTGTTAGGCGCATGGGTTTCCAACATGGCTTCCGCGGCCATCATGTTGCCGTTGGCAAGCGCGGCAGTGGCCTGTTTTACCGGTGTTTCAATTGAAAAACCAGAGCACACGCGTGCCTTTCATAATTTTGAGCGCGCCGTTTTTCTAGCCGTTGCGTATGGCGCAAGCATTGGCGGAGTGATGACACTGCTTGGTAGTCCACCCAATCCAATCGCCGCTGAGTGGTTGCGCGCCAATGGAAGCAAGATGGATTTTTTAAGTTGGTCCATGATCGGCGTGCCCACCGCGCTTGTCATGATGGCGGCTACGTTGATTGCTTTTAGCGTCATGTTTCCCATGAAGACTCTCGCCTCGTCATCTATCACTCTTCCCATGAATCACGGACCCATGACGCGCGCCGCGAAGATGACCATTGTTATTTTTGTCGCGGCCATTATTGCGTGGGTGGGGGCGCCATTTATTAAATCATGGTTGCCTGATTTAATGTTGCGCGACGGAATGATCGCCATCACCGCCGCGTTACTGCTATTCATCATTCCAGAAAAGAAGGGCTCCAATGACGCCATTGTTCCGTGGTCTCAAACGGCGCATCTGCCATGGGGAATATTCGTTTTGTTTGGCGGTGGCCTTTGTCTTGCCGATGCCATGCAGCGCACGGGTGTATCAAACACGGTGGCGCAATCATTCACGGGCCTGTCGGTTGTTCCCGCGCCACTCTTGCTTTTCATTATTGTCATCACGCTTATTTTTTCTAGCGAAATTGCCTCCAACACCGCGCTTGTGGCCACGGCTGTGCCAATCGTTGGCGCAATGGCGCCTGGACTTGGAATACCTACGGAACGATTGGTGGTGGCGTGCGCGCTTGCCGCAAGTTACGCATTCATGTTGCCAGTGGGAACGCCGCCAAGCGCGTTGGTGTTTGCCACAGGCCGCGTGCCACTAAAGCAAATGATGCGAGTTGGATTTGTCTTGAACTTGTGCGCCGCCATCATCATCACGGTGGCGTGCTCAATTCTTGCGTAAGCCACACATTCGCCATTAACGCATTTTAATTTCACCCGCGCTTACACGCTTGCCCACCATGTCATTCAAGCGCATGCGATGGTCGCGGTCAAACTTTACTCGCCCAGGACTCGTCAAAGATCACCATGATCCATGTGGCAAAAATCATCAGATGCACAACGCCTTGCATCATGTTCACTCTGCCGCGCATAAGGTTGACAATCGACACCGCGAATGTCAGCACAAAAAGCCCAATATACGGCGGCTCAAGTCCCAGTTCGGGGCTTACACCCGTGACATAGCGCATCACAATCACCGCGGGAACAGTTAGACCAATTGTTGCCAATGCACTGCCCAGTAGCACATTGATGGCGCGCTGCATGTCATCTTCACGCGAGGCGCGCAGTGCGGCTAGTCCCTCTGGAGCAAGCACCAGTGCGGCAATAAAAATGCCGCTGAGTGGCGCGGGCAGATTCCATGTTTGAAAAAGAACCGTCACTCTTGCGCCCACACTTTCGGCCAGCATGACCACGGCGCCAAGCGAAATCACCAAAAGCATGATGGTGATCGCGATTGAATGATGCACAGCATGCGCGTGTATTTTTTTCTTCTCGTTTGACTTGTGCTCAAAGAATTCACGGGAGGCGGATGTTTGCGAAATTAAAAACAAAATATAAATCACAAGACAGGTGATGCCGACATAAATCTCCATGGAGTCCGACATCCAACCGCCTTGTTCGGAATGCGTGAATGTGGGAAGGATCAGTGCGATGGTGCCCAAAGCGATAATGAATGACAAATAATTCGATGATGAGCCCGGATTGAATTCTTGCGACCTCTTGCGCATGCCTCCAAGCAGAATCGCAAGACCAATGAGAAGATTAAAGATAAGCATGAGCACGGCGAACATGGTGTCGCGCGCCACGGAATTGTCCTCTTGCAGTGGAAGCATCATGGCGGCCACCGCGGCCACTTCAATGGTGATGGCCGACACGGTCAAGATGATCGTTCCAATTGGCTCGCCAAAATGCACCGCCAACGACTCCGCTTGCAGCATGGCGCGGAAGGCGCACGTTAAAATGCAAATTAAAATCCAGCCAGTCCAAAGCAAATTCGCGCCACCCGTCATGGGGCCCGCTGGCGACCAATGTGAAAGAGCAAACGCGCCTGTTGCCAATCCCAGTAGCACGGGAATTTCTTGCATCCATACAGATTTTCTGGAAGGCGAGACTGCAATGTGTGATGAAGTGTTGGACATGGAATGAATTTACGCCCAAGTTGAAATTGCTGCCACACTCTAAACTTACAAGGCAATGAGCGAAGAAACAACACGCAATGCGTTGGCGAATTCTTCCCCTGGTCCAGTTGTTGTTTCAACTTGGAATCACGGACTTTGCGCCAACGTCAAGGCGCTAGAAGTTCTTCGCGCCGGTGGCGACGCGCTGGATGCCGCCGAAGCCGGCGTGATGGTGACCGAACTCGATTCGCTTGAACATAGCGTTGGTCTGAGCGGCTTTCCGGATCGCGATGGAATTGTCACGCTGGACGCGGCCATCATGGATCACACTGGACGCGCGGGTTCGGTTGCGTTTGTGCGCGGCGTGGCGCATCCAATTTCGCTGGCGCGCATGGTGATGCAGAGCACGCCGCATGTCATGTTAGTTGGCGAAGGCGCCGAGCAATTTGCGCGTGAGCAGGGAGTGAAGTGTGCGCCTGAAACTCCGCTACATCCAGAAATGCTCGCGGCGTGGCAACAATGGTTGAAAGATAAAAAGTACGCGTCGCAGATCAACCGTGAGAATGCATCAATTCATTCCGCGCTGGCGGGGCAACACACGCCAACAATGAAGGAAAGTCATATCAATCACGGCGGCGCGGCTGGCAACACGCCCATAGGCGGTGAACATAATCACGACACCATTGGAATGCTGGTGCTTGACGCGCGGGGGCATCTTGCGGCGTCGTGCACCACAAGTGGCATGTCCTACAAAATGCACGGGCGCGTTGGTGATTCGCCAATTATTGGCGCCGGTCTTTTTGTCGATGGCGAAGTTGGCGCGGCGGTGTGCACAGGCGTTGGCGAAATCGCCATGCGGACTGTCGCGTCTTTTTTAGTTGTGGAAAAAATGCGTGGGGGTGCCACGGCGCAACAAGCGTGCGAAGAAACCATTGCGCGCATGATCAAAATCACTGGTGATCCAAAGAAATTTCAAGTCGGTTTGCTCGCGCTGTCACATGGCGGCAAGGTTGGCGCGTTCGCTATTCAGGGCGGCTTCACGTACGCGCTTGGAAATAGCAGCGGCAATCAGATGCATGAAGCGTTGCATGCGCTTTGAATTGCAAGTTCTAGATTATTGCGCTGCTTCGAACAAATTAAAATAAGTTCCCTCGTACACCAGTTTTGCGTTCTCTGGCATAACAAGTTGCTCATCAGGCCTGCCGCGGCGATCGCCTTTGTTTTTCTTCAGTATCAACACGCGTGAATATTTTGTGAATGCCTCATCTGGAATTTTTCCCATGCGCACCGGCGTGTGCAAGGCGTGGCCAGCCCACCACTGAACGCCGTGCGCGGCAACAATGAGCGTGGTGCGTGGCTCGGAAATTTCGCCGCGCATGTCGAACAATTCGCTCAGTTCTGCTTGGTTTAAAACCGGTCCAGGCGTGGATGTTCCACTGATGGAATGAATTGCGCCGTAACTCACACTGCCCGCGATCAGCCACGCGATGGCGGCCCGCCACATGTTGCGCGAGGGTGGCCACAGCGCGCTGACAAAGTGGGGCGGTTGCGCCATCACAACGCGTGTCAAAATAAATGTGAAGACAATTCCAACTGGCACCGACGCCATCAGGTTGAGTCGCTGTGCATATTCAGGATTAAGCAAAGGGAAAACTAGAAAAATACTGAGCGCGCTCAGACCCAGAATGCAGGCGCGATTGGCGATTGTTTCTTTGCGCCATCCAAGCGCGATAAGAATAATTCCACACAGGCCCACGCCTAGACCAATGAATGTTCCATGCGAATTGCGGCCGCCCATTCCAGGTGGCCCGCCCATTCCTGAGCGCCCACCGCGCGGACCCATTCGGGGCGGACCATCTTCGCGTGGATCAAATCCGCCATTGCGATTTCCGCGTGGACCACGATCGTCTTGCGGATTCATGTCGCCACCGTGCGGACCACGATCATCTTGCGCATCCATGTCGCCTCCTCGAGCGCGGCCCGGTCCACCTGGCCCACGCATTGCATCTGCGCCGCCAAAAATGTTCTGCGGCGCCGTAAGTAAATCATGCGCGCGACTTGGACTTACAACGTACAACAGCGCCAAGGACATTGCTCCAACAAGCGCAACCGCAAGTGCGCTCACAAAAAGCGTTCGCTTGCTGGCGCCGCCAATCACAAACCAAATCACCATGATTGCGCCCGCGCCAACCACCGCGCATCCAAATGATCCACCATGCGTGAGCGCGCTCAACACCAACGCAACGGCCGCCACAATAAACCAGCGCGTAATACGCGCGCGCGGCAATTTGATTTCCACGGCGGCAATTGCGCGCCATAGCGCCCACCAACTCATGGCGGCCCATACCAACCCCAGCGAATTTTTCTCAAAGTCGCTCACCATTCGAATCACTGGCGCGCTTAATACCGCAAGCACAGCGCCCGCAATGACAACGGGAATGCCGCGGCGCGCGCCGCCGCACCACGCAAATCCAAACAAGAATACAAACAACGCAACCCATGGTTCTGTCACGCAGTCAACCACTTGCGACGCCACCAAATACGCGCTGTCGCTTTGCATTCCTGCCACAATAAATAGTTTCGCAAGCAGTCCGTCCAGCACAAAGATCAATGGCGCGTCTTGATACAGCAGTCGCCCCTCATTGAAGAGCCACCACGCTTGCATGGGGTAATACGCCGGGTCCATAGCTGGCGGCAGTTCGCCAGCAAATTGAATCCACGCGCGCGCGGCCACCGCCGCGATAAATACGAGCACAAATCCTCCGATCCACCAGAGGCGTGCGGTTCGACTTGGCGCACAATTCAAATCATCACTCACCGCGCCGACGGAAAGGGGTTCAACAAGGTTTAGTTGCGTAATGTGGTTGTTCATTTGTAAAAAGTCAAACCGTCAGCGGCTACACA
>CALFOZ010000207.1 GCA_937919205.1 uncultured Planctomycetia bacterium
GCGACCAGGATTTCTGCCACGGACTTCCAGCCGGCGGACCTGCGAGCAATTCTTGCAACATGCCGCGAAACGGCGCAATGCCCGTGCCCGTGGCCAAGAAAAGATAATCGTGTTTGGAAGGATCAGTGGGCAAAAGAAATCGCTTGCCTGATGGACCCGTCACTTGCACCGCATCGCCCGGTTTCAGATCGCATAGATAATTGCTACACGCGCCCAAAATAAGTTGCGGATGCGCCACGGTGTCTCCAGGCGTGGTGATCATTTCCTCGCTGATGAGGCGCTTGGGAGTGGTGGCAAAAATCTGGCCGTGGCCGTCCTCGCCCCATGTGGGACTGGCAATGGAATACAGACGGACTTTGTTGGGCCGACCTTGATGGTCGTTGCCCGGCGGCACCACGCCGAAACTTTGTCCGGCATGAAATTGCCCGGCCATAGGCGTGCCCGCAAGGTCAATGCTGACATGGCGAACATAGCTGGAAGAGCGGCCTTTGATGCATAATTCATTGGCCGTTACGCGCGCGATGGCGGGCGCGTTGGGCGCCACCAAATGCATCTTCACTTCGGGCAGTGTTGGTTCACCCACGATTTCAAAAGTTGTGCTCACGGCGGTATCGTAGGCATGTCGGGCGGAAATTGTTGCTCGGGCGCTCGCTTGGTCGATTGAGAATGGCTTACTTTTTTCACCACGAATTCTTTTCAAAGGATCTCAACTATGGATTATTTTCGCATTCAAGGTGGTCGGCGGCTCGCGGGTCGCGTGACGGTTGAGGGTTCCAAAAATGCGGCGCTTCCGCTGATGGCGGCGTCATTGCTGACCGACGGCGAGTTGAAACTGAAAAACGTGAAGCCGTTGGCGGATATTGAAAATATGAACGCGCTACTGCGCGAGTTGGGCGTGCAAACCAAGCGCACGGGCGACGCATTGTCGCTGACCAGCATGGACCAGAATTGCGTGCACGCGCGCTACGACATTGTGCGCACCATGCGCGCCAGTATTTGCGTGTTGGGGCCAATGGTGGCGCGTCGTCGCAAAGCCGTGGTGAGCATGCCTGGTGGTTGCAGTTTTGGACATCGACCAGTTGATTTGCATTTGAAAGGCTTGGAGGCGCTGGGCGCCAAAATTGAACTTCGCAATGGCGACATCATTGCCACGGCGGATCGATTGAAGGGCAACACGGTTTTCTTGGGTGGACCAAACGGTAGCACCGTGCTTGGAACTTCAAACATTATGAGCGCCGCCACGTTGGCCAAGGGTCGCACCATTATTGAGTGCGCCGCGTGCGAGCCTGAAGTGGTGGAGGTTGCCGACATGCTGAACAAAATGGGCGCCAAGATTCAGGGCGCCGGCAGTCCGCGTTTGATCATTGATGGCGTGGAGGAATTAAGCGGCACCGAATACAACGTGATGCCCGATCGCATTGTGGCCGGCACATACGCGGTGGCCGCGGCCATGACCAACGGCGACATTATTTTGGATGATTTTCCCTACGATTCGCTGTTGGCAACGCTGGATGTGTTCCGTGAAATTGGCGTGCATGTGGAGCGCCTTGATGACAAGGATTCCAGGCGTTGCTCGGTGCGCGTGACCAGTGAGCGCAACTTGAAACCCGCCACCATCACCACACAGCCGCATCCGGGATTTCCAACGGATTTGCAGGCGCAATTAATGGCGCTTTTATGTTTGGCCCAAGGCAACAGCGTGATCACCGAGAAGATTTATTTGGAGCGCTTCCTGCATGTGGCGGAGTTGTCGCGCATGGGCGCGCACTTGAATCGCCAGGGACCAACCGTGATTATTACGGGCGGGTCGAAACTGATTGGCGCGCCTGTGATGGCCAGCGATTTGCGCGCCAGCGCAAGTTTGGTGTTGGCGGGTTTGGCCGCCGAAGGCGAAACGTTGGTGACGCGCGTCTATCACTTGGACCGCGGCTACTACCAGATGGAGAAAACATTAAACTCGCTGGGCGCGCGCATTGAGCGCCTGCGCGAGGAGAAAAATTCCCCCGTGAATGTGGAAGCCGCCGCCAACGCAAGTTAAGGTGTGCATTGTTCAGCGATGCCGCTGATGAAGGCGGCCGGACAATGTTGTGCGATTTGGCTTGGCCCACTCTTCGCGCACGCGTACGCGGTTGCAATTGATTACGGATTTTGAGTTTGCAGAGTGGCGTGGAACGCGTCCAGCGACTTCTTTAATTGCGCCAATGTTGCGGCGGTGCGCTGACGAATTGCATCGGCCATGTCCGGCGAACTTGACTTCATTTGATTCGCCAACATTTGCAAATCTTCAACGGCCACTTGCACTTCTTGCGCTTGCAATGCCAGTTCGCGCGCAAACATAAGTTGGTCTTGCTGAGAGAACTGCGCGTCGTTTGGTTTTTCCAATATGGCCCGCACGATGCCGCTGAGAAGTTCTTGAAACGCGCGGTAAATTTGCCCGCCACTGAGCGACAATTCCGCAACACTGTCGGCGTACGCGCCATTGGCGTCCTTGCCCGCGGCGATCAGCGTTTGCATGTCCGCTTGCAGGCGCGCGAATTGTGTTTGAAAGTCCTCGTACGTCTTGGTCATCTTCTCGCTGACTTTATTTTTAATCTCAGCGGCCACGGCCGTGTAATCACTATTCGCGCTTGTGGCATCGTCGCGAATTTGCGGCAATTTTTGCTTGATGATGCTGGAGTAACTTGTCGGATCCTGCTCGCCTTCGTTGGAAATTCCCAACCGACGATTCATCTCCGCGGTGTTTGATTTGAGCGAGGCGAATCGCGCCCGCCAATCATTGGAATCGCTGTTGACATTGGCGCGCAGTGAATCGATAGACGCGTTGATGGATTGAAAGTGGGCCACAATCTCTTTGCGCGCGTGTTGGGTGAACCAGTCGTAGAAAAGATTGAAGTTGGCGTACATCTGGTCAAGTTTCAGGGCCACAGGTCCGCCAAAGATGGTCGTGAATCCGGAGGGCGGATTACTGGCGCGGATGGTGGCGCTGGCGATCAACGGGGAGCTAGGGCCAGTCACTTGCGGATTGCTTTGTAATTCAAATCCAGTGTCATAAATTTGAATGGACACATTGCCGCCAAGCACGGTGGCGTTGCGACTGATGCGCGCCGAGGACCACAGGGGGACTTTGGAATCCAGTTCAAAGGTGACAAAAGTTCCCAAAATGTTTGCGTTGGCGGAATCGGGCCTTTGCGCATTCGGTCGCACATTGCCCGCGTCATCCAACATGGGACCAGTTTCAACCCGCAGAACTTTGCCATAACGAATGCCACCAATTTGCACGGGAATTCCCGCCCGAATGCCCGAAGCGTCTTGAAGCAGTGAAAATACAAGGCGATATTGCGTGTAGGGGCGCCAGTCCACTTGGGTCACAAGAACAATGAGAAGCGTGGCGCACAGAATGACCGCAAGCGTGAGAAAGCCGGCGAACCGCTCCTTTGCGGGATTGGGATCAAGCGAACCCATGCGTTACTTGCCTTCGCCGCCCTGGGATTGCGGAGCGGCGAGCACATCAAAGAGTTGGCGTTGCGCGGCCTCGTATTTTTCCAGCGAGTCAAGAACTTCTTGGCGAACTTCCTTGCGGAAATTTTCATCGCTGTTGAACTTGTTGGCGTCTTGCGCCAGCACGGCTTGCAAGGATGCGCTGGCTGTTTTTAAATCCGCCGTGGCCAGCGCGAAGGCGCGCGTGGCGCTGTACAAATTCTCGTGCGCCACTTCGCCTGGCTTTGGTTGATAGAGCAACTTCCAAGGGCTACGGCGAATTTCTATGGCGGTCAATTTTAATTGGCCAGCAATCTCGCGCGCGTCAAGCATGAAGTCGCGCAGATCCGTGAGGCGTTGGGGCATTTGTTGTTCGACCTGGTCAAGACTTGAGGCAAGTGATTGCGCGGCGTCGGCGCCTTGGTCGAGCAATTTTTGTAGCGCGGGCATGCCTTTGGTTTTAAATTCACTGGCGATGACTTTGGCGTCGGCCATGGTGGCGGAGGTGTTGTCCATGAGTTGCGTGAATTTGGCTTTGTTGTCCTTCAAAAGTTGATCCGCGTTGCCCGTGAAACTTTGCGCGTTGAGCAACGTGTCGCCAATGGGCTTGCGCCACATTTCGTAATCCTGATTGAAGTTGGCGGTGGTGGTGGAAATATTTTGCAGTGTGGGCACAACGCGAGTTCGATATTCCTCCGGGATGGTCTTGAGCCACGCCGCGGTGACGGCCAGTCCCTTGATGATCTCATTGGTGCGCACCGCGTTGGCTGGACCCACAAGCGTGGTCAACATTCCGCTGCCACGCGTGGCCAACAGTTTGTCGCCGCTGTTTAGAAGTGGCGCCGGCGCTTGACCCAGCGTGTTGAAGTTAATGATGGAAGTGCTTCCCACCAAACTGCCAACGCGAATCACTTCGGCGTTGGTGCCCTCGGGCGCGGTGTCGGAGTAGCGAATGGGAATGCCCGCCATAATTTCAATGGTCACATTGATCGCGGCAAGATCGTTATTCTTATCAATGTCTGGCGTGATCGAAATCACGCGGCCCACGGTGAGTCCGCCCACTTTCACTTCGCTACCGCGGCTCAAGCCGCTGACGCCTTCGGTGGTGTCAAATTGCAGGACAAGCGTTTGATATTTTTTGAACAGGTCCACCTTCAACAGCACAAAGCCAACGGCTAGCGCCAGCACAAGAATGGTTGAAACGAAAATTCCCGCGCGCAGATTGTTGGAGAAATTTGTGTCGCTCATAGGTCGACAAATGGTAACGAAATCAACTTCCCACGGTTTGCGGGCCGCCCACCATTTGCTCATTGGTGCTGTAGCGTTGCAGTGCCGAAAGTAATTGCTCCACTTGCACATGTGGCGGCAAGCTAAGAAGTCGTCGGCGCAGGGCCGTGACGGTCTTGAGTTCACGATCGGACAACATTAAATGTTCCTTACGCGTTCCGCTGGCCGCGAGATTAATGGCGGGAAAAACCCGTTTTTCTGAAATGGTGCGGTCCAAAATAAGTTCCATGTTGCCCGTGCCTTTGAACTCCTCAAAGATCACTTGGTCGGCGCGGCTACCGGTGTCCACCAGGCATGTGGCAATGATGGTGAGCGAGCCGCCCTCTTCGCATTTACGCGCGGCGCCGAACAGTTGCTTAGGAACTTCAAGCGCGCGATTATCCAGACCACCGCTCATGGTGCGGCCACCGGATGCGTAGCGGCGATTGTTGTTGAAGGCGCGGCCAACTCGCGTGAGCGAATCAAGAAGCACCACCACATCGCGGCCAGCTTCAACCATGCGCTTGGCGCGCTCAATGGCAAGAATGCCAAGCGCGGTGTGGCGCTCCACGGATTCGTCGTTGCTACTGGCCAGCACTTGCGCGCGCACATTGCGTTTGAAATCGGTCACTTCTTCGGGGCGCTCATCGATCAAGAGCGCGATCAATTCAACTTCTGGATTGTTGTGCTTGATGCCAGATGCGATATTTTGCAACAGAATTGTTTTACCGGCTTTGGGCGGCGCAACAATCAGGCCGCGCGTGCCAAATCCGATTGGGCAAAATAAATCAATCAAGCGGCAGGCGGGCGCGCAACCGCGATGTTCCAGCGTGAGGCGCGGCGATGGATCAAGCGCGGTCAATTCAATGAACGCTTTGCGCGCGGCGTAGGTTTGCGGATCCATGCCTTCAATGTCAATCACATTCAATGCGACGCGCTTGATGCCTTCGGGACGGTTGGGCGCGTGGCGCTCCTCTATCTCAACGGTGATGTGCTGCGCGGGTCGCAGCGAAAATTGCGCAACCAGTTCGGCTGAGACATAGGGATCACCGGGATTGTCGGCAAGACCAAGTTCAAATTGTCTGATGCGCGCTTCGCCGCCCGCGGGCAACTCAAGAACGCCACTTTTCGTGTTCATAAAAATCAATCTTCCCGCCACAAACTGGATGGTTCCAAACAAGAACCGATTACCGACGGACCACCGGAGGTCCCATCACCAATTTGGGTTTGACGAGTCGTCGAGGGGTCTCGACATATGTAGTTGAGCACCAAACAAGGCGCAAGTCAAGTGCAATGTTACATTTTAGTGGAGATTGAGGCGGCGGTGCGCGCGTTATGCAACAGTAGTGCGACATTAGCGCGCAATGTTTTTCCGCTTGAAAGTTGTGCCAAATGCGAAAGTAGGAACGGCGTCACGTCGGGGCCTTTGACGCCTTGCGTGCGCGCGGCGACTTCGGTTGCGTCGTACCACATTTCAAATTCATCGCGGGCAATGGCGTGCGCGGCGGGACACGCTTGCACCGCTAGCACGCCGCTGTGGTGGCCAAGCGCCCAATGCGTGCGCGCGATGGCGGCAATGTCGGTGGCGTTTTCAACGGAACTCGCAAGCGACAATGTTGCGTCCGGTGGCGATAAGAAGCATGGAAAATGTTGTGTGTGAATTCCAATCACGGGGACACCAAGCGAATCAAGCGCCTCAAGCGTGGCGGGCAAATCCAAAATACTTTTTGCGCCGGCGCACACCGTGATTACGCGCGAGCGGGCAAGCGCCGCGAGATCCGCGCTGATGTCGAGCGAGTGATTCCAACCGCGGTGCACTCCACCAATTCCTCCAGTGGCAAACACGCGAATTTCAGCGGCGGCGCAAGCGCAAAGCGTGGCCGCCACGGTGAGTCCGCCGGTGGCCGCGCTGTTGATCGCGCCCGCCAAATCGCGCGCGCTGAGTTTCAGTGGGCTTTGGTGCGCGGCCAGTGATTCAAGTTCCTGCGCGCTTAAGCCAATCACAAGTTCGCCGTCAATCACCGCGCATGTCGCGGGCGTGGCGCCGCCTTCGCGTACGGTGTGCTCCATGGCCATGGCAAGCGCCACATGCGCGGGCAACGTTTCGTTCCATACGTTTGAAATGTCGCGCAGTGTTGGCACGGCGTGGCGCGGCAATCCATGCGTAAGCACCGCGGTCTCAAGCGCTACAACCGGCGCGCCTTTGGCAAGGGCAGTGGCGACCTCTTTGTGAATGCGAATGTGCTTGTGCGTGTTGGCGTTCTGCATCAGTGTCGTCGTCGAGAATTCACTTTGCCACCCAAACGCTTCATGGGTTGACCCGTTGGCACAACGCCGCCTGGGAATTTAGTTGGATCGGCAACCGTTGGCGTTGGCGCCGCGGCTTGAAAACGATTCTTGGTGGCGTCGTTGGTTTCTCGCCGCTTCACTTCTTGATCGCGGCGCGCCTGCACTTCAACTGGTGGCGGACCTGGATCAAAGTCTGGATATTCCTTGCGGACAATTTCCACATTGGTCAACATTTCAATATTTGTAAGCAATTCGCCCTGATCTGGGCATACAAAGCTCCAGGCAATTCCGCGGCGACCGGCGCGCGCGGTGCGGCCAATGCGATGCACATACACCTCGGGGTCCTCGGGAATGTCGTAGTTAATCACGTGGCTAATGTCGTCCACATCAAGTCCGCGCGCCGCAAGATCGCTGGCCACAAGCACGCTCAGATGCCCGCCGCGCAAACGTTCCATGACTTTGTCGCGCGCCTTCTGATACATGTCGCCGTGAATGGCGAAGGCGTCGATGTTTTTCTTTTGCAAGTATTCGGTGACGTCGTCCACGGTGCGCTTGGTGCGGCAGAACACCACGGTGAGTTCGGCGGTTTCATGCGTGAGCAAATGATGTAGCAGTCGTCGCTTGCACCAATAGTCAACTGGCAAGTAACTCTGATCAACTTGGCTCACGGTTAAACTTTTCTCGGAGCTGACAATTTTTTCCGCGTCGCGCATGTAACTGCGCGCCAACTTTTCAATCTCTGGACTAATGGTGGCCGACACGAACACAGTTTGCGGATGTTGCTTCATACTGCCCAAAATGCGGCGAATATCCTCGCGGAAACCAATGTCAAGCATGCGGTCCACTTCATCAAGCACCGCGACCTTGACTTGGTGGTACGGAAGAATGCCGCGTTGATTCATGTCCATCACGCGCCCAGGCGTGCCCACAATAATCGCGGGGCCAGCCTTCAGTTGAGTGGTCTGCGTGTTGATACTGCTACCGCCGTACACCGCCACCACTTTGTGGCCGCTGTACTTGGCGAACTCCATGAATTCCTTGGCCACCTGAATGGCAAGCTCGCGGGTTGGCACAAGCACCAAGCCGCTGAAGGCATCGCCCTTGTCAAGGCGCGCCAGCATGGGCAACGCGAACGCCGCGGTCTTGCCGGTGCCCGTCTTGGCTTGGCCTAGGCAATCTTTTCCGGACAGCGCCACTGGAAGAAGCGAGGCTTGAATGCGGGTTGGATACTCAAAGCCCTTTTCATTCACGGCTTTAAGAAGTGTTTCTGGAAGTCCAAGGTCGGAGAATTTTTTACTGGTGTCGAAAGTTTCTGTTGAGTTCATGAAATCCTTTGGGAATCTAATGGTAGTTCCCTTTCAAAGTCGATACAACGGACACTCTATGAGCCCCCGAAGCGAAGTAGTCGTTGACCTGGCCGCCGTTGATCATAATATTTCTGTCATTCGTGCGGCGCTGGACCCATCGGTGCGCCTTGGTTTGGTGTTGAAATCAGACGCTTACGGTTTGGGCGCGGCGCGATTGGCGCGGCGCGTGGCGGGACGCGCGGATTTTTTGGTGGTCTATGGAATTGAAGAGGCGGAGGTGGTTGGTGTTGCCGATCCAAGCACGCCAGTGATCGCGCTCATGCCAGTGCGCGAGATTGATCGCGGCGGGATCGCTCACAGCATGTGGCTCAAGGGTCAGTTGCATTTGTCCGCGCATGATGTGGAGCAAGTGGAATCACTGTCCAAGTGCGCCGCGGACTTTGGCGTGGTGTTACCACTGCATTTGGAAATAGACACTGGACTTGGCCGCGGTGGTTGTTTGCCAACGGATGCGACGAAGATTGCCGCGCGAATTCGCTCGGATAAAAATCTTCGCTTGGCCGGAGTGTTCACGCACTTCGCCAACGCCGGTGGTAGCGAGACCGCCACGGATCAACAACGCAAAATGTTTGAGGCGTGGTGCAAGAGCGCGTCGCTACCCGCGGATTGCATTGTGCATTCCGCCAGCACCTTCGCCGCCATTCGCGATCCGCGATTTCACCACCACATGATTCGCGTTGGATTGGCGTGGACTGGTTTGGCCTTTGAAGGAACGCGCGATGGACACTTCATGGAGTTCGCAAAAAACTTGCGCCCCGTGTTCAGTTGGCGCAGTTCATTTGTGCAAGTGCGAACGGTTCCAGCGGGCACGGCGGTGGGCTATGGCAGTCGCTGGAAATGTGAAAAAACCAGCAGAATTGGCTTGGTTCCAGTGGGATACGGCGACGGCTATCCGTTGCTTCCAATGAACCCCGTGACGCGCCGGCCACTGGGCGTGGAGCGGCGCATGGTGCGCGTGGAAGTTGTTGAACATGGTCAAACAACGTGGCTCAACGCGCCGGTTGTTGGCGCCATCAGCATGGATCAAATCGCGGTTGACTTAAGCGAGTTGCCCGACGCGCTTGCAACAAATTGGAATCACGCGGCGGTTGAATTGATCAGCTCTGATTGCAACGCGCCCAATCACGCGGCGCGCGTGGCCAGCATGACTGGTCATCACGCGTATGAGTTGTTGTGCCGAATTCCGGCGCGCGTGCCACGCAAATTTGTGGAGCCGGTGGTCAGAGAACTTCCTAGCCTAGACTCGTCGCAGGTGTCGACGAATGCAATTTCACAAGCATCCTAAATTTGTAGCGCCTGCGAGCCAACTCGCCATGCGATGTGGTGGCGCGCATGGATAACGCGACGCGTTGTGACGCGCCCCATGGTGGCGATACGCCAACCGTCGCGCTGGAGCAGACAAGCGCGTCTGCGCTTTCCGTGCGCGCCAATGAATGCGTTGACGTGCTTGTGGTGGGAGGCGGTCCCGCTGGAAGTTCATGCGCCATCGCGTTGGCGCGTGAAGGCGCAAAAGTAATGTTGGTGGACGCGCAAGCGCGCGGGCGCGACAAATGTTGTGGACATTGCTTGTCGGGCGCGGCGTGGAATATTGTGGGTGAGTTGGGCGTGCGCCATGTGGTTGAATCGGCGGCCACGGGCGCCACGCAGTACGTGGCGTGGCGCAGTGGAGCGCAGGAATTTGCAATGAATTTGCCTGTCGTTGGAGCTATTGTTCCGCGCGCAACGCTGGATAAAAAATTATTGGATGAAGCCGAGCGCGTGGGCGTGCGTGTGGCGCAACCAGCCACGGCCACATGGTTGGAGCCAGGAAAAGTTGCGCTTCGCATGCGCGGCGATGAATGTGTGGTGGATGCGAAGTTGGTGATTGCCGCGGATGGTCTTGGTAGCGGCATTGCGCGCGCGCGTGGGTGGAATCCAAAAAGTCCCGGGCGTAAATATGGATTCGCCGGCTCGTGGCGCGCGCCGCTGGCGCTAGGTCATTGGTGTGGTGAGCGCATTGAAATGCGCGTGGTGCGTGGCGGATACTTGGGGGTGGTGGCCGAGTCGCACGAATACATTCATGTCGCGGGTTTGATCGATCGAAATTCCAAAGTGAGTCGCCCTGATGATTTGCTCAATGAAGTCGCGCGCGATTGGCCGTTGCTTACTGCGGCGTTGCAAGAGGGCAAGCCCGCGCGTTGGAACGCCGCGGGTCCGTTGCCATGGAAGCCCACGCGTATCGCAGATGAATCGACCGCGTTAGTGGGCGACGCGGCTGGATATGCCGAACCATTTTCCGGCGAGGGCATGCGCTGGGCATTTGAGAGCGCGCTTGGATTGTCGCGCGCGTGGCGAGAGCATGGCGGTTGGAGCGCTGTGGCGGCGCAAACCTACGCCAAGTGGCATGGCGATCACATTGCGCGAGTTCAACAAAAAACACTGCGAACGGCTTGGTTTTTGGCGCAACCCGCGCGCGCCTCACTCATGTGTCAAGCGGCACGATCATTTCCTAGAGTCGCTTCGTGGCTTGCTTGTAGCATGGGTAAATGAGCGTGCGAATTGAATCAATGGGTTTTGCGACGCCTTTTCTTGAGCGCACCCAACAAGACATTGGGCGCGAGCAAGCGCAATTGTGGAATTTAAGCGCGTCCTCACAAGAACGATGGCAACGCATGATTGACCACTGCGGCATTGAGCGACGCGCCGCGGTCATGCCGCTGAAAGAAATTGTTTCGCTGACCACGTCCCAGCGCATGAAATGTTTTTCCAAACACGCTCCCGCATTGGCTGTCCGCGCCATTGAGCAGGCCTTAGCGCGGGGCAATCGCGCGGCGCAAGACATCACCGACTTGATTGTTGTCACTTGCACTGGATTTGAATCTCCAGGACCGCTACACGACATGTGCGTGCGTGCGGGACTTTCTGCAAGCGTGCGAACTTCTCAAATTGGATTCATGGGTTGCTTTGGTGGAATTTGCGGACTTGACGCCGCCGCCGGCGCCGCCTTGCGGCATGAGGGCGCGGTGGTGCTGTTGGTGTGCGTGGAATTGTGCTCTCTGCATTTACGCAATGATCGCGACGCGCAAAATATGGTGGCCAGTTTGTTGTTTGCCGACGGCGCCGCGGCGCTGATTGTTTCAAACAACTCATTTCACCCGGCACATTCAGCAAAAAACGCGCTGGAGAGAGATGGCGGTATTGCGCTGGATCATGCGCAAAAAAGCAACGGTGCTTTGACGCAACCACACACGCCGTTGATCACCGTTGGCCCACGCCAAGCGCGGCGCATTCCCGAAACCGCCCACGCCATGAGTTGGCAGATCACCGACGCTGGATTTGCAATGACGTTGGATCGAAGTGTTCCCGCGCATATTGAGCAGACGGCACCGATTGCGCTGGGTGATTTGCGCCAGTGCGCCATTCATCCTGGTGGCTCCGCGATATTGGATGCGATGGAGCGCGGCGCAAACGCACGAGCATGCGGCGGTCTTGCGCCTGAAAGTTTGAGCGCCGCGCGTGGAGTTCTGCGCGATCACGGCAACATGAGCAGTGGTAGCGTGTTTTTTGTGCTTGATCGCTTGTTGCAAAGCGGAGTGACCGGCGACATGGCGGTGATCGCATTTGGACCAGGCTTGACGGTGGATCAAATTCATCTTGCGGCAACGCCTGCCCTCGCAAATCATGCTCAATCCCCGCAACGCGTGGCAAACCGATGGAACACGCCCGTGGTTGCGCAATAGGGCTAGCCGTTGGCCAGGCGACCACGATTTCAGACAAGCGCGGCCGCGAATGTGTTATCCCAAGTTGAGTACGCCAAGCCCGATGTGTTGCGGCGCATGGCGATGAACGTTGAACGGTTGGCGCGCTCGCTTCACGCCGACCAATTGGTGAGTGAATCTTGGCTCATGGAAAAAGTGACAGGCGTTCGCGCCCGCAACGCCGACACAACGCCATCATTGGTGGGCTCCGCGGTGATCGATGATCTTGCCGCGCTTGCGATTCGTTTGACGGATCGCGCGCCCATTGACTCTGCGCGCGCCGACGGCGGCGCATTCACGCTGGAGCAAGCCGCGCAAAAACTTGGAGTGGGGGTGCGCAGTATTCAGCGTTGGCGGCGCCTGGGTTTGATCAGCATGCGATTTCAATTTGACCGCGCGCGCTTGGTCGGTTGCTCCGGCGCGGCTTTGGCATGGTTTGAAACTCACCACCCTGAAATGGTGTCCAAGCTCAAGCGGCCCGCCGCCACTCAACACGCGCGCCAACATCTGCGGGCGCAAGCGCGGCTGGCGGCGGCCGTGGGTGGAACATTGAACTCGGTTGCGAACAAATTGGCGCGCGAGGAAAAAATATCGCCCCAGATTGCCCGGCGCATTTTGGAGCAACTTGAGCAAAGCGGAGCCATTTCCAAGCTGAAACGCCGCGTTTCATTGCCGGACGCCAAGGTCGCTTTGGCATGGCGAAGTTGGATGCGCGGCGTGGATCTGAACACGATCGCGCGCAGGTTAAGTCAAACCCGCGCGGCCACGTTGCGTTGCATTGCCAAGCAGAGGCGGCGAAATATTGCGGCGAGTCACGTGTTGGTCGCGCCACTTTCCACATTTGATCGCGCCGACGCCGCGGAGACTTTGTTGGCGCCCCAGGAAGTTCGCCAAGATTTGGCGCACGGTGTGTGGCCAACGCATCCGCGTGAATTTCTGGCGGAGTTCGCGCCACTTGTGCCGGCGCGTAAAAACATGCCCGCCACGGATCGCGTGCAACTTGTCGCGCTTCGATTTTTGCTGTGGCACGCCAAGCGTCTGGCACAAGTTGTCAACGCACAAAGCGAGTGGGTTGATCTTGACCAATGCGAAACCGCGTTGCGTTGGTCAGCGCGAATTCGCTTGGCGCTTATTCAACGCGCGGTCTCCGAGGCGCTCGGCCGTCTTCAAGCCATCGCGCGGGCGCCTCTGCATTCACTTTCTCTTGCGGCACAATGTCAAGCTATTGAAATTGCGTTGGATTCTTGCGCGGCGGTTTTGGATCAAGTGATGGAGGCACAGCCAAGTGATCGCGCCATTCGGCTGGGTGCCTTGGCCGCGATTCACGTGGAGCAACAGGCGCAAATTGGCTGGAATCCACGCGCCCGCGCGTCGGCTGGGCAGGGCGCTGAATTGCCCGACACGTTGCAATTACGTTGCGTGCCATGGTTGCGCTTCACGCCTTTGCGCGATGATCTTCAGCGCGTTGTGCCAGGCGAGTCCTCCTGCCCAATGGGACGTGAATTACTTGCGCTTCGATATGGCTGGCAAGGGCGCGCGCCGCACACAATGAAACAAGCCGCTCTGGCGTTGGGGATTCATCCGCGTCAAGGCGCAATTCTGGCCGCCAAGACATTGCGCGCGCTCACCCGCGTGGGCGCCAAGTGACACGCGTCGAAATTTCAGCCCCGGCCACCGCAACTTGATCCGTGTCGCATGGACGTAAAAAATAAATCGGATGTGTTCGCAACTACTTGGCGAACATGCTTGGCGCAAATACTTGGCGCAAATACTTGGCGCAAATACTTGGCGCAAATACTTGGCGAAAATACTTGCCGAAAATACTTGCCGCAACACCAATGCGACAAAGCCACCGCATGAAAGCGGTTCTCGCGAACGCATGACCAAAGAAATTAACGCTTGCTGAATTGGAAACGTCGACGTGCGCCTGATTGACCGTACTTCTTGCGTTCCACCTTGCGGGCGTCACGAGTTAAGAAGTTGTTGTCTCGAAGCACGGTTTCCAAAGTTGGGTCGTAGGCCATCACAGCTCGAGCAAGCGCAAGTAAAACCGCGCCCGTCTGACCAGTGACGCCGCCACCATTGCAAGTGGCGCGAATGTCAATTTGACCCTTGATGCCAGTCTTTTCAATCACGGCGAGAATGTTCTTTCGATCGCGTTCTTCAACAAAGAACTGATCAAATTCACGCTCATTTATCTTGAATTCACCCTTGCCTGGCTTGATGCGAAGGCGGGCGATGGAAGTCTTGCGGCGGCCGGTGGCCCACCACCAACCAAACTTGTCGGCTGGCTCTTGCGCGCGCAAAGGTCGCGGAGCTGGAGGCGCTTTCACAACTGCAACTGGGGCGAATTCCATTTCATCGCCATCTTGGTTGCGGTCGCGGTTTCGATCTGAATATTTATCTTGGGTTCTCATTGGAAATCTCAGCGAGTGGCTGGAGCCTTTCGTGACTTGATGACAAGTTTGGTTGGTTGCTGAGCGGCGAATGTGTGCTCGGCGCCAGCGAATATTCGAAGACGGGTTCGCATCTTGCGACCCAGACGTCCGCGCGGCAACATACGAATGATTGCTTCTTGAACAAGAGTGGTCGGATCATCAGCCAACACAGTGCGGTAATTGCGCACGCGCAATCCACCTGGATATCCGCTCCATCGACGAAGAGTCTTCAGATCAAGCTTGCGACCAGTGATGGCCACGTTTGATGCATTGGTCACAATCACGCCCTCGCCGCAATCGACATTGGGTGTGTAGTTGGGCAAGTGCTTGCCCATTAATACGGTTGCGACTTCAGTTGCGAGCCGACCCAGAACCATTTTGGTTGCATCGACATGCCTCCAAGAAAGTTTGGTCGAGCCTGGCTTGATAAATGTGGTTTGGCGTGGCATTTGATTTGTTTCCGGCGAATATGCCGGGTCGAGGAGGATAGAAACTTTGCCGTTTCTGTCAAGCGGCGGGGCGGTTTTTTGGCGGTTGTTTATGGGAGATTTTCAACACAGGCTACGCTTTTTCAGCCATGTATTTTCAATTCTCGGCGCGCTCAAACCCGCTATTGTGCTGTAATGCCACGATTTCTGCACGCTGTAGCCATTTGGGTCTTCATTCTTGGGATTGCTGGAGTGGCTATTTATGCGCCACATAGGCCAGATCCTGAAGTGGAAGCATTTGATTCCGCGCCGACCAACGACTTGAGCCAGCCGGCGGGCGTGGGTGTTGCTGATACAGCAAAGTCCAGTGGCCCGGAGGCCGTGGCGACCAGCGATTCGCAAGAAGAAGATCAAATTTCATCCACCTCGGAATTGCGAGGGCGTTTGTTGGTGATTTCGCAAAGCATGGCAACAGGGCCTGCGCCATTGCCCGTGGATTTAATTTTGGGCGATGAGCCGCTGGATCGCTTAGCCAGTGCGATTGTGTTGATGCATTTTGGCAACCCTACGCAGGCCTATGAGCAAATTGATTTGGCCGCGAAAAGTTTTGATGTTGGCGATTTGGGCGACACTGCAAGCGACAATAAAAGTGTTTTGGCGAGCGACAATGCAAGCAACAAGTCGAGTGACAAGGCTTTGGTGAACGCCACGCGCGCCGCCATAATTGCATGGCCTGAGATGATTGAGGCGGCGGACGGAACAGGCACCTGGAAGCAAAAAACGCAACTCACCAAAGAGCAATTTGAATTGCTTCAGGACCGACTTGGCTGGTTTGGAACATTCGCGCAGGCAAAAATTTCTTGTGACGATGGCTTATTGATGAAGTTGCAAGAAAGCGACTTGATGTTCATGCTTGTGTTGGGTTGCGCCACAATTTGGTTTATGGGTTTTGGCGCGTGCGGGATCACGGCTTTGATTGCGCTCATTGTGATGGGGCTTAAGCGTAAAATTGGTTCGGCGCTGAAATCGCAAGCCAACACATCTCTTATTCTTGGCGAAACATTCGTGGTGTGGTTTGCGTTGTTTATGGGCTTGCAATTTGCGGCCATGCTGTTGCATGTTGACCCAGAATCCCCGCAAAGATTGTTGCTTTCTGGCGTGTTGATGTTCGCGGCTTTGGGCGCTCTTGCGTGGGCGCGGTGGCGTGGACTTTCATTCGGAGTCATTCTGGACCTTGTCGGATTGCGCTGGAATCAAGGGTTTTTTCAACTGCTTTGGAAGGCCGCGCTTGCCTACACCTGCGCACTACCACTAATGGTTTTGGGTCTTCTGATTGGCATGGGCATGGGTTGGTTTTTGAATGTGCCCAACCTTGGAAATCCAACGCACCCTATTCAGCAACTGATTCAGAATGCCAGCGGAATGGAATTATTCATGCTCTTCGCATTGGCGTGCGTTGCCGCGCCCATCACGGAGGAAATTGTTTTTCGCGGCGTGCTGTACGGACATCTTCGCCAAGGCACAAGCAAGTGGGGCGTTGCCGCCTCGATGATCTTCTCAATGGTGATCAGCGGAGCAATCTTCGCGGGCATTCATCCGCAAGGCGCGTTCGTGGCGCCGGCCTTGGCGGGATTGGCGTGCGGTTTCTGCATTACGCGCGAGTGGAGCGGTAGTGTATTTCCTGGAATGATCGCGCATGGAATTCAAAACGCCACAGTGCTTGCGTTGAATGTGATTTTATTTCAGGCTTGATCCGCGCGTCGCCAGTGACGCGTTTGGTTCATGCGCTCCATGCGCATGTTCAAGTCAATTCAATTGACCAATAGGCGTCGTCTAAGAAAGCCTTCCAACTTTGATATTTGGGGCTACCCAAACGCAAGGCGATGGCGGGATTTCGTTTTGGGCGAAATGGCGGGCGAATAAGCTTCATTCCAGATTGAATGGGAGTTCGACCGCCTTTGCGCGCGTTGCATTTCACGCAGGCGCACACCAAATTTTCCCATGAATTCTCGCCGCCTTGCACGCGCGGTTTCACGTGGTCAAGCGTGAGTTCCTTGGTGGAAAAATGTCGGCCGCAATATTGACAGCGACTTTCATCGCGGGCGTAAATGTTGCGGCGATTTAATTTCACCTGCTGTTTTGGAAATCGGTCGTAGCGGAACAAGCGGATAATTTTTGGAACCGCAATCACCAAGCGCGACGTGTGCACCCAGTCGTGTTGCTCGCACTCGTACTCGCGTTGCAACACGGAGACCTCGCTCCACGTGTTGAAGGTGTAATTTATGTACGAGCCATCCTCGACATTGATGACCTCGGCAAGCTCACGAAATAGAAGAGAGAAGGCGCGAGCGGCATCGATGATGCGTATCGCACCATAGAGCCGATTCAGCACCAAGACGCGGGCATCAAGAGTTGATGCGTGCGATGTCATCCTGACAGACCTCCAAACACCCGTATCCTTGTGGGCATTGCATTTATATTGTAACTCCCAAATTGTGGGAGTCCAATGAAATGTCCATGGAATATGTGTGGGCCAAGCAAATTTTCAATTTAGATTGGGTGGAAAAGCGAACTGTAGATCGCTTTGGCGCACCTCGAAGCCACGAATCCTTCACGGTAGATTTCTAATCTCAGCCTGGTGGACTTACTTTGAAACGGTCTGCGACGGCTCAAATCTCAGCCATTTCAGTTGCTGATCCAGCTTTTGCGGCGTCACAACCAGGGGAGTGGTGGCGGGCACATGCTCGCGAATCAATGACAGCACAAGTTCCTGCGGCAAGATGCCATCGCCGAGCGCCACACTGCGCGCCTGTCCCGCGGCGTTGAGGCGGATGTCGTTTAAAAAAATCATTGCGGTGCGCGGCGCGAGTGATTCAAACATGCGCCGCAGATGATCATCGATTGTCCCAAGCATGTCGGGGGCAAGCATGTCGGCGGGACTAAGCGCGATTTCAAATGGTTGCTGGTCGTGATCCAGCAGGAAGCGAAGCGTGCCTTGCGGATCGCTGAGCACATGACGCGCGTGGGGACGAAAACAAATTGTGCGCTTGGTGGTTTCTAGCGTGGGAAGAATGCGCGCGGCGAAGGCGTCCAATGCGGCGCGGCCAGGCTTGAGCCAGGTGCGAGGGTCTTCGCCAAACAAAGTGCTTGAAAGCGTTCCGCTGTACATCAGAAGTCGCGGCGAAACTTGATCGACATCCGCGATGAAGTCTGCGCTTAAAGGGTTGCCATCGATCCATGCGGCGGCGATTTCATTGGCTTGACCCAAGCGGGTCACAATTCCGTCGCAAGGCAATTGAGTTTGACCCGTCAAATTTGCAAGCACGCGGCAATCATGAAGGACATGGAGATTCACACAGGCATAGTAAGCACTGCGCCGGGCAATGTCACAAGCGGCGCGTTGCAAGTTAGATTGCGCACATGCAAACATATTCAGTTGGTTTTTTTGGAGCGATGGCGTTGCTGGTTGCCCTTGTGAATGGCGCCTCGGCGCCCGCGCAAACTGCGGCAATTTCAAGCAGTGCTGGGCCATTGAGCGCAGTAAAGAATGACGCCGCCACACGCAATCAATCCGCGGCTGTCATGCCCATAAGCGCCGACGGGTTCACGCCGCTCTTCAATGGAAAAGATTTATCCGGCTGGGTGAACGTCAACACCGCCCCCGAAACATGGAGCGCGAAGAACGGCGAAATTTTTTGCACCGGAGTTCCCACGGGCGTACTGCGCACCGAGAAGTCCTATCGCAATTTTGTTTTGGAAATGGAATGGATGCACGAAAGTCCAACTGGCAACGCCGGCTTGTTTATTTGGAGCGACCCCATCACGGCCAAGGGACAGCCTTTCACGCGCAGTATTGAAGTGCAAATTATGTTGGGTGGTGAGATGCGCGAGGGCGACAAGTTGATGTACACAAGCCAAGGAGATATTTTTTCCATTCATGGCGCCACCATGAAGCCCGACCGTCCGCATCCCGCGGGTTGGTCGCGTTGTTTACCCAGCGAGGATCGCACCAAGGGCGCGGGCCAGTGGAATCACTACCGCGTGACGGCGATCGACGGAACAATCAAGTTGGCCATCAATGGAAAAGAAGTCAGTGGCGCCTTTGACGTGAATCCACGCGAGGGATTTATTTGCCTTGAGAGCGAGGGTACGCCTGTGCACTTTCGCAATCTGCTCATTCAAGAATTGCCGTCTGGTGAACCGCTGTCCGCCGAGGCAAAATGCCTACAAGACGAGGGTTTTCGCAGTATTTTGGAAGGCTCTTTGCGTGGTTGGCGGGAGCAACCCGGACACGCGGGGCATTGGAAAGTGGATGACTGGAAGTTGACCTACGACGGTAGCGGTGAAACATTGTGGAGCACAAAAAGTTACGCCGATTTTGAAATGATGTTTGATTGGCGTTGGAGCGGAACCTCCCACAAAGCCACGGTGCCCGTGGTGCGCAAAGATGGAACAACGCCAATGGGCGCCAATGGAAAACTGGAGACAGTTGAGATAGACGAGTTTGGCGACAGTGGAATTTATTTGCGCGGCAATGACAAGAGTCAGGTGAACATTTGGTCGTGGCCCGTGGGAAGTGGGGAGGTGTTTGGGTATCGAACCGATCCGTCGCAATCCGCCGAGGTGCGCGCCGGCGTGACGCCATCGGAAAATGCGGACGCCCCGCCTGGCAAGTGGAACCGCATGAAAATAAAAATGCAAGGTGACCGATTGACCGTGGTGTTGAATGAAAAAACTGTGGTCACCAACGCTCGGCTTCCGGGGATTCCCGCGGACGGGCCGATCGCACTGCAACATCACGGCGCGCCGATTGAATTTGCGAATATTTATTTGCGCGAGTTGCCAGCGCCGAAGCGGGCCAAGTCCGCGCAGTGATCGCACGCATGTGTCTTGAAGGATTTTGTAAATAAAAATCGCCCCGAGGGTTGCTCGGGGCGATTATTGAAAATAAATGAAATAGGCTTATTCCGCGGCTGGTTGCGGTGTCGTGTCCGTGGCAAGCAATGCGGCCTCAAGGCCCTTCAAGCCGCGGCGTTGATCACGCAAACGACGGCTCTTGCCGGTGCGTTCACGCAAGAAGTACAACTTGGCGCGTCGGGCATCGCCACGACGGATCACATCAATCTTTGCGATGCGCGGCGAATGCAGTGGGAAAATTCTTTCCACGCCTTCGTTGGCAACAATGCGGCGCACGGTAATGGTGTGGTTCACGCCACGACCCTTCTCGGCGATCAGCACGCCTTGAAAAACCTGCACGCGCTCCTTGTCGCCTTCGACGATCTTGTAATGCACGTCAATGGTGTCACCCACGGTGCACGTTGGTAAATTATTACCAGTTTTAAGTTGCGGAGAAAGAAGTTGTTCGATTAACAGTTGACGATTCATGACCAGTCTCAATCTGGATCCAGGACGGATCCGTTTGGTTGTTCAGCTTTTGCTTTCGCAAATCCGCCGTTCAACACTTTCCACTTGAGTTCTTACGACTCAGGGGTGGCGCTTCCAAATAAATCCGGCCGACGCACACGCGTGCGACTGACCGATTGTTCCAACCGCCACGCCGCGATTGCCGCGTGGTCGCCCGAGAGCAAGATCTCGGGAACATCCCTGCCGCGCCACGAGCGCGGACGGGTGAAGTGAGGGCAATCCAAAAGCGGATTGCCGTGTTCGTCGCGAAGACTGAAGGAGTCTTGCGCGGCCGAACATTCATGCCCAAGAACTCCTGGAAGAAGTCTGGACACCGCGTCGACCACCAACAGCGCGGGCAGCTCGCCGCCAGACACTGTGAAGTCGCCGACACTCAGTTCGAGCGGACGAAGCTCTTGGATCGCCCGCTCATCAATTCCCTCGTAGTGGCCCGCAATCAGCAGCAAACGCGGCTGTTTGGCAAGCCATTCCACGCGAGATTGCCGAAGGGGTTCACCCTGCGGCGTGAGCAACACGCGGCACGTTGCTCGTGAGTCTAGTTTTTCAACCGCCTCGACCGCGTCGACGAGAGGGTCACACATGAACACCATTCCGGGCCCGCCCCCGAAGGGTCGGTCATCCACCTTGCGGTGGGGTGAGTTGCTCCACGCGCGAATGTCGTGCACATGACATTCCATCGCGCCGCAACTCGCCGCTCGGCCGGGAATGCTGGTCGCCAAAGGCGTTGCCATCATCTCCGGGAAAATTGTGAGGAGGTCAATGCGCACCTCCGTATTCCTCGAAAGGCGTTACTCGCCCTTCGGGGTCTCCTCTGCTGGAGCCGCTGGTGTTGCCACCACGACTGGCTTTGGATGTTTCGAAACTTTGCTACGCACGGAAAGCGCCTTGATCGCGGCCGCCGGAATTGTTCCGCCAGCTTTCTTGATCATGTTGGCCGCGGTTTGAGATGGCTGTGCGCCCATCTTGAACCAATGCGCCACGCGCTCCATGTTGAATTCAAATTGTTTGCCTTGGGGACCGGCTGGATCGAACCAACCGAGTTCCTCGATCACCGTTCCGTTTCGAGGGCAACGCTTGTCAGCGGCGCACAATCGATAAGTTGGACGATGAATTCTTCCGAAACGCTTGAAACGTAATACGACCACGTGAGTTCTCCATCAGCCGCCTCCTCGGAACCAGTTGATCAGCGATCAACGTGTCAGTTCCGTATGTCGGTGGGGCGGGCTTTTCAGCTCGCCGTGCCGCCATAACGGTGGGCAGGTGCGAATCGACGAGTGTAACCAAAGTTTCATTTCACGCCAACGGCTTGGTGAAATTTCTTTGCGCAGAGGCGCGAAATGTTGAAAAATCAGGCGTTAGCCGCCAAAAATAGTGGCGATGCGCTGGGAGTACTCAATAGAAAGCACTCTGCAGAAGCGCTCGATGGGCCCGAAGAAACCCAGCATGCTGAGCGCGAAGATGGCGAGCCAGCCAAACTGCATCACTTGCGGGCTTTCAATAATGTCGCGCGCGGGGCGATTCAAGCCCGCCAAAATGCGCGAGCCATCAAGCGGTGGCACGGGTAGCAAATTGAACGCGGCCAGGAAAAGATTCAGCCAGCCACCCGCGTATAAAAAGATGTACAGATTTTCGTAGATCTTTGTGTCCACGGGCCCGCGCGCCAGCCAAATTCCAAGCGCGGTCAACGAGATCAACGCAAGCACAATGTTCATCAGCGGTCCGGCGAACGCAACGGCCGCTTCGCCGCGGCGCCCCCATCGAAAGCGGCTTGGGTCAACTGGCATCATGCCCCAGGCAAAACCTGTGAGCGCGAAAAAGACCAACGAGGTTGGACCCATGTGCGTCAGTGGATTGAGATTCATTCGATCCATGTCGCGCGGCGTGTTGTCGCCTTGCCAAATGGCGGCCCAGCCGTGGGCGAGTTCATGCAACATAATGCTGAGCAACACCCAGAACACCCAGCTGGCCAGAAGCACCGGGTTATTTTGGTAAAGATCATGTACCCACCAACCGCTTTGCATGGCGCAAGAATAGAAGATGTTGCGCAAGTTTGTTGGCGAGTTGAATTTTATTTTTGCGGGCAGGGCCTACGAGATTTTGCCCGCGTGGCATTGCGCTTGCTTGTGGCATGTGTTGAAAAAGCTTTAGCCGCGTCAATTGAAACAGCTGGTCAACGCGCGGCGGAAGTGGCGAGTCCAGCCACACATGTGAAGCGAATGTTTGGCTTGTGCTTGGACCAATCCATAGTGAGTGGATCGCGGTCAAGCGACACAATATCGGCGGCGTATCCAACTTTCAGTGTGCCGCACGTGTCGCTGGCGCGCAGGCATTGCGCGGCGGTGCAGGTGAATGCTTTAAGGGCAATTTCCGCGGAAATAGAGGCTTCAGATCGAGTGATGGCGCCGCCGGCCGTGGCGCCAGTGATGGCGGTTTGCATGGCTTGCAAACAGTCGGGCTCCACAATGGGCCAGTCACTGCCAAAGGCAAGCCGCGCGCCCGCTTCGTGGAATTGCTTGAATGAAAAGAAGCGATCCATACGCGCAGAGCCAAGGCGCGTAAGGGCGGGGCCGGCGTCGAAATATTTGTGCAGGGGTTGCATGCTGAGCCAGCGATCTTTACAGCGAGCAACGTCGCTGGCATGAGCAGTTTGACCGTGTTCAATGCGCAGTGACTGGCACGCGCGGTTGATGTGGGTGGGATTGGTGGCGGATATTTTTCCCGCGCTGTGCGATGGAGCATCGACATACATTTCATTCGCGCGGGTATTTGTGTCACTCAAAGATTCCGCGGCGTCGGCGGCGTCAAGCGCGGCGCGCAAGGCCGCGTCACCAATGGCGTGCATGGACATGCTCCAGCCACGCGAAAGTCCCGCGCCTAGCCACGTAGAAAGTTTTCCTGACTCCGCAAGTTCAACAAACATTCCTTGTTGCTCTGGCGCGTCGCAATATGGCTCAAGCATGCGCGCGGTACGCGAACCAAGCGTTCCATCGATGAAACTTTTAAAACCAATAATGCGTAGCGCGTCGTCGGCAGAAACGCATTGACCTAGACTCCAATCCACGGGCCACTCGCGGTCAAGAATGGTGGCGCGAATACGCAAGTTCAATTCATGGCGCAGTGGCGAGAGCGTTGAAATAAGGTCGCGCGAATATTCCATACTGCCAACGGTGGCAATCCCATGCGCGTGCAAGTGGCGCGCCGCGGCGTGCGCTGATTGACGCAAAACTGCTGAATTTGGCTCTGCAACGCAAGGAACGGCCAGTTTCCACGCGGCTTGTTCCAGCAGTAATCCAGTTGGATTGCCCGCTGAGTCGCGCGCAATTGTTCCGCCAACAGGATCGCGCGAAAGATCGTGGCGTTGCGCGATGATGTTCAGCGCGGCACGATTGACCACGCACACATGTTGATCCATACGCCAGGCGATGGCGGGGCGGTTGCCGCAACTTGCAAGCCAAGTGTGATCGGGCATGCCGTGGCTGGAAATTTTCTGCGCGTGAATTTGTGTTGGCGTTTGGCTTTGTGCTTGAGTTGGCGTATTCATATTCGCATTCAAACTTTCATTTCGCGGCGAATTTGCCTGCCAATTGCCTTGGTCCCAGCCACTTGCCTCAAGCCAGGCATCGCTGGGCAGTGACTCATGCTTGGCGCGAATCACATTTTCAAATTCTTCACGCGATGAAACGCCGGTCAAATGCGCGTGCGAAAGCGCGCGGCCGCCAAGAAGCAAATGCACATGCGAGTCAATGAACGCGGGGCAGACAAATTCGCCGCCATCCATTTCGTGGTCGACCGCGCTGGCGTCATCAATGGCCACAATCTTGCCGCCATCCATGGTGATTGACTTTGCAAATGGGCGTGTCGCGTCGCCTGTCCAGATTTTTTTGGCGGTGATCCGTGTGCGTGGCATCGCTAGTATCGTAGATATGCGCAATCAACTTTCAATCGTGTGCAAAGGACTGTTGGCGGGATTGTTCTTTGGCGCACTGGTGTCGTGCGCCGACGACGCCCCTAAACCCAAGCTTCCAGCGGCGTTTCCTTTACAAACCGCTACCGATCCGTTGACAAGTAGCGCCACATCAAATCCGTCATTGATTGAATTGCCATCGATCACTCTGCCCAAGCCCGCCGCTTGGACATGGGTGAAGCCTTCAATGCAGTTTCGCACTTTGCAATATCAAGTGTGCAACCCGGGTCCAGGAAAAGTTGCTCCATGCGCGGATCTCATTGTGAGCGTGTTCAAGTTGGGCGATGGCGGAAGCGTGGACGCCAATATTGGGCGCTGGAAAAATCAATTTCAAAATGCTGACGGCAGTCCAGCGCAACCAACTCGTTCACAGCGCGTGGTGGCTGGAGCATCTGTGACGCGCGTTGACTTGAAGGGCGCGTGGAAGGGCATGGGCATGGGCGAGGCGCAAAATAATTCCGAGCAACTTGCCGCCGCTATCGAGTTGCCGCAAGAAACTATTTACATTCGCATGGTCGGTCCAGAGAGCACCGTGGAAGCCGCTCGAAAAGATTTTGAAGCCATGGTGGATAGACTTGCGCCGCGCGCGCCGCTTGTGAAGTGATTTAAAAATAAACGTGCGACGATCTCCGAGCGTTGCACTTTTTGCTCTATGCAAAGCGACTTGTCTTGTGCGTCGTTTGACTCACGGTGAAGCGGTGAACGCAGTCGCGGCGCGCAAAAATAAAAACGCGCGGAGTGAAAACAATTTCAATCCGCGCGTGTGCGATTATAAAATTAACTCACTTTGCCGCGGCGAAACGCTTGTTCACTTCGTTCCAGTTCACAACGTCCCACCAACTCTTCAAGTAATCGGCGCGGCGATTTTGGTACTTCAAGTAGTACGCGTGCTCCCACACATCCACGCCAAGAATGGGCGTGCCCAGCGTGTCAATGGTGCCTTTCATCAGCGGATTGTCCTGATTCGCGGTGCTGACCACTTCAAGCGCGCCGCCTGGTTTTACAATAAGCCACGACCAACCACTGCCGAAACGCTTCATGCCGCCGTCGGCAAGTTTGGCTTTGAAATCTTCCATGGTGCCAAAAGTTTTTGTAATGGCCGCGCTCAACTCAGCGCTCGGCGCGCCGCCACTGCCTGCTGGCGCCATGATTTGCCAGAACATGCTGTGGTTGAAATGTCCGCCGCCGTTGTTGCGCACCGCGCCACGAATGGCTTCTGGCAACGATGGCAGTGACGCGCACAATTCTTCGATGGTTTTATTTTGTAGATCGGCTTGGCCTTCAAGCGCCTTGTTTAAATTGTCCACGTACGCCTGGTGGTGCTTGGTGCGGTGAATGATCATGGTCTGTGAATCAATCGATGGCTCGAGCGCGGCCTCTGGATACGGCAGGCTTGGAAGTGTGAATGGCATGTGTTGCTCCTTCTGAGTTGGTGGGTGAGTGGTTGACGCGGCGTTGCTGTTGGCCGCGAGTAGAGTTTGCGTAAGTGAATGCGACGAAAGCGCCGTGAACGCGCCAAGCCCAACAAGGGAGTGGCGCAAAAAGCTTCGGCGGTTTGCTGTGTCGGACATGTCGCTAACAATAGGGCGCGGCGGCGCATTGCGCCATATGTGAAAATATATTTGTTTTTAGATTGCGTTCGCTCAGTGTTCAGAGCAAGCGCCTTGGACATGAACTTCATCATGAAATTGCATCGCGGATTGCGTACTATTGCTGAATGCGAAGTGAACATCGAATTATTGACGCCGCGGGAAATCGCGCGCGCGAAGGCTTGCGAACGCTCGAGGATGTGCTTCGATTCTCGCTTGATCATGCGGATTTATTGAGCCGCGCCAAGGCGTTGCGCCATCAGTTGCGCGCAGGATTTGATCGTTTTCCCGCGGGATTGTTGGAGGCCCATCGCGACGCGGCGGGCGACGCCGGTCAACATGTGCACACTCCGCAAGAATTTCAACGTGGCGATGTGCGTGCCGTGGCCGTGGCCGCGGGCAAGCGCGTAATTGAGGCTTTGCGAACGCTTGAGGAAGTTGGAAAAATTATGGACGACGCGTTCGCCCAACAGATGGCCGCCATGCGCTACGAAATGTACGACTTGGAACGCGACGCCATTCTTGCGTTTGGTTCGTCCGCGCGCTTTCAGCCGCGCGTGTGCGTGTTGCTGAGCGAGTCGCTGTGCAAACTTCCTTGGATGGATGTGTTGCGCGGCGCGCTTGATGGCGGCGCCGACATGATTCAAGTGCGCGAGAAAAATATGTCCGACCGCGACCTGATCGAGCGCGTGAAACAAATCATGCAAGTGGCGCAACCCGTCAACGCGCGTGTGATTGTGAATGACCGTGTGGACATTGCGCTTGCCTGCGGCGCCGACGGCGTTCACTTGGGCACGGGGGATTTGTCCATTCGCGACGCCCGCAAACTTGCTGGCACGAATTTGCTCATTGGCGCCAGCACGCACAATGCCGCTGAAGCGTTGGCCGCCGTCACGGAAGGTGCCGATGTGTGCGGGGTGGGCGCCATCTTTGCAACGCAACTCAAGCCTGATCGCTCGCCATGCGGCGTAGGGCTTGTGGCGGATTTCATTCGTCATTATCCAAACGCGCCGCATCTTGCGATCGGTGGAATTACTGCGCAAAACATTGAACAACTGACCGCTGTGGGTTGCCGCGGTGTGGCCGTAAGTGGCGCGGTGTGTGGCGCAGGTAATCCCGCGGCCGTGGTCGCTCACTTGCGCGAAATTCTGTCGCCCAAAATTTCTGAGCGCACTGCAACATGATTTTGCAGTGGCCAAAAAATTTGGGCATGCCACATGATTTTGTTTTCACACAAGTATTCGGCGCGGTCCATATGACTGTGCGTTTACAACACGTCTTGGGGCGCGAACTCTTGTGAACACTCTGAACGCCGCGCTCACATTGCTTGGAACTGGCACAAGTTCCGGTGTGCCCGTGATTGGTTGCGCCTGCGCCACGTGTCAAAGTACCGACCCGCGTGACAAGCGTTTGCGCACGGGCGCCATGTTGCAATTTACCGACGCAACTGGCCAGCCCCGCGTGATCTTGATCGATGTTCCGCCCGATCACCGCGAGCAAAGTTTGCGCGCGGGCATTGATCGCTGTGACGCCATTCTGATCACGCACGGACATGTTGATCATGTCTTTGGCCTAGACGAAGTGCGCCGCTACAACGCCTTGATGCGCCAGCCAATTCCCGTGTACGCCGACAATGAAACATGGGAGCAACTTGAGCGCGTCTATCGCCACATTTTTTTCCGCAAGGAAAATAAAAATGATTCCTTCGTGGCCTCGCTCACGCAACAGCGCGTTGGGCACGGCACGCAACTGAACTTGCACGGAATTTCCGCCACAGCATTCACGCTGATGCACGGCCGACTTCCAATTCTGGGTTGGCGCTTTGATTCGCCAAGCGCCGATCCGCTGTTTCCCATCGCCTATTGCACGGACGTGAACCACATTCCGCACGAGAGTTGGCCGTTTCTTGAGGGCGTGAACACGCTCATTCTGGACATGTTGCGCCCGCGCGCCCATCCGACGCATTTCACATGCGATCAGTCCATTGCAACTGCCGAGAAAATAGCGGCAAAACAAACAATTTTTGTGCATATGACCCATGATCTTTTGCACGGCGAGTTCGATCCAACGCTCCCCACCGGCATGCGCCTTGGCTTTGACGGCATGAAGATTTCCTAACCACAAATCCGCGCGCGCCCGCCGCCAAAAATTCGCTAAACTTCTTGCCCCATGGCGCAGATCCGCGAAATTAAAAAACGAATGATCGCTGTCCGAACGATTCAACGCATCACCAAGACGATGCAGATGATCGCCACGGCGAAGTTCACCGCAAGTCTTGCGCGCGCCAAAGCTAGTCGCCCATATATGGAGCGCATCCGAGAATTGGTGGCCGAGGTGGCGGCGCGCGCCGGTGATGAAAGTCATCCGCTGTGCTTGCCGCCCGCCAAGCCAGCCGGCAAAGAGTTTGTGCTTGTCATCGCCAGTGACCGTGGATTGTGCGGTGCCTACAACGGACATGTCCTGCGCAAGTCGCTGGTCGCATTGAAGGATATTCAAAGTCGCAACGCTCAAAGCGTTGTTGAAACCATCGGCAAAAAAGCCACGGCGTTTTTCAAGTTTCAAAAAGTTCCAGTCGCGCAGAAGCACCAGTTTGGTGATCGACCTACTTTTGAAATGGTGGAGCCGTTGGCCGAGCGTTTGATGAGCGAGTATCTCGCGGGTCAATACGACGTCTGCCGAATTGTGTACATGAAGTTTGTCAGCAACAGCAAGCAAGTTCCAGAGACCATGCAATTACTGCCCATGCGCGTGCCAGCCGCCGCGGCAAAAAGTGAAGGCAAGAGCGACACCAAGAGCGGCGAGGCGCTGTATGAATTCAGCCCAAACGCCGGCCAATTGTTGAACGATTTACTGCCGCGCGCCGTGAAAATAAGTTTGTTTCAAGCCATTATCGACGCCATTGTCAGCGAAAATGTCATGCGCATGATCGCCATGAAGGCCGCCACGGACAACGCCTCTGGAATCGCGAAATCTTTGCATCGCAGTTACAACCGCGCGCGTCAGGGTCGAATCACCACCGAGCTCACGGAAATTATTTCCGGCGCCGCGGCGCTGGAATAAATCCCACAGGGCAATTCACTGTGTCGTGAAACTGCGGCGCATTTCAAGAATTAATTTATTTTTGCGAAACTGCAATTGCAATGCATTGCATTGCATCAATAAATTTCTTTTGCAAAACTGAAACCACAAATCATTGGGCCATGAACTTAATTCGTTGTGAAAATAAAATGGCGATCTATTTCGCGCCTCACTTCATGTTTACTGCGGTGCTGGCGCTTTCGCAGGCTCGTTTGGTGGCGCCGGAAATCCAGTCTCAAGCATGTTGCCATCGCGTGTCCACGCCTTCAGGCCACCTTCAAGCGTGTAGACGTCGCTGAAATCCAACTCGATCAAGCGTTTGCTTGCCGCCTTGCCAATGGTGTCGTCATACGAGGTGTCGTAGACCACGAACAAGTCGTAGCGTCCAAGCACCAACCCAGCCTCGGCGGTCATGCGCGGAAAGGGCAAATTAATCGCGCCAGGAATGTGGCCCTCGGCGTATTTTTCTGGACTGCGTGGATCAACCCACACGCTCTGCGGCGCGCGTTGAAGCATGCTCCCAGGATTATTCATAAGTTCAACGGCTTTAAAGGGCGTCACATAGGTGATATTTTTATCGCTGGTGCTTTTGGTGCACGCGGAAGCCGCCAAGAGCGCAAGACAAACAATGGCAAAGGTTCTCATGCGTTGATTGTCACCACATTTGGCGCGCAAGGCAACTCAGGGTACATATTTTCCGCGTCGCGCGCCTTCAATTCGGCGCGAAACGTTCTGCGACATGTCTATGCTTTCATTCAATGATCATGCGCTTTCGATTTCTAGTGTTGACCGTATGCATGCTTGGCGCGGCTTGGCAAGTATTTTTGAATGACAAGCCCGCTGTGGCAACCATGCAAGCACATCCAACAACGCCAATGTTGAAAGCCGCCGGCGCATTCAACACCGCAAACGCGGGCGCGCAAGACAAGACTCCAGTGAAGGCCACGGCGGCGGGCTGGGTCAAACTTGCCAGCGGTCAAACCGCCGCGGTGGTGCGCTTTGAAATAGAAAATGGCTGGCACATGTATTGGCAAAATCCTGGCGACAGCGGTGCGCCGCCATTGGCGCAACTGCAAGCGGTGAATGGATGGACGTTGTTGGAGCCAATTTTCCCGCGTCCTTCAATTCTAAAAACTCCAGACGACACGGAATTTGTCTATGACACTTCGTGGGAATGGTTGCTACCAATGCAGGGGCCCGACGGTGTCGCCGCGCCAGCGTGTTCATTTGATCTTTCATGGATGGTGTGCAAAGAGCGTTGCATCGTTGGCCAGGCGCGCGTGCAATTTGCGGCGGCAACGGGTGAACTTCCCGCGGCGGGCTTGGCGCGTCTTGGTCGCTCGCTTGCAACCGTGGGCTCGGTGGCGACATTCAATATCAAAGATCAAACAATCACCATCAGTGGAAACGCTATCAACGCCACAAGCGCCGCTTCCACGCCCAACACAAATCCCAACTCCCCATCCAACACCGCGCCAGCGGTGCAATGTATTCCCGCGGTTATGCCCGGCGTATCTCTGCAGTCCGCGGGACCATTTCCTGCAACCGTGGCCAATGAAAAGTTCACGCTCACCATTCCACTAGAAATTCAGCCGCACAATGCTCTCGGTAAGCCCCTTGTGTTCAATGGGTTGCTTCTGTTCGGCCAATCAAGCGGTGAGTATTGCGAAAATATTCATCTTCCATTGAACATGCAAGTTTCCCAGCCCTAAACGCGGACGCGTTGCGCAGAGCAGTTGACCGCACCGAGCTGGCTATACTGTGAAGTTAATATTTTCTGTTCAGTTTCTTTTTTTTCACCAACCCCCGAAAGGATTCACTTCATGAAGCACTCACGTCTTACCGCGTTGCTCACTGGTTGCGCCCTGTTGTTTGGCGCCGCAACATTTGCCATGGCCGACGACACCAAGAAGGACAAGAAGCATGACAAGGCCGCCGCCGCCACCGACACCAAGGAAAAGCGCGTGAAGGTTGGCGAGCAAGTTCCAAACTTCAGCATGACCGATGTCAATGGAAAGACAATGCAATTCAGCGATTTCTCTGGCAAGACCGTTGTGATGGAATGGGTCAATCCAGGTTGCCCAGTGTGCGCTGGAATTACCAAGGCTGGTTTGGTCACCAAAATGATCGCCGACGCCAAAGTGATTGATCCCAATGTTGTGTTTGTCATGGTCAACAGCACTGGCGACACCGCCAATGATCCAAAGGCAACTGCGACCTATTTGGCCGACAATAAAGTGGTGGCCAACGCCGCGGTGATTGACGGCAGCGGAGTCATTGGAAAGATGTTCGACGCCAAGACCACGCCCGCCGTGTATGTGATTGATTCAAAGGGCACGCTGGTGTACGGCGGCGCCTTTGATGACAGTTCCGATCGTGGCTCTACCCCAGGCAAGACCAACTATGTCATTAACGCACTGACACAACTCAAGGCTGGCGAGAAAGTTTCGCCAGATAAAACCAAGTCATACGGCTGTGGCGTGAAGTACGCCAAAAGTCAAAATGGCTAATTTACTGGGTTTTTCATTGTAAAAAAGAAGAAGCCCGGCCTTGCGGTCGGGCTTCTTTTATTTTTGCTTCAAATCGAAATCAAACATTCAGCGGCATGATGACATAGGTGAACTCTTGGCCAATGCGAAGCACGCCGGGCTTGTTGGTGGCTTTCAGTTCAATGGTGACTTCAGGCGCGTCGATAATTTTAAGAGCGTCCACAATGTAGCCAGGGTTAAACCCAACTTCGATGGGCTCGCCTTGGAAACCCTCAAGTGGCATTGTGATTTCGGAATCGCCAACATCTGGCGAACTGCTCGACAGTGTCAACTGCGTCGCGGTGAAATTCATCTTCACGCCTTTGCTTTGCTCGCTGGTCAACAAACTTGATCGACGCACGGCCGCGGTCAGCGCCGCGACATTGCATGTCACGCGGCGATCATGTTCCTTGGGAATCACATCGTCAAACGGCGGAAATGTTCCCTCGATCAAACTGGTCACCATCTTCGCAGAATCGGCGCCACTGCCAATGGTGAACACAAGTCGGCCATCGGCCTTGGCAATTTCAATTGGATCCTCTGGATCAACCGCCAAGCGATTGAGCAAATTCAGGGCCTTTGTGGGCACAATCACGGATGAATCGGTTTCGGTGGCGGAGATGCAATCACCCTTGGCAACCGCCAAGCGGCGACCGTCGGTGCCCACAAGTCGCAGGCGCTTGCCCACGCGTTCAATCAACACGCCGCCAATGGCGTAGCGATTATTTTCTACTGCGGTCGCAAAAATAGTTCGACCAACCAACTTGCGAAATGTCGCGGCACTGACAGTGCATTCAGGTTTTGAATTTATCTGGGGCGGAGCGGGAAATTCCTTCGGGTCGTAGCCGTTGACATTAAAGCGCATGCCATCGGCCTTGATGGACAAAATAGATTTGTTGGATTCAAACGCCAAGGTTGTTCCCGCGCATTCACGAGCGATTTGCGACAAGCGCTCGGCCGGCACAAGCGCCTCGCCTGGCGATTTCACATCCACGCTGGCCACGGGAATTTCAAGCGCGATGTCCTTGTCGGCGGCTTGCAGGTATAAACGATTGTCTTTCGCCGTTAACTTGATGCAAAGCAGGGCGGGCACATTTCCGCGTGTCGCCACAACGGCGGCGGCAATCTGCACAGCTTCGACAAAGGCGGCACGGTCGCAAATCAATTTCATTTGGTCAGCCATAAGAAGTGGTCCACGGGCTGGAATAGCCCAACTTGCAGTGTAACCAACAGAAAAAAATGTGTTTGACGCTTTGGATCAGTCGACTTGCAAGCCCGCGGCATCTACGCTTGCAACATGATTCTTCGCCTACTGCGAGCCGTGAATCGCGTCTTTCCATTTGTGGTGCTGTTTGGCTACATGGGGGCGTTCTTGTTGGCCTTCATCTGCATATTTTCATTTCCCTTAGGCGCGTTGGTGTTGGTCATCGGCAGTGTGCTAAGTTTGGCGTTTGTGGTGTTCTTTGGCGAAACACTTTCCGGCATTGAAGGAATCTTGACGCGCCGCGCGTTGAAAAAGAATCGTTGCCCCGCGTGCCGGACCGGTCCCATTCAGAAAAATTCGGCGCACTTTCAATGCCTTGGGTGTGGAGCGCGCTTTCATTTTGATGGCGCGCAACTTTCCGCAGATGAGCAAGAGGCGTGCGCAGTTGATGCCTCGGGCAACAACGCGAAATTGATCGCGGTGGATTAAGAGCGCCACGCGGGATTTCCGCGCCGCGTCAACGCAAAATAAAATCTTCGCGCCGCCCGCGTCGAATCACCGACAATAAAAATATTGGCGCTGTGCGCGCCGAATCAAGGCAAAAGAAATCGCCGCATGACCCGCGCCGCATCAACGCAAAAATAATGTGAGCGCGCGCAGTTAGTCCGCTTTGACGTGCGCCAGCAACTCTTGGCACTGTTTGGCCAAGTCGGGGCGGCCCACAAATATGATCATTTCGCCCGCGGGCATGATCTCTATCACAATCGGCGCGCCATCACTGCACAACGTAATTCCATGCTCAATTCCGCGGCCATCGCGCAAAATAACTTTGATCAAGTCGCGCAAGGTGTGCGCGTCGGCCAAATTAAATTGCAGTGGATCGCGCGTATTCAACTCCACGCTGGCCGATGTGTCCACGCCACGCCACGCGGCGTTGCTGACCATGCCGTGGCTCACGGCTTCAAATATCTGGCGCCACTTTCCAATCGGAATGACATAGGTGCGTTGCAGGTGCATCTTGTGCACCAAGGCCTCCACAAAATTCGCAATGGCGTTGCGCGCAACGTGGCGCACCTCGTGTGGCAACGATTTAATTTCAGGGTGATCATCAGCGGCGACATCAATCACCACAACACTGGGGGAGTCGGCCAGTTCAAATCGCATTTCTTTCGAAGCGTCCGTCACCTTGGTCACGCCAAGGCGTCGAAGCAGGCTCCACGCTTCTTCAAATGTTACGAATTCCACGGTGGGTCTCGGTTGAAGGCCCTACGAGGGCGCACATAAATGCTACAGCACTTTTGCATGGCGAGTGCAAGTCATCTTGCTGTACCATTCATGCCCCATGAAAACGGCGCTCTTTCTTTGTACCGGCAACACCTGCCGTTCACCAATGGCCGAGTCAATTGCCAAGTACGTCATTGAGCAGGGTTCCATGACTGGCCTGTCCAAGGACATCTTTGTGGCCAGTGCGGGTTTATCCGCGGGCGACGGATTGCCAATCAGCCGTGAAACCAGGTCGTCGCTTGAAAAACTTTCTCTTAAACATGACGGCCACAGCAAGCGTGTCACCGCGGCTATGATTCGCAAAGCCGACGTGACCTTTGTCATGACCGAAAGCCACTTGTTGGCCGCGCGGCGTTTGGTGGATCATGATGAAAGTCAGGATCGCATTGTGTTGCTTGATCCAAAGGGCGACATTGAGGACCCGATTGGTAAGGGCCAGGCCGCATACGATTCGCTCTCGGTGCGATTTATGAAAGTGATTCCAAAGCAACTTGCGGAATATTTGAAATAATGGAGCGTCAATGAAATTGATTGTGGGAACAACATTCGCGGCGCAAGTGAAGCGCGCCACAAACGCCGCATGCATTGCGAACGCGTCGCAGGTGCCAGCATGAAAATTGTCCTGGGTTCGGATCATCGCGGCAATCAAGTGGCGCAGACATTGATGACGCAACTTCGCAGTGACGGTCACGAAGTCAATTTGCTCGGCGATTGCGGCGGCCAAATGTGCGATTACCCGGATGCCGCGTGGCATGTGGCAAGCGCCGTTGCCAATGGCAGTGCCGGACGTGGAATTTTAATTTGCGGAACTGGAATTGGCATGTGCATCGCCGCCAACAAAATCAAGGGAATTCGCGCCGCCTTGGCGCAGGATGAGCTCAGCGCGCAACTGAGTCGCACGCACAACGACGCCAATGTTCTGTGCCTTAGCGCGGACTTGTTGGGGCAAACGCTTATGAAACGCATCGTGGACATTTGGTTTCGCACGGCGTTTGATGGCGGCCGCCATGAGCGGCGGTTGGCCAAGATTGCCATGATTGAAAATGGTCACGATCCGGCTGCGCCAAAATCCGCGTGACACGGTGATGGCGTGAGCGACTACCACGCGCGCAACTACCACGCGCTCATTAAAATTTTTCCAGCAACGGCAATGGCGCCACGCAGTTGGTGCAACACGTGCGACTACAACTTGCTTGACCAACGCGTGAGCAACTCCACCAATGTCCGCACGCCCCAACCAGTTGGGCCCGCCGCGCATACATCCTGATTGCTATCTGAGTTGGCCACGCCCGCGATATCCAAGTGGCACCACGGCACGGATTCATCCACAAAGAAGCTCAAGAACGCCGCGCCCTGAATCGGGTGCGCCGAGCGCTGAGGATTGCTGTTGATTAAATCCGCGTGTTGCCCGCGCATGAAATCGCGGTGCTCTTTCCAAAGCGGCAAGCGCCACACGGATTCACCCGTGGCGGCGGCGGCGTCTTTCACGCGGCGACGCAGCGCGTCGTTCTCGCAAAATAATCCCGCGCAAAAATGTCCCAGCGCAACTACCACGCCGCCGGTCAGCGTTGCCAGATCAATGATGGCGGTGGGTTTCAAATCACTGCATGCGAAACTCAGCGCGTCGGCCAGCACCAAGCGACCCTCGGCGTCGGTGTTGGTCACTTCAACTGTGACTCCATTGTGCATGGTGATGATGTCGTCGGGCCGGTAGCTGTCGCCGCCAACCATATTTTCCGCCGTGGGCAAAATGCCGGTCACGCGAATTGGCAACTTCAGCGCCGCGATGGCTTGCATTGCGCCAATCACCGCCATGCCGCCGCACTTGTCGTACTTCATTCCCTTCATGCCGTTGTTCACCTTCAGCGAATAGCCGCCGGTGTCATAGGTGATTGTTTTTCCAATTAGAACAATGTGCTCTGTTTTTACGCGCGCGGAAATTGCGCGCGGCCGATGTTCCAACACAATCATGCACGGCTTGGACGCGCCGGCTTTGCCCACGTTCACAATGCCGCCCATGCCCAGTTTTTGCGCCTCTTTAAAGCCAATCACGCGCGTGC
The DNA here is from genome assembly GCA_937919205.1 of uncultured Planctomycetia bacterium. GTDB lineage: Bacteria > Planctomycetota > Phycisphaerae > Phycisphaerales > SM1A02 > SYAC01. The sequence continues at coordinate 36,134 of CALFOZ010000207.1, forward strand.
GTAAGCCGCTGGCGCGCCCGATTTTCTTGGCTTGTTGCGCCACCCAATCTGGATTGCAAATGTTGGGCGGAGTGGCCGCCATTCTGCGCGCCTCATTCACGCTGGCGGCAATGGTGACGCCGCGCGTCAAGCCCGCCAGGAATATTTTGTCCGAGGAATGCACATCAAGTTGCGAAAGTTTTGTGGACTTCTTGCTGGCCTTTCCGTCGAAATAATCAAAGCGCCACGCGGCCAACGCAATTCCCTCGGCCAAACTTTGGCCAAGGGCATCAAGCGCGGTGGCGCGCTTGTCCACTTGCGCTGATAGTTCAACATCGATGGCGGTCACTTTCATGCGCGCCAACACTTTCACCAAGCGCCCGCCCGCCACGCGCATGCTGTCAAGGGAAAATTGTTTGTTGTCGCCCAATCCAAGCGCCAGCATATTTTTTCCAGCCGCGACAACCTCGCCGTTGTCGCCACGGAAGCCAGGATGCGCCAACGCAATCTCAATTGTGGCGGCATGCTTGGAGCCGCGCACAACTTTGTCGCCAGCGAAGACGCAGATTACGGTGACGGGCTTGGTGGCGCGACGAACTTTGATGGTGTGATACATGCGGCGATTGTAAGCACGGAAATTTCTTGCGCGCGCGAATGTTCGCTAGGCTTGTGAAATGGAATCGTTTGATGTCATTGTGATTGGTGGCGGACACGCCGGCGTTGAAGCCGCGTGCGCCGCCGCGCGCGTGTTGGGCGCGGCCAATTCACATGGTGCGCAAAAATCTCCGCGCGTGCTTTTAATCACCATGGATCCAACCCGCATTGGCGCCATGAGTTGCAATCCGGCGATTGGTGGTCTGGCCAAGGGACAAATGGTGCGGGAAATTGACGCGCTTGGCGGCATTATGGCGGAGGCCACCGATCACGCGGGCATTCAATTTCGCGTGCTCAACGCGTCCAAAGGTCCAGCGGTGTGGGGCCCGCGCGCGCAGTGCGACAAGCACGCCTATCCCGC
>CALFOZ010000208.1 GCA_937919205.1 uncultured Planctomycetia bacterium
TGGCGAATGGCATCGCTCATTTTCTTAAATGGATCCCAATGCAAACTGTTTGGGGTATCGCCAATTATTTTGCTGACCAACACATCGTAATTTGGCCGCCAATTTCCTTCGCGGTCAAATGGCCCCTGCGACTGGTTTGGTGCAAACGTTACATATCCCTTTGGAATGAGCGACATGATTACGGCGTGATTGCGTTCAATAGCCGCCTTGTTGTATGGACCACTATAAATTCGGATTAATTTTGACATTAATTTACTCGTCGTTAGCCGCTCACAAATTTAAGAACCCCGCAAAGTCCTTACGAATGCGTTGATTCACTTGGTCATTCGGGTCTAGCTCCAGGGCAAAGTTAATCGCCTTCAAAGCCTCCGCTCGCTCGCCACATTGAATAAGACACATTGCCAGATTGCCCCATGCGCCGGCATCGGCTGGACCAACCTCGCTGGCCTTGCGGGCAAACGGCAGGGCTTCGCGGGACCTTGATTGCTCGCCTAAACAGCGGACAATTTCTAGTAGCGTGGCAAGATCGCCTGGTTGCAAATCATTGGCCTTGCGAAACGCCCGCTCGGCCTTTGTTTTATCTTTCATAATCCGCAAAATCAGGCCGTAAGTGAAATGGGCTTTGGCCATATGTTGGCCGGCACTGGCGACAATTCTTTGTACCTGCAATAATTTTTTTTGCATCTGCCCAGCCACCGATGACGCGGCATCCTCATTGCCCATTGCGGTTGCGTACTCCATGTTTGTTTCTAAACCCAGGGCTTCTTGGCAGATTTTCTGAAGTTGGGTTTCTAGCGCGCCCTCGCTGTCACCTTGAATCACTGGTCGGCCCACAAAAACTTCTTTGTTGGTGTTCAGGTCTAGATACACGTCCACATTGTTGTCGTGGCGCAGAAATTTCAGGCGGTCGCCAACGGAGCCTGTGGGGAAAAAGCCAGGAGTGAAACTCATCGAGCCATCAAATTGCCAATTGGGAGGCAGTGAGATCCCATCAATCGCTTGACCGGTAAGCCAGCATGCGTCCACTTTTATTTTTGAATCAGAGAGTTGAATCTTTCCAACCGTCAGCCACGGCGCGGGAACTGTGGGACCGCGCATCTGATCCACAATGGCAATATCAACGGCTTCGCGGTTGCGAATGAAGATCAAGCCTTCGTGCTCAAGCATGGTCACGAATGCGTGGACACCATCGGGTGACATGAAACCCACGCGGACAATGTGCTTGTCTAGGCAACCCGTTTGGTTAGGGATTGCTTGCAGAAATGCCGGCCAGCCACCATTGAAGCGCTCGTCGATAGCTGGGCGACGGACGATGACAGAAATTGCTTCTACAAGTACGGCCATATGGGTTCCCCGGGGGTGGTGTGATTTAGGAGTGCGTTTAGCGACGCGGTGAGTGAGGTGAGGGTGGATGGTAGAGGAAAGGTTGGGGTTTTTGGTGGGTTTAGGTAAGGGGAGGTTTGTGTCTGGGCGCCATGGCTGCACAACATATATAGAAAACCTCACTTTTCTATACACATCTTGTCTGGCGTGTATAGAAAGTGTTGATTTAAATGCTCTTGCCAAGCATTCAACTACGGAGTCCGCGCGGCGCGCAACTTGGCGGCAATCTCATTCACGCTGGGTAAACCGCCCGCATACGTTCGACAACTCATGGTTGGCGAAGTGGGAACTGGCAAACCAAACAGGTCGCTTGCATGCACCAGCGCGGTGGGCAATAAGACAAAATTTGTTGTTTGGAAAAAAGGCAGGCAAATGCGAAAGCGTCTGGCATTGGGGTTACAACATGCTTGGGCACAAATGATCAATTCAAACCACGAATCGG
>CALFOZ010000209.1 GCA_937919205.1 uncultured Planctomycetia bacterium
AGCACAACAATTATTCCAATCAGTGCAAATCTGCTACGAAATTTCATTATGCCTTCATGGTAACCAATCGTAAGTAAATGGTTATGTGAATGGCTAGGGTTGTGTGCTCTTTGATGGCGGCGCAGTTGGCGTGATTGGCACAATTGGCGCAGTGTTGGGATTTGTCTCGGTGGCGACCGGCTTGTTAAATAATTTCTGTAAGACACGCTTGCCATAAGGTGATATGAGAAAATCTTTTTCACGCCGGCTTTCGTATCGCACCCAATTGCGTTCTAGGCGCGCCAGTGGACCAAAGATCAATTCAAATTCGGCCTTGCGCGATTTGGCATCCGCAAATGAGCCATCTAAAAGCGCCTTTAAATACAGGCTTAATTCCGTCGGGCGCTCACGCAACAACCAATTGGTCAACACGTAGGCCTGCGCGTAGAAATGCCCCACCGCCTCGTTGGATTCCGTGCCATCGGCGAATCGATCCTGGGTCACCAACACTTCCAAAGGAATAATGCTGTCCTTCAGCAAGACCTGCTTGAAAGCATCGCGCCTGCGCCAGTTTTCAACTTGATATCCAAACACGATGTTGATGCGTTCGGTTTCAAAATTGGTCGCAAGTCCTTCGGCAAGCCAAAGTGGATATGTGACTCCAGAGCGCTGAATATCCGTATGGAAAAAGAGTTGGTGCGCGGCCTCGTGCACCGCGGTGCTCACAAATATTGCCTCGGTGGAATCTTGAATTCGATCCTTCTCAGCGGCTAATTGACTTTGAACATGTTCAACTTCTTGATTCGGTCGAAGCGCCTGTCCTGGTGATTTTTGCGCCGCTCCAATTTCTTGCACCTGTTTAGTTTGCGCATTTAAATCAGCCATAACTTTTTTAACATCCGCCGCGCTGTCAGATTTAAAAAAAACTAGCCGATCCGCCAGCGGACTGTAATACCCCATCACCCATGATTTGTTGACCTTGTCCACCTGCATGGCAAAGTCGTTGAAATTACGTTGATCACGAAAGAGCACCGCGACAAGTTTGTGGCGCAGTAGATTTGGCTTCCACCCAAGCGAATTACACACCTCGTGGTATTTGACATAGGTGGCCTCAAGCAATGTTCCAACCATTGCGATGTCTTGTGGGGAACAGTCCGACAAAATCGCGTAGTGCTTGGTTTCACTTTTTTGAAACCGGGGAAGTAACTTTTGTGTTTCTTGCAGTACCCCCGAATTGGAGTTTGGTAGCAAGTCTTTGGCTGAATCCTTGGCTGAATCCTTGGCTGAATCCTTGGCCAAATTCTGAGTTGGCTCTGAATTGGACTTGTCATTCTGGGCGCCCGCTTGGCCAGAGGGCTGACAGAAATTCGATGCACTACAAGGCGCCGCGCTGACATTCCACACAACACAACAAAGAATATAAATGCTGGCAGGATAATTATATTTCATAGGAGGAATCCAAAATTCAATCTAAACTTCTTTGTATTCTACAATCACTCAATACAAAAACGTACCATAATGAATTCCCCACATACACCAAATTCGTCCCCCGTTGAAATTTTAAACATTGCACATCATCTTGTTGTGCAACTCAATCCGGGGGCTCTTGAGGCGCGCAAAATTCAATGTATCACCCAACACATCACCACCGCAATTCAGACTGGCGCCGCACAGAGCTCGGGGCGGTATGTGGTTCTTGCTTTCACAAATATCCCTCTGATTTCCAGCCTGGGATTAGCGATGTGTGTGGATGTGTATCACTGCGCCAAGAAAAACGGCATGAAATGTGCAACCTATGGGGCTACAAACAAAATTTTGGACCTGTTTCAACTCATGCATTTGGACCGAATGTACGAGAATTTCAGCACTGAAAGCCAAATGCAAGAACGACTGGTCTGAAGTCTTTTCTCACCCTACGATACAAATCCAATGGGCATTGAAACAGCATTACCAAGTGACAGCATTCTGACCACTCAACTTCAACGAGTGGTGAATTGGTCGCGTCGATCAAGCGTGTGGCCGCTTCCATTTGCCACAGCGTGTTGCGGCATCGAACTCATGGCCACCGCCTGCAGTCGCTTTGATTTGTCGCGCTTCGGCGCCGAGGTGATGCGCTTCAGTCCGCGCCAAGCGGATTTGCTGATTGTGGCTGGTCGAGTCAGCGTGAAATGTTTGCCCGTGTTGCAACGCATCTACACGCAAATGACGGAACCCAAGTGGGTCATTTCCATGGGCGCGTGCGCCAGCACTGGCGGCGTGTTTGATACCTACGCCGTGGTGCAAGGCGTCGATCAATTTATTCCCGTTGATGTGTATGTGCCTGGCTGTCCGCCACGGCCCGAAATGTTGATCGAAGGCATCATGGCCATTCAACGCATCATTGATCAGGACAATATTCCGCGCGATCCAGATGGCAAGCGATTGCCGCTGAACATTGCGTTGGCGCCCAACTATCAACCGCGCGGCATGCCTGTTCCGGTGACCGTTGGCTCCACGTGAATTTAAATTCGCGCGATCACTCTCTCGCGCAGAATGTTTGTAACCACACTGAGCTTGGTTGGCCGCAACGAAAATTTGTATTTGCATTCGTCACGGTTATTGTGGCGGCGATTTCATTTGTGTCGTGGCATGGCTTGCAACCCACGCCGCCAATAGCTTCAAATTCTGCTGATTTCCCTATGTTTTCCGCCATTCGAGCGTTGGATGCGGCGCGCTTGGTGTTGGGTGAAGAACCTCGTCCCGTGGGTAGCGCGGCCAACATTGCGGCGGTGGCGCGCCTGAAGGATTATTTTGCCTCGCTTGGGTACTCGCCGCAGGAACAAATTGCCACCGTGAAAATTCCTGGGCTGGGCGAAGTTACTCTGCGGAATATTTTTATTCGCAAAGAGGGCCGCACAAATCTGCCCGCCATTCTGTTGGTGTCCCATCATGATTCCGTGGCCGTGTCGCCCGGAGGTTCCGACAACGGCATGGGCGTGGCCGTGTGCTTGGACGCGGCACGCATGTTGACATTGCAAGAGCCGCCAGAGCGCCCCGTGATTATTTTGGTGACCGATGGCGAGGAAGCCGGATTGTTGGGCGCGAAACTGTTCGCGCAGAATCACATGTGGGCCAATGAGATTGGCGCCGTCATCAACATTGACAATCGTGGCGGAGATGGCCCAGCGCAACTTTTTGAGACGGGCTCTGATGACTTGGCGCTCATCAACGCCATCGCACCGCGCATTACGCATCCAGTCATGAGTTCGTTCTTTGTGGAAATTTATAGACGCATGCCAAACGGCACCGACCTCAGCGCGTTCTTGGCGCACGGCAACACTGGGATCAATATCGCATGCACTGGCGCCATTGAGCGCTACCACACCCCCGCCGACACATTTCACGCCGTCAATTTGGCGTCGTTGCAACATCAGGGTGACATGGCTACGCAAGCGTTGGGTGGTTTGTGCGCCATGCCCGCGAATGCATTTCCCTCAGAAAGCGCTGTATTTATCGATGTTTTTGGCCACTTCGTGCTGGCGTGGTCGGCCAGCAGTGGCGTTGTTCTTTCCATCGCCGCGTTGCTTGGCATTGTTGGATTTGGCGCGCATGTTGCCAGAACGCGCGGGCAAGTGAATGACGCTAGTGACGGTTTGTTCACGCGCGACTATTTCAAGGGAGGGCTTGCGGTGCTGGTGGTGATGATTGCAACCATTGCGTTGGTCATGGTTGTGGCGTGGAGCATGGAGCGCGCCGGCTTGTATGGTCGACAATACGCCAGCGTCATGTTTGAGCAACAAGGAGTTGCGCCAGTTGCCAAACCAAATGGAGCCGCGCTGTTCGCGGCCGCCTACTGGCCTCCACATGGGCTTGCGCTCTACATCATTCTTGCGTGTGCGTGCGTGCCAATGTCATGGCTTGGCGCGGAGTGGTTTCTATGCGGTGGCTCTCCATGGAAATGTTGGACGGGTATTTGGAGCGCGATTGGAATTATTAATCTTGCCGTTTCTATTTTTGCGCCAGGCGCTGGGGCAATTTTGCTTCCAATTATTTTTGGCACAGTAAGCGCAGTATGGCTAGGCGCGGCCATCTTTGGCATTCAAAGCGGTGTCACCGCGTTCTTGGCGATGGGTGTTCCACTCATCATCGCAGGGGCAATTTATGCTCCGCTTGAAATACTCAGCTGGCCAGGTCTTGGGCTTTCTATGCCTATTTTTCGCGGCATTTTAAGCGGTTTGTACGCGGTGTTTTTCCTGATGCTCTTCGCCACGCCGCGCGTTCGGCAAAGCATGGACGCCGCCGCGCGGCTGAAAGCGAATGCGCCTCAAGTCGCGCCAATTACGCCAACGAATTGACAAACTTGTCCAGCCGCGCAAGCCCTTCGCGAATGTTCGCCTCCGAGCAAGCAAAGCTAATACGGATATTTTCGCGCGCGCACTCGCCAAAATCTTCGCCCGGCACCACGGCTACAAAATGTTCCTCAAGCAAAGCCTCAGCGAACGCTTGCGCGGAGTCAATCACACGGCCGGCGGGCGTTTGCAAACCCTTGCACGCGTGGATTTCAGGAAAGGAATAAAAAGCGCCGGTTGATTTGCATACATTCAATCGCTTGATGCCGCGCAGTAATTCGTACACCAACCCCGCGCGCGCCGCGAACGATTTACGCATGGTCTCCACACTGGCGGCGCAATTGGTCAAGGCCTCCACCACCGCGGGCATAATGAAACTTGGAATGGAGTTGGTCATCTGACCTTGCAACTTTATAATTTCCTTGGCAAGCAATCCATTCTTGCCTGGCGCCGCGAGATATCCCACACGCCATCCCGTCATGGCGTACGCTTTGCTCATGCCGTTGATTGTGATTGTGCGATCGGCTAGTCGCGCGTCGGCGCCTGGACTGACATGCTTCAAACCCGCTTCAATCTCGGGATAAATCAGCTTTTCATAAATCTCGTCGCTCACCACCGTAATGTTTGGATGCTTGGCCAACACATCAATCAGCGCGGCGAATTCCTTCACTGTGTACACGGTGCCGCAAGGATTGCTGGGACTGTTCAACACAATCGCGCGGGTGCGCGGAGTGATTGCCGCCTCCAATTGCGCGGCGGTCATTTTAAAATTCGTGACAACGCTCGAAGGCACTTCAATGCACGCGGCCCCGGCGAGTTCAATCAACGGTTTGTAACTTACCCACGCGGGTGTTGGCAAAATCACTTCATCGCCAGCACCAGGCTCAATGATGGCCATCAGCGACATGTAAATAGCGTGCTTGGCGCCAACGGTCAAAGTGATGTCCTGCGCGTTGCAAGCAATTCCGTTTTCCTCGCGCAATTTTTTGGCGATAGCCTCGCGCGACGCTTTATCACCAGGCGTTGGCGCGTAGCGCGTCATGCCCTTGTCAATGGCTTGCTTGGCGGCCTCGCAAATATTCACAGGCGTGTCAAAGTCGGGCTCGCCAACACCAAAACCAATCACAGGTTTACCCGCGGCCTTCAACGCGGCGGCCTTTGCGGCAACGGCCAAGGTGGCGCTTTCCTTCATGCGACTAATGTGTGACGAAACTTGCATAAACAGAAAGATACACTCAGCAATTCGAATGCGTTCGCTACACTCACTTTATGAACTTTGATGCACATCAACCAGTGATCGATGAACTTGAGGCGCGGATTTCAGCCATCCGCGACTCTCTTTGACTACCCCAGAAAAATAAGCGAGCGCGCGGAATTGAACCGCCAAATGGGCGAGGGTGATTTTTGGAACGACCAGAAAGCCGCGCAAGTTGTCATCAACGAACTTAAACTTGTGCGCTCGCAAATTGAACCGCTGGAGCAATGCATTTTGGATTTTGAGGACGCGAAAGTTGGCTACGAACTTTCCAAAGAATCCGGCGACAAAGATTTATTGAAAGAAGCCGACGCCGCGCTCTTTCGATTGCAACAACGCATGGCTGTGGTTGAAACGCAAAGCTTGCTTGGCCGCAAGCATGATCATCGCGCGTGCTTTGTGGACATTACCGCTGGCGCCGGTGGCACCGAAGCGGAAGATTGGGCCGGCATGTTGGAACGCATGTACTTGTATTACTGGAGCGAGATGGGTTGGAAGGCGGAGGAATTGCATCGCATCGCCGGCAATGAGGCGGGCGTGAGCGAAGTTGGTTACCGCATCACTGGTCCATTCGCCTATGGCTACATGAGTTGCGAACGCGGCGCGCATCGATTGGCGCGCGTGAGCCCCTTCAACGCTGAAGGCAAGCGACAAACCAGTTTCGCCACCGTTGATGTCACCCCCGAATTCGAGGACGCTGATCTAGAAATTCCCGCAAAAGACCTTGAAATCATTGCGTTTGTGCGCGCCTCTGGTCCTGGCGGACAGAACGTGAATAAGGTAGCCAGCGCGGTTCGCATCAACCACATTCCAACTGGCTTGCAAGTGGTGGCCAGCACCTTCCGCGATCAATCACAAAATAAAAAGCAAGCCATGAATGTCATGCGCGGAAAGTTGGAGCAACTAGAGGAGGAGCGCCGCGCCAGCGAGTTGGCCACGGCCACCGGCGGAAAAGTTACGCGCGATTGGGGCAATCAAATTCGCAGTTATGTGTTCTATGACAACCGTGTCAAGGACCATCGCACGGGCTTTGAAGTTGGCAATCCGCAGAAAGTTTTGGACGGCTACATGTCTGGGTTTGTGGTCGCCGAATTGCAACGACGCCGCGGCGAGTCTGAAAAGAAAAAGTAATCACACGTTGATGGGCGCGATCAAGTCGCATGTTGGCGCATGTGGCAACCATGAATGTCTTCTAGGAAATCAACACCATGACAGATATATCCAACCCCTTCATTGACTTGGGTCCAAGCGCCTGGCCCAACGCGCAAAGTGCGGCAAAATTAGAGTGGCTCAGCACCAACGCGCTTGGCGGCTACGCGTTTGCAACTGTCAGCGGCGCGCTACAGCGGCGCTGGCATGGAGTGCTGATCGCGGCCACCGATCCGCCGGCTGGCCGCACCATGCTGGTTTCCAAAGTTGAAATCACCGCCATCACCAAGGGCGCGCGCACACCATTGTCCGCCAATCAATGGAGCAGTGGCATGGACGCGCCGGGACTTGCGTCTCTTTCACGCGTCTGGCTTGATGGATCAATTGTTGTGCGTGAATGGAAGATTGGTGCCGCTCATTTGCAGGAGCGTATTTCAATGGCGCACGGACGCAATACCACAGCGATTACGCTCACGCTCATCGGCGGTGACGCGCTTGAGCTTGAATTGAAATGCATGGTGAATCATCGGCCGCATGATCAACTGATAAAACCAAATTCATTTACGCCGCGCATTCAAGCATGTGAGCGCGGGCTTCATGTGTGCATTGACCACGCAAGCGGCGAGGGCAAGGATGTTTTTCTGCAAGCTGATGGCGCCAGCGCCGTGGCTGATGGCGAGTGGTACGGCGATTATTTTTTGCCCGTTGAGCAAGCGTGCGGCTACGACTGCGTGGACGCGCACTGTTGCGCTGGCATTCTAAAAATATCTCTTAACCTAGGCGAAACACGCGGTTTTACCGCAAGCACGCGCGCGGAGCCGACGGGCGAAGGCGCGCGCATCATGACAGCCACCGCGGCGCGCGATCAATCGTTCATCGCATTGGCCAAAGCGCAAGACAATGCGTTTCGCGCGCGCTTGGTTCTGGCCGCGGATCAATTCATTGTGGAGCGCCCGCTTCCAAATGGCGCGCGCGGCACCAGCATTATCGCGGGGTATCCGTGGTTCGCGGATTGGGGACGCGACGCGTTGATTTCATTGCCAGGACTTTGCTTAGAAACCGGCCGCTTTGATGAGGCCGCGTCCATCCTGCGTTCCTTGGCCCACTTTATGAAAGATGGCTTACTTCCAAATCGTTTTCCATCGCCTGGTGAACCGTGGTTAGACAACAGCGTCGACGCGCCCCTGCTTCTAGCAAGCGCCGCGCGGCGCACCGTGAACGCCTCGGGCGACTTCACATTGGCGCGCGATCTATTTCCAACGCTTGTAAATATTTTCAACGCCTTCACCAAAGGCACGCGCCACGGAATTCGCGTTGACCCCGCCGACGGATTGCTTATGGCCACCGATCCTGGCACGCAACTGACTTGGATGGACGCCAAAGTTGGAGCCACCGTGATCACGCCGCGCATGGGAAAACCAGTTGAAATTAACGCTCTTTGGTGCGGATTGCTGGCAACGCTGATTGAATGGGCGCCACAACAAAAGCAAGACGCCAGCGTATGGAGCACCGCTCTGGCCAAGGCGCAAAAAAGTTTCGCGCGCTATATCAACGACAATCAAGATCAACTTGCCGACACGCTTGACAGTCCCCAAGGCGTTGACACATTGCAACGGCCCAATCAACTTTTCGCCGTGCAACCTTTGGTGCAACTCATTCCAATTGCGGTCGCGCAAAAAATTGTGGCGCGCGTTGAAAAAGATTTGCTCACTCCATATGGACTACGCACGCTGGAAAAAAATTCTCCAGGCTATGTCGGTCGCTACGGTGGCCGCGTTGAAGTGCGCGACCAGGCGTATCACAATGGCACCGCGTGGCCGTGGCTCATCGCGCCGCTTGGTTGCGCACTGCGAACACTGGGCAACGCCAAGCGTGTGGATGAAATTCAAAAACAATTTCAAGAACATCTGCGCCACGGCTGTCTGGGACAAGTCTGCGAGGTCGCTGATGGTGATCTACCGCAAAATGCGGGCGGTTGCGTCGGGCAAGCTTGGAGCGTGGCGGCACTGCTAGACCAAGGAATTGGCGAAAAAAGCCGTTAAATCCAAATAGGGATTTATTTCTCAATTGAGGTACCATTGAAATATGCAGAAAACTTCGGTCAAGCCAAGAATTTCTGTGAAGCGAGTGGTTGCTGAACCGCTGTCGCTGTTGCAACGCGTTGGCGTTGGTGACACTGGAGCCATGCTTGCCTGCATGGAACGATTTCGCGGACTTATTTGGTCGCTGGTTCGACGCAGTTGCTCCAACGCCGCGGACGCAGATGATGTTGTCCAAGAAATTTTTATCAGTTTGTGGAGCTCGGCCCATCGCTTTGATCCAACCATCGCCAGCGAAAGCACATTTGTTTCCGTCATCGCGCGCCGACGCCTGATTGATCGAACTCGCCAGCGCATGCGCCGTCCCGCGCCAGGATCAATCATTGAAGATGTGGAATTGGACCGCAATGAATTGCCGCGTTGTCAAATAAAGGAAGCCGGCGCGATCGCGCAGGTTGCCTTAAAAAAACTTCGCCCCGAGCAACAGCAAGTGCTACACCTTTCTATTGAATGCGGTTGTAGCCATGAACAAATTGCAACATCAACTGGCTTGCCACTGGGCACAGTCAAAACCCATGCCCGCCGCGGATTGCAGAAATTGCGCGACGCGTTGATTGAATCGGGCATTGATATTGAGCCGATCGAATCCGACTAAGCCACGTTTCAATCATCTCCAACGTGGCGCTACCGCGCGCGCGATTTGAGTTGCATTCACATATTCCATCGTATAATTTGATTTTTTGCCCAGCGTCCAAGCGCATTTTTCAATAGTTCGGGCTACAAATAGCGCATGTTCCTAGTCACCATTCTTGCCGTGTGCGCCGCCACTTTTTCACAAAGCACAAATTCAAACAACGCCCCAACGCAATCGCCGCCCGCATCCATGTTGCGCTACCCGGATCTTGGCCCAAGCGATATTGTTTTTACATTCGCAAATGACTTGTGGCTTGTCGACAAAAATGGTGGAGTGGCGCGGCCGCTCACAAGCGCGCCCGGTTCCGAAAGCATGCCCAAATTTTCTTGGGATGGAAAAACAATCGCCTTTGTTGGCGGCTATGAAGGCAACCGTGACATCTACACATTGCCTGTGGGCGGCGGACAACCGTATCGCGTCACGCATCAGCCTGGCACGGAAAATCTGTGCGAGTGGACCAACAACGGCTCGCTGATTTTTTCCTCGAATGACCTCAGTGGTCTGGCGCGCATGACGCGCTTGTTCCGTGTTCCAGCCATTGGTGGAATGCCGGAAGCGTTGCCAGTTCCATACGGCGCCAACGGTTCCATTTCCGCGGATGGCGAATGGTTGGCCTACACGCCGCACTCCGTCGACACTCGCACGTGGAAACGCTACCGCGGCGGCATGGCCACGGACATTTGGCTTTACAACTTAAAGGACGGAACAAGTCGCCGCGTGACCACCTGGGAGGGCGTGGATTCATTTCCAATGTGGCACGGCGACTGGCTGTATTTCCTAAGCGATGAGGGCGAAGGCCACCGCATGAATGTGTGGAAATACAACATAATTACGCAGAAAAAAGAGCAAGTTACTTCTTTTACCGATCAGGATGTTCGCTGGCCGGCTATCGGCCCACATACTGCCGGCCCAGGCGAAATGGTGTTTCAAAAAGGCGATCAGTTGATGTTGCTGGATTTGTCCAACGCCCAAGCTCACGCAATCCCTGTTGCCATTCCAGGCAATCGACCAAAGATTGCGCATCGCACAATTGATGCCTCCAAACAAATTCAATCTTGGAATATTGGTCCAACTGGCAAGCGCGTTGTGGTTGCCGCGCGTGGCGCCATTTGGACTCTGCCAACTGAAAATGGTTCGCCGCGATTGCTGGTGCACAGCAGTGGTGTTGCTGAGCGTTCGCCCGCATGGAGTCCTGACGGCGAAAGTATTGCTTTCTTTGACGATTCCACTGGCGAGTACGAGTTGTATGTCATGCCCGCCAAGGGCAAGGGCGAGAAGCGCGCGCTGACAACCGACGGCGGTCCATTCAAGGAGTCGATCACGTGGAGTCCAGACTCAAAGAAGTTGACCTACGGCGACAAGACTGGTTCGTTGTGGTTGGTCACGCTTGCCGATACCTCGCGCGTGTTGGTTGACCGCGATCCGCGCGCCAGCACTCCCAATCCATCCTTCAGCCATGACGGCGCGTGGATCACCTACACGCGCCGCACGCTTGATCGTGACACGCCACAGATTTACATTTATGAAGTGGCCACGGGCACATCAACAGCCGTCACCTCGGGCATGTTCTCGGATTCAACTCCAACCTTCGATTCCAAAGGCGATTTCCTTGTGTTTGCAAGCGAACGAACTTTCTCCCCCACCTACAGCGCGTTGGATTCCACATGGATTTACACCGACGCCCAGCAGTTATTTCTGGTTCCACTGCGCAAAGATGTGAAGATGCCGTGGGCCGCCGAGAGCGACGAGGAGGAAAAGCAAAGCGAGAAAAAGGACGAGGGAAAAAAAGACGGCGATAAAAAAGAGGACGCCAAAAAAGACACGGATAAGCCCGCGGAAGATGCGCCCAAAAAAGACGCGGACAAGAAAGAGAATGACGACGAAGATGACGGCCCGTCGCCGAAAGATTCAGATGATCCGCCAGCCCCACCGCCAGAGCGCGAGCCCAATGATCCGCCGGCGAAATCCGAAACTGAAACCATACAAGTTGCGCAAGAGAAAAAGTCCGACGACACAAAAGATGGCGACAAAAAAACTGAACCCGCCGCGCCGATTCAAATTGATCTGGACGGATTCGAAAATCGCGCGGTCGCTCTTCCTATGAAATCAGGCGGCTACGGCTCGCTTGCGTTTAATGACAAGAACCTGCTTCTTTTTGCGCGCTCCAAAGAGGGCATAAAAATTATTGACTTGACCGACAAGGAGAAGAAAGAAAAAAACGTTACCGACGGCGATGGCTTTGACATGTCCGCCGACCGTAAAAAATTGTTGGTGCCCCGCGCAGGTGGTGCGGTGGTTGTTGACAGCACGGCCGACGCGAAATCAAAAACTGTGATCACCGATTCCATGCCAATGGACCTTGACCCGCGCGCCGAATGGAAACAAATTGTCGTTGACGCCAACCGCATCATGCGCGATTGGTTTTATGACCAAGGCATGCACCAAGTGGATTGGAAGGCACAGCGTGAACATGCGCTCAAACTGCTGGAAAGCGCCAATTCCCGCGAGGATGTGAATTGGATCATCGCCGAAATGATCAGCGAATTGAATGTGGGTCACGCCTATTTGTTGGGCCCGGGCGACATTGAAACGCCACCCATGTATGCCTCAACCGGCATGTTGGGGGTGGACTGGGAGTTGTTTGAAACCACCGATCACATAAAGATCTATCGCTTTGCACACATGGTGCAAGGCGCGCCGTGGGACACCGACGCGCGCAATCCACTGATCACGGCTGGCGTAAAGCCAGGTGAATATCTTTTTGAAGTCAACGGTCGACCCGTCGATACCACGCTTGATCCATGGGCCGCCTTTGATGGCCTTGCAGGAAAAACAATCACGCTCACCGTTTCGGAAAAACCAGAGCGCGATGCCACCGAACGTATTGTGACCGTGCGCACCCAAGGCAACGAGTCCTCACTGCGCTATCGCGAGTGGATTGAGCGCAACCGCGCTTGGGTTGATTCAACAAGTGGCGGCCAAGTTGGATACATCTACGTTCCCAACACCGGCGTCGACGGACAAAATGATTTAGTGCGTCAGTTCCAAGGCAATCGCCACAAGGCCGCGTTGATCATTGATGAGCGCTGGAATGGTGGCGGACAAATTCCAAATCGCTTCATTGAAATGATCAACCGCCCCGCGACCAACGCGTGGGCGCGCCGCGATGCGGGCGAGCAAATCTGGCCACCCGATTCTCACCAAGGCCCCAAAGCCATGCTCATCAACGGTCTTGCCGGTTCTGGTGGCGACATGTTTCCGTGGCTGTTCAAGCAGGAAAAACTTGGCCCCGTCATTGGCACTCGCACCTGGGGTGGATTGGTTGGAATCAGCGGTAATCCAAGCTTTATCGATGGCGGTTCCATCAGCACTCCGTCATTTGGTTTTTACAAACTCGACAGCACTTGGGGCGTTGAAGGCCACGGCGTTGATCCAGATATTGAAGTGATCGATGATCCCGCGCTCATGAAGGGCGGGCTTGCAAGTGGCGGCCGTGACCCGCAACTTGAGAAGGCCGTTGAAGTCATGCAACAAGCGTTGAAGGATCATCCATTCAAGATGCCGCCTCGCCCCGCCGCACCAAATCGCAGTGGCATGGGAATTCCCGTTACAGATCATTGATCCAATGCATTGTGATGGCTGATGAAAAAAAACGGCGCTCAATACAAAAGTATCGAGCGCCGTTTGTATATTAAAAAAGAATTTAAATTTTCTTGTATGCGCCACCCAAGCCACGACGACCATTGCCCTGCAAGAGTGGTTTCATCACTTTCTTATTCTCATCCTTACCGCCTTGAATTAGCCACATAAATGGCACATCAACGGCCTTGGGATCAAGACCAGCGGCTGTGCAAATTTCGTCGCGTGTGCTCCACTGCGCGGGAAGTTTTTTGGCTAGCAATTTGTATTGCTCCAACAATTCTTTGTTGGTACTGCGATATCGCGGCCCGTCTTTGTTTACGCCCGCGGGAGTGGATTGATTGATTGGCTTTGCGAAGATTTCGCTTGGCGCAGAGTCCCAACTCATGAAGGGTTTCAAGCAATTTCTCATAATCTCGGCGTACGACGCGAAGATCTTTTAATTCCGAAACCATGGCTTTGAGTTTTTTACCAACCTGAACTGTGCTTTGCGACATGCTTGGGGTCCTTTATGTA
>CALFOZ010000210.1 GCA_937919205.1 uncultured Planctomycetia bacterium
ACGCCAGCCACAACGCCAGCCACAACGCCAGCCACAACGCCAGCAAAAACGGATGGATCCGCGCCAGCAACTGCGGCTCCAGCGGTGGGTGCTCCAACGGCGGCGCCAACCCCAGTTTCGCCCACAAATCCTGCGCCTCCGCAACAATCATGATCCGCTCCATGACGGGCTTTGGGTCCGCGGCGGGTACGCACGAAGGCCTTCATCTTTCGCTTGAGGTGCGCTCGGTCAACAATCGTTTTTTTAAGGGAGTGATTCGCTTGCCCAGCGAATTGTCGCCGCTTGAAGGAGAACTTGAAGCCAAGTTGGCGGCCAAGGTCGCCCGTGGCAGTGTCACGCTCACTGTTCGCGCCACCGATTCAACAGCTCGAAGCGCGGGACGAATCAACACCGAAGTTCTGAAAAACTATTTGGCGCAACTTGAAAGCGTGATGCCCGATGGCCGCAAGGGTTCGCTTGACGCGAGTTCGCTCGTGTCGCTTCCGGGCGTGATCATTGATGACGGCTCGCAAAAAATATGCGAGACCGCGCGCGCCTGCATTGACGTATTGCTTGATCAAGCTATTGCGCACATGAATGAAATGCGCAAGAGCGAGGGCGAGGCCTTGCGCGGTCAACTTATAAATTTTGGCGCGACACTGAATGAGCGGCTGAAGGAAATTTCCGAGCGCGTTCCAGATGTGGCCAACTTGTACCGCGAGCGATTGCGCGCGCGAATGCAAACATTGCTGGCGGAAGTTGGCGCCACCGTTCGTGAAGAGGATTTACTGCGCGAAGTGGCGGCCTTTGCCGAGCGCAGTGACATTGCCGAGGAGGTGCATCGTCTCGATGGCCATTTGCGGCAATTTGCGCAGCTTCTTGATCCCAAGCGCCCCGATGCGGTGGGCCGCGCGCTGGATTTCTTGTCGCAGGAAATGTTGCGCGAAGCCAACACCATCGCCAGCAAGGCCTCCGATTATGAGATCAGCAAGCGCGTGGTGGAAATGAAGACCGCGATTGATCGAATCAAGGAGCAAGCCGCGAATGCGGAGTGATGCGCTTGCGCAAACATTGTCACTGGATCAGGTGAACGAAATTGTGCGGCACTGGGATGTGGGTCTTGTGAAAGAGATCGCCACCATGTCCGGTGGAAGTCGAACCAATTCAAAGTCGCGCGTGGTGTGCGAGGGTGGAACATTTGTGTTAAAGCGCAGGCAGTCGCATGCGACCGACATTGAGCGGGTTCGATTTGCCCACCAAGTGATGC
Source organism: uncultured Planctomycetia bacterium (assembly GCA_937919205.1). GTDB lineage: Bacteria > Planctomycetota > Phycisphaerae > Phycisphaerales > SM1A02 > SYAC01. Next base: position 1,247 of record CALFOZ010000210.1, read on the forward strand.
TCACCGCGGGCAATGCCGGTTTGCCAATCGCGCTTGTGCAGGTGGCGCGGGATCAATCCACGTTTCAAGTTTGCGAGGGTGGCATCTATGAACTATTTTTATTTTTAAGCGGAGAGCGTTGGCGGCGCCTGCCCAATCAGGCGCGCGAGGCCGGCCGCGCGTTGGCAACTTTGCACCACGCGGCTTTCAATATGCCGTGGCACGGCAATGTGAAGGCATCTTGTTTTCACGGCAACTTGATCGTGGTGGAGGCCCTGCGCCGAGTGCCCGCGGCGGTGCTTGCCCAGCAACCACATGCCGCGCAATCGCCCTTGATGGACTTGTGTCAACAACTTTCAAACTTGTATCAGCACGCATCCGAGCAAGTGGATGATCTTGGCTACGACCAGCTTGATAGCCAAGTGGTGCATGGCGATTGGCATCCGGGAAATATTCTTTTTGATGGCGAGCGTGTTTCAGGCGTGCTTGATTTTGACTCCGCGCGCCTTGTCCCCGCGATCGCCGATGTGGCCAACGGTCTCTTGCAGTATTCGGTGCGCGCCGGTCCATCGCGCGCCATCGACAATTGGCCGCATGAGCTTGATGAGGCTTTATTGCTGGGATTTACCCGCGGTATTGCCAGCGTTGACTCTGGAGCGTTGTTGAAATTGGTGCGCATGGTGCCATGGCTTATGATCGAGGCGTGCATAGCGGAAGCATCCATCCCAATCGCCAAATCTGGAATGTTCGCCATTATTCCCGGCGACAAAATGTTGGCGTTGATCTTGCGCCGCGCCTTGTGGATTCAAAGCAACGCGGTCAATCTGGCGCGCATAATTCTGTCGGATTGCGCGCCATGAAATCACCCATGACATTGGCCATGTATTGCGCGCAAAACTTTCGCGCGTTTTTCTTGGCCATGTTGATGTGTTGCAGTGCCACGGCTCAAGATGCGCAACCGCCATTGGACATGACGCAAGCGCCAGACAATCAGGCTGTACAGAAACAAAACCGCTTGCCATTGGTGAAGCCAAACAAGGGCAATGTGAATATTGATGGAGCCGCGCAAATGCTCAACGCCAGGCGCAACGCTGGTGGTGGATTTGGAGATAGGTTTCAGGAACGCGCCATTGTGGAGTCCATGTCCCGCCCCAAACTGGCAAGTGTTCAGCCGCCACCCGAGTTGTTGGCGTTGTTGACCAAACTGGATGATCCATCTTTTGCAGTGCGCCAGGCGGCGTCGCAAAAGTTGCTCGATCCAAGTTTTTCCGATCCATCTCTGTGGGCGGTGCTTGATCGATTGACGCTCAGTGAAGAGGCGCGCGGCCGTCTGCTTGCGGCGGCATGTCGGCGCGTGTTGGAGCGGCCGCGTGGAGCGCTTGGAATTCGCATGGGCGCGGCTCCGCTTGATCGACCGGGAGTTGTGATTCAAGCCACGCTGGTTGGCATGCCCGCCGAAAAATTTCTTCGTGCCGGCGATGTCATTGAGGAGATCGACGCAACCAAGGTGTCCAGCACAATGGATCTTGTCGCGTCGATCCAGAATTATTCACCGGGCCGTGAAGTGAAGATTAAATTGCGCCGCCCCGAGCGCGACGCGCAGGGGCGTCCGTTGATTGGTCCAGACGGAAAAATGATCGAGCGACCAATCGATATTTCCATGCCGTTGGGCAACGCCGAGGATTTGGACAAAGCCGACCCCGGCGATCCGCGCGCCGCGCAAAATATGCAACTTCAGTTGAGGGTGTTGGAGGCGCAACTCATTATGACTCGCTTTGGCGAGCAATCCGCGTCAGCTTTATCGCCAGCGGTAGAAACTCCGTAAAAATAGGCGGATTTACTGGGTGAGCGGATTGCGAAAGTGGTGGTCTTGAATCGGCGCCACCAAATCCAGTACAGACATCAGAACCATGGATGGACTGGCAATGGCGGGGACGTTGTGAATGATGTCCTTGGGGTAATACGAAAGAACCGGCTCGGTTTCCTTTCGATAGACCTCAAAGCGATGATGGATCACTTTCTCATCGGCATCATCAAGGCGATTCTCTTTCAGCGCGCGGCGGCGCATGCGTCGCACCATCTCGGCCTCATCGGGGCAGACCAAATGGAGCACGGCAAGAACATCAAGGTGATCTTTGAGCGCCTTGGCCTGGCTGACGGTGCGGGGAATTCCATCAAGCACCAATAAATCTTGCGCGGGCTTGAAGATGCTCAACGACACTTGCGCCTTCATGTTGTTCTGCCACATTTCAACGGTGAGTTCATCAGGAACCAGCTCGCCCTTGCTGGAATGCGTCATGAATTTTTTACCCAACGAACTTGTTAAGTCAAGCGAGCGAAAAACATCACCGCACGCAAGATGAAAGAAGCCGGGAATTTCACCAAGGATTTTTCCTTGAGTCCCTTTGCCAGAACCGGGTGATCCAAAAAGAAGAATGCACTTATATCGATGACTCATGTGGGCTCCTGTGTTGCGTGTGGGAGTATGCCATAGGAAGGTGTTTTGCGAAAGGCAATGGTGGATACTCTTACGGAGTGGAATTTCCCAAATATAAATGGCATTCCCGCGCGACGGCCCGTGATCTATCCATCGCATTTCGTGAGCGGGTGATTCGCGGTCGTGGTTTAACGAGCGAGCGCAACACGCAGTTGTTCGCCACCAATCAGCCGCCCTTGGCTTTATTGCATGATCCCGGTTCATTAAAGGGCGCCGACGATGTGGCGCGCGTGTTGGATCAATGGATCACACAGGGTAAACGCATCGCGGTGTATGGCGACTACGACGCCGATGGAATTTGCGCCACGGCGATCTTGATCCGCTTGTTTCGTCAACTCAAAGTACAGCCCGCGCCGATCGGATACATACCGCACCGCGTGAAAGAGGGATATGGATTGCACAACGAGGCGCTTGATGATTTGCGCTCGCGCGACATTGACGCCGTGATCACCGTGGATTGCGGCGGATCCGCTATTGAGGAGGCACTGCACGCGAAAGAGTTGGGAATTGAATTGGCGATCACGGATCACCATCGCTTGAGCTACGCCGACGATGGAAATGTGCGGTTGCCGCACTGTCGGGCGATCGCGCATCCAGAATTAGGCGACACACCGTTTCGCGCAATTTGCGCCGCGATGGTGGCGCTGAAAGTGGCCAAACGTTTGATTCGAATTCGCACGGGTGACTCGCCTCCGCAAGTTCTACGCCAATGGATTGTGAATGAGGCAATACCGCTTGCGGCCGTGGCCACCGTGGCGGATGTCATGCCGATGATCGATGAAAATCGTGTTGTGGTTGCCAACGGTTTGGCGGTTCTAAAAAGCACAACTGTGGAGGGTCTGCGTTGCTTGATTCCAAGCGCCTCGTTGAGAAGCCCGCAACTGGACGCCAGCGTGATTGGATTTCAAATCGCGCCGCGCTTAAATGCCGCCGGTCGGCTTGAACATGCGATGCAAGCGCTTGATTTGCTTTTAAGCGACAGCCCCATCGATTGTAAAAAGATGGCTGAGAAGTTGAATGAATTGAATGATTTGCGCAAGGAAAACGCCAAGAACATGGTCACAGTGGCGCGCGAACAAGCGCGAGCAACAAAGTTGGATTCCGCGGATCGTTGCGCCATCGCCATGGCGGATAGAAGTTGGAATCCCGGCATTCTTGGTTTGGCCGCGGGCAGACTTTCCGAGGAATTTGCGCGCCCCGTGATGTTGTTTGGCCCCAGTGACAGCGGTTGGAAGGGTTCGGGTCGCGCGCCAAATGGATTTGATTTACACGAATGCCTGAGCGACTGCGCGAATTTTTTCACCAACTTTGGCGGGCACGCGGCGGCGGCGGGGGGATCGATGCACTTCGATCAATTTGAGGCGTTTGCGACCCACTTTGAAAGCGCCGCCAGAAGGCAAATGCGTGATGGTGTGCAAAAGCCAGAAATTGAAATTGACGCCGAACTTTCCTACGGCGCGTCCAGGGATAAAAAAACCATGGAGGCCCTTCAGACGCTTGGACCATTTGGTCAAGGATTTGCGGAGCCAAATATTCTGGTGCGCAATTTGCAAGTCAGGCGCACCGACATTCTCGCGCAGACCGGGTTGAAATTATTGGTGCGCGACGAGACTGGCGTAGAGGGCGAACTTGTATTTTGGCACAACGCGCACCACCGCGATGCATTCACTCCAGGCCGGCGATTTGACGCGTTGGGTTGCCCAAAGCCCAGCACTAATTCGCGCTTTCCGCCCTCGATGCATGTGAAAGATATTTGCTTTCACGACACGTCCACGCCAGCGTGAGGCGCGCCGTCACATCACAAATTCTTCGCCGCGGCGGATGGATTTGATCGTGGTTCTATTGCGCAACTCATTGGCTTCAAGCGCCGCAAGCGGTCCAATTTCAATCTTGGCGTCAACACTGCCGTCGGTTCGCCGCGGAATGACCACGCCCAAAGTTTCAAGCCACGCGCCATTGCGGTCGCTTTGAATTCGGTGACTACTCGCGGGGCTGTCCTCGCCCTCGGCGTTTTTAATCGGCGCGAACTCCTCCATGCGCGTGGTTTGCAGAGTGATGCTGGACTGCGCCAACGGCAAGGCGTCAAAAATAAAACATTCAAACTTGAACGCGTTTGGCTTGTCGGGTTGAGTGCGCGCGCCAGTGGCGGGATCAAAGCAGGGAACTTTTTTGTGCGCCCTATGCCACGGCAATTGAATGTCCGCGCTCAAGGCCAGGCGTTGCGCAAACTGAACTGAGATCACATGCACCGCAATGTTCCCCGCGCCAAACGCCAACTCTCCGCTGGCGTCGCGTTGTTGCGCCATGGGCGCGGGCAAATCGGAATATTCAATCACCGTGGTGCGGTCACCTTTGGAAGTTGGAAAATTACAAAGCACGCCCACTTTTTCCGCGGCATTTCTCTTGGAAACGCACTTACTGCTCATCTCGCCGCTGGATTCCTTGGCCGACACATGCGCTCCGATGAAAACGGGATCGATCACGCGGACCAACGGATTGTCCACCTGAAAATAACTTAACTGTGTGATTCCGCGCGAGGCCATTTCCGCCAGCGCGCCAGAATGATGCAACGCGCGGATGGCGCCGCCGTGCCCGTCGGGATTGGTTGCGACTTGACCCGCGTCGGATAAAAGAATTCGACCGTCGTCGTCGGTGCATGGAACAATTCCTTGCGGAATGAACATGTGCTCCTGCTTGTGTCTTCCAAAATAATTATTGTCGGCGAAGAACGCTTGCGTGTCGGCGTCGTTCTGCGGGCTGGTCATGATGAACCACGGAATGCGCACGCTGTAGCGACGCTCGGTGGCCAGCAGTTGCTCGGCGAAGACGCGAAAGAGCGGCTTGCCCGTGACCACGGTGGCGGGATAGGTTCCCTTGGGGCCGCGCCAACCAAGCCTGGTGCCTTGACCGCCGGCCACGGTGAACGCCGCCACCTTTGCGCGGCGGATCAACTCGTCGCCAACTTGGCGAAACTCCTGCGAATTTGCGCCGTTGTGATGAATGATGTTGGGAGGCGAAAGCGCGGACAAGTCGCGGGATTTTTGCGAACTTGTTTGCGCCAGCATGCCGACCAAATCCTCCAGCGGCAGGGAATGTATTTCTTCAAGAAAGCGAACTAACTCGGGCGCGCCTAATTTTTCAGCGCCAATAAGTAGATGCGCTTGTCCAACGCGATCCAGTCGTTCTTTTGTTTGTTGCATTCGATCCATGGTTGCAATTTGAATTTATTTTCCAGTTTTGTTGTATGTCACGGGTCAACAACGATTCATGCGGCAAGATTCAACTTTCATTTTCAGAATCGGCTCCAAATGCATGGGGCAATTCGGGATCGCTCCAGCCATCGGGTCTATGTCGCACGATCAATCCACGGCGAAGATAGATCACCTGCTCGCAGATATTGGTGGCGTGATCCGATATCCGATCGACAGCTTTCACCACGCCAAGCAAGCGGAAGGCGAAGCCGGGGCTGAACGCGCCGGTGGCAACTTGATTTTCCGCGTCCAGCAGAATCTCTTTTTTAAAGCGTTGCACCGTGTCGTCAAATAGCAACACTTGGCGCGCCAACGCGGCGTCCTCACGTTCCAATGAACGCGTGGCGTCGCGAAGCATGCCCAGAACGCTGTTGGCCATAACGCGAAATGTGTCGGGAGTTCGTTCTGTAAATCGACGCGCTTCAAACACACCCTCGGCAATGGTCACACCGTCGTCGGCGATGCGCTCAAGTTCGTTGTTCACTTTCACAATCGTCAGCACCGAGCGGATCGCGTGCTCCTGGGTCTGGCCCATCGCCAACAAGGGCACGCTGGCGCGTTCAATCTCCACATCGGCCTTGTCGATGGCATCGTCGGCCAAGATGACTTCGCGCGCCTTCTCTATATCGGAGTCAAAGAAACAATCCACCGCTTGCGTGCATAAATCCAGCACGCGGCGACCTTGGACGGTCATTTCTTTTTTGAGCAACGAAAGTTGTTGGTCAAATGCGCTCATCTCTTCTTGATCTTAGCGGCTACTCTTTGTTCGTGCCTCTTCTGAGCGTCAATGTGGATCATGTTTGCACGCTTCGCCAAGCGCGCAAGGGCAACGAACCCGACCCCGTGCTCGCCGCGGCGCAAGCCGAACTTGGCGGAGCCGATGGAATCACCGTTCATCTGCGCGAGGATCGAAGGCATATTCAAGACGCCGACGTGGCGCGCTTGAAGAAGCATGTGTCCACGCGGTTGCATTTGGAAATGGCCGCGACAAAGGAGATGGTGCAATTCGCCATCGCCACGCAACCAGCCACGGCCATGTTGGTTCCGGAAAGGCGCCAAGAGTTGACAACCGAGGGCGGCCTGGACGCCGCGGGACAAATTCCCTGGCTCACCGAGGTGGTGAGCATGCTCGCGGGCGCTGGGATTCCCGTGAGTCTATTTATTGACGCCGATCGCAAGCAAATCGATGCCGCGCGCAAAGTGGGCGCCGCGATTTGTGAACTGCACACTGGCCCGTGGGCTCACGCGGTGCATGCGCAGGCGGGCGCGTTGCTTGGAAAGCAATCGGATCATCAGCTTGACGTGTTGCATGTGGCGGCTCGTCACGCGCGCGAACTTGGTTTGCAACTGAACGCCGGCCACGCGCTGAATGTGGCCAATGTTGGGCCCGTCGCCCGCTTGCCGCAATTGCATGAACTTCACATCGGGCATTCAATCGTCAGCCGCTCTATCTTTGTGGGCATGCAAGAAGCCGTGCGCGAAATCAAAGCCGCCATGATGGAGAATCACAAGTGAGTTCAAATAAACCACTCGCATTGTCCGGTTGTTGGACGGCCATGGTCACGCCATTCACCAGCGACGCAACGCGCGTTGATGTGGAATGTTTCAAGCGGCAAATCCGCGCGCAGGCCGAAGGCGCCGTGGCGGGAATTGTTCCGTGTGGCACCACTGGCGAATCGCCAACATTGAGCGCGCAGGAACACGAGCAGGTTGTCGCCACCGCGGTGGAGACCGCCAAGTCACTGCGTATGCAGGTGATGGCCGGCGCTGGAAGCAACAACACCGCCACCGCAGTGAAGTTGCACAAGTTGGTCGCGGCGCTGGGCGCGGACGCCGCGTTGCATGTCGCGCCGTATTACAACAAGCCAAATCAAGAGGGCATTTACCAGCATTTCATGCATGTCGCCGACGCGGCCGACTTGCCCGTTGTGCTGTATTCCATTCCTGGCCGATGCGGCGTGGCAATTTTGCCGGAGACGGTGGAGCGTTTGTCCAAGCATCCAAACATTGTCGCCATCAAGGAGGCCACCGGCAGTATTGAATCCGCCACAGAAATTCGCCGCCGCTGTGCCATGCCAATCTTGTCGGGTGACGATGTGCTCACGCTTGCCTTCGCGGCCGTCGGCGCTATTGGCGTGGTCAGCGTGGTCAGCAATGTCATGCCTGCGTTGGTGCAGTCGCTGATTCACGCGTGCGTTCAAAATGATTTCGCCGCGGCGCGCGTGATCCATGAAAAACTTTTGCCGCTCTCCAAGGGTCTACTTTCATTGGACACCAATCCAGTTCCAATCAAGACCGCCATGCAAATCTTGGGACGTGACAGCGGCGCCGTTCGATTGCCATTGGTGGGCGCGACCGCGGCAACGCAAAAAATAATCGCCGAACTTTTACATCATGCTGGCTTGATGTCAGGCCAGCGCGGCGTATCTCAAACAGAGAGGGTGCATTGAGCGATCTTCATTCCGCGCAATACAGCGTTGAGAATTTGCCTTATAAAGTGGCTGTTTTATGCTATTTGTGGGACAAGCAGGGGCGCGTGTTGTTGTTGCATCGCAAGAAGCAACCCAACATTGGAATGTGTAGCCCCATTGGTGGCAAACTTGAAATCAGCCGGGGCGAGGGTCCGCATGAATGCGCTATCCGGGAAATTTCCGAGGAGGCCGGCATCACGCTCGCCAGCGACGATGTGCGTTGCATGGGAGTGGTCAGCGAGAAGGGCTATCAAGGCCATGTGCATTGGCTGATTTTCTTGTTCGAGACAACTCGTTTGATCGACCCCGCGCTTATTCCTGAGAATGAATTCGACGAGGGGCGGTTGGAGTGGGTCGCGCTGAGCGAAGTTGAGCGGCAAAATATTCCCTGGACAGATCGGCACATCATGTGGCCGGCGGTTCGCAAGCATAAAGGTGGCGGATTTTTCATGGTGCATATTGATTGCTCCACCACGCCACCAAAGCACGTCATGTGCGAAAGCAAATTGCCCGCGGTCTTTCAAAAATAAGTTGCTGTATTTACGCGGGCAATCCAGCGATTCCAGCCACTTCGTCGGCCAAGGCGTTGGCCTGACTCGCCGTCGCCGCCTCGGCGATCAGGCGAATAATGGGCTCGGTGTTGCTGGCGCGCAAATGCACCCAGCCGTTTGGCAAATCAACGCGCACGCCGTCGCTCGTGTCAACTTTGGCGCCGGCAAACGCCGCGGCCACGCGCTCAAGCGCGGGCTGTACCGCCGCAATTCCACCAATGCCCGAAAGTTCAAGTTTGCGTTTGATCATCGACACCGCGGGAATTTCCGCCGCGATCACGGACAATTTTTTACCGCGCGTGGCCAGAAGTTCAAGCGTGAGCGCGATGCCGCTTAATGAATCACGGATCCAACACACGCTTGGCCAAATCACTCCGCCGTTGCCTTCGCCACCAATCACGCTGTTGGAATTTTTCATGGCGGCCACAACATTCGCCTCGCCCACGGCACTGCGATACACGCGGCTACCGGAAAATTTTGCCGCGACAGAATCAATCATGCGACTGGTGCTGAGATTGGTGGCCATTGCGCCAGAGCCAACGCGTTCAAGCACGCGCAGGGCGCACAGCGCCAATGTGTATTCCTCGCCAATGTAGCGGCCGTTCTCATCCACAATCGCCAAGCGATCGGCGTCTGGATCTTGCGCGAAACCGCAGGCAAATGAGCCTTTTGCAACCGCGTCGGCGAGTTGATGCAGGTTGGCTTCGGTTGGTTCCGGGGTGTGCGCAAATGCGCCAGTGACCACGCCGTTGAGGTGCTCAAGGCGCACGCCCAATTGTTCCAACAACAAGCCAACCGCGCGGCAACCCGCGCCGTTGACGCTGTCAACCACCACGCTCAGTTTCGCGGCGCGAATTGTTTCGCGGTCGATCAACTCCAGCACGCGGCGCACATGAATCTCATCCGCGTCGGTTTGGCGGACAACTTTATTCATGTCATGCATCGGCGTTGGCGCGCGTTCAACGTTGTTTGGATTCCATCTTTTTTTAAAGCCCTCAATGATTTCATTCGCTTGCACCACCGGCGGCGCGGCTCCCGACGCGTCAAGACATTTGAAACCATTCCACTCAATTGGATTGTGGCTCGCGGTTGAAATCAGCGCGCCGTCAGCATGCGTGTGCAACACCATCACTCCAACGGTCGGAGTCATGGCCACGCCAAGATCCGTCACGCGGCAACCGGTGCGAAGCAAGCCCGCGATGGCATGCTCCAAAAGTTCCGCGCCACTTTCGCGGCCATCGCGGCTAGTGATCACATGCGGCGCTTTATTTGAATGCTCAATCAACCACGAACCGAAAGCCAACCCAAACGCATGCGCCACTTGCGGCGTCATAGTTTTGCCAACAATGCCCCGAGCGCCGGAAACACTAAGCATCAAAGGTGCGGAGTTCATCATGAAACAATAACGATTTCCACATCGCGGTGAAACATTCAATATTGCGGCACATTCGCGGGCAGACCATATACTCAATTTCATGTTTGAACTTCGAATTCAACGCACATTTTCCGCGGCACACGCTATTGTGATGGCGGGAGTGCGCGAGCCCATGCATGGGCACAACTGGCAAGTCACCGTGGCGGTGTGCGCCGACACGCTTGACTCCGATGGATTGCTTTGTGATTTTCATCTTCTGCAAAATTCACTCGATGAGGTGATTCAGCCATTCAACAACCGCTCCTTGAATGAGACCGCGCCATTTGATCGGATCAATCCAACCGCGGAACTTGTGGCGCGACATATCGCGGAGCAAGTTGGCGCGCGGTTGCCCAGTGGTGTGCGTATAAAGGAAGTCCGCGTGGTTGAAGCGCCGCAATGCGAAGCATGCTTCGCGCCGAATCAGGTGGCGCGTTGAAACGCACCCGCATTCAACTTGATCCCGCGGCAAGCGATGCCAGCGCGGCAACTTCTAGCGCGGCAACTTCCAGCGCGTTCACGGCTCTGACAGATCCCGCGCGATTTTTAAACCGTGATTTTGAGTGGCTTGAATTCAACCGCCGGGTGTTGGACATAGCCAACGATTCTGAAACGCCGTTGTTGGAACGAATTCGTTTTCTTTCCATTTTCTCAAGCAACCTGGATGAGTTTTTCATGAAGCGCGTGGGTTCCTTGCGCGACCAGATCGAGCAGGGGCGCGCCGGACCGGTGGTGGAGTCGCTCACACCGGCGCAACAATTCGCCGGTATTCGCGAGCGCGTTGTCACCATGGCCAAATCCCAGGCAAACATGCTTAAAAATGAGCTTTTGCCAGCGCTTCGTGAGAAGCAAATTGATCTTCTGAAATGGGATGGGCTGAACATCGACGAGCAGAACGAGGCTCGCGCGTGGTTTCGCCACAATGTGTTTCCAATCCTCACGCCGTTGGCGGTGGATCCAGGACATCGGTTTCCATTCATCTCCAACATGAGCGTCAGTCTTGGCGTGATGTTGCAACGACCCGGTGAGAGCGAGCAACTTTTTGCGCGCGTGAAAGTGCCCGAGATTCCTTCGCGCTTGTACTGCGTGCCAGGAACGCGCCGTTGGATTCCTTTGCAAGACATTATCGAGCATAATTTAGACGAGCTCTTTCCTGGAATGGAAATCCTGAAGGTGCTTCCATTTCGCGTGACGCGCAACGCCGAGATTGACAGCGACAACGATGACGCCGATGATCTGCTTGAGGCGATTCAACAGCAACTGCGCGAGCGCCGATTCGCCCGCGTGGTGCGCATGGAAATTCCAAGCGATGCGAACCCTCGCATTCTTAAATTTCTAATGGACGAACTAGAAATTGACGAGGCGGATATTTATGAGGCTGACGGACTGTTGGAGTATGGAGCGCTGAACGAGATCGCGGATTTGGATGATGCGCCGCTTCATTTCAGCCCATGGACTCCGCTGAAGCCCCCGCAGGTTGGCCATGGAAACTACGATATTTTCGCGCGAATTCGCAAGGGCGACGTGTTGTTGCACCATCCGTACGAAAGTTTCGAAGCCAGCATCGAGCACTTTATTGAGCAGGCGGCGAAAGATCCAAAAGTGCTTTGCATCAAGCAAAGTTTGTACCGCACAAGTGGCGATAGTCCATTTATCACCAGCCTCATTCAGGCCGCCGAAAGTGGAAAGCAAGTTGCGGTGTTGGTTGAATTGCGCGCGCGCTTTGACGAGGCGCGCAATATTCGTTGGGCGAGAAAGTTGGAGGACGCGGGCGTGCACGTGGCTTACGGCGTGGTTGGACTCAAGACCCACACCAAGACCGCGTTGGTTGTGCGCCAAGAGTCCGACGGCATTCGTTGCTACGGACACATCGGCACGGGCAATTACAATTCCAAGACCGCGCGGTTGTACGAGGACATTGGTTTGTTGACATGCGACGCGCAAATCACCGAGGACCTGACGGGTCTCTTCAATTACATGACCGGTCGAAGCCGTCAGCGCGATTATCTTCGCCTGCTAATCGCGCCGGTGGCCATGAAGAAACGGTTCGTGCAGTTGATCGAGCGGGAGATTGAACTCACCAAGCCCGCAATGCCGGGCCGCATTATCGCAAAGATGAATCAACTTGAGGACCGCGGCATCATGGACGCGCTCTATCGCGCCAGCCAAGCCGGCGTTCAAATTGATTTGATTGTCCGTGGTTTTTGCTGTTTACGACCAGGCGTTCCCGGTCTCAGCGACAACATTCGCGTGCGCAGTGTGGTGGGGCGTTTCTTGGAGCACAGCAGAATTTTCTGGTTCCAAGCGGGAAAGAAAAATCCACTCGACGGCGAAATGTTCATCGGTAGCGCCGACTGGATGTATCGCAATTTGCAAACGCGTGTTGAAGCGGCCACTCCCATTTTGCTTCTGGAGCATCGGGCTCGGCTGTGGGATGTGATTCAAACGTGCTTGAATGATTGTCGTCAATCATGGCAGATGCGCGGCGATGGAACGTATGAGCGAATTCGTTGGGAGCAGTTGGATCCCACCGACCCACGCGCCATTGGAGTGCATCAACATTTAATAAATGTTGAAACACAGCGTCATCAAAGCCTTGAACATTCAAGCAGTTTGTAAATCACGCGTTGAATTGTGTTCCACAATGGAATCAGCCCGCGCTTGGAATGGTTCCGCCTGAACCCATGCCCGGTCCTGAAGCAGTGAACGGCGCGCTGGGACGATTCAACCCAAGGTCATACAAAAGCTGGCTGAATCGACTGGTTTCCAAATAGCGCAACGATCCGTCAATGCTCCAAGGTGATTCAGGTCCGGGCTGATTTTTAATTGGCACCACCGCTGGAATCGCCGTCAACAATCTGCTTTCTGGTGGAATAGTTATGGCGGCAACCCATTGCCCTGAATACACCTGGTCTTCGCGCACGCGCACGGAATAATTCCATGTGTCAATTCGAATTGCAACCTTGGTTGGATTTGTCAGTTGCAGGCGTATGGCTAATTGGTTGGCGGTGCTTCCAACTTCAACCACGTCCACGGCCAGCACGGAAATACCAGGTGGAGTGGTGCAGGCGCCAAGACTGGAAATACATCCCAGCGCCAAGGCAAAAAACCAAGCGCGCCCCGTGGCTACGGCCAATGTAAGTTTGGCTTGTGCGGGTGCGCACTTGTACATGTTTGCAATGTATCGTTTAGGCGTGCCCCGTGTCGTCCATCATAAATTGCAATTTCAAATCGCCACAGCCTTCGCCGTGTGCATTGTGTTGATCACGCAGTGGGCGCATGCCCAGGAATCCGCGCCGGTGACCATAGACACCAGTCCCACCGCGGCGGAATTACTGCTTCGCGCGCGTGAATCCGCCATGAATAATCCAGCGGAAAGCGCGCGCTCACTGCAAGAAGCCATGGATCGATTTCCAAACAAATTGGTTCCATGGGATGGCTCCAGCGACCGCTTTCAAAACACGCTCGACGCCGCCGAGCGATTTCTATTGAGCAACCAAGTGGTCATGGAAAGTTGGTTGCGCGAGGAGACTCCTGTGGCCCAGCGGCGATTGGATCAGGGCGAGGTCTTGCAAGTCGCGCAACTTCGATCGCTCACGCCCGCGGGGTTGCAGGCCATGATGACGTTGGCACAGCAGTCGCTTGATCAAGGTCGAGTGGATTCCGCGCGGCGGTGGATTGAAAAATCCCTGCGGCATCCATTGCGAACGCCTGAACAAAAAATTCTTCTGGAAAAATCCGCGCTTGATATCGCCAGCTTCAGCGCGCCTTCGGTTGTATCCCAAACCGCCAACGCAACTTCCCCGGACCAAGTTGTGGACATGGCGCAGTGGCGGCCGCTGTGGAGCGAGTGGATCGCGCAAACCTGGCTCAATCGCCGCTTCGTGCTGGTGGATCCGCAATCCCAGCTTCGTGAACAGCAAAGCGCGGCCATCAATGGCTCCGCGCTTTTAAGCACGGCAAGGTTCACGCCCGAAGGTTTGTTGGTCGCCGACGGCGTCACTGTGCGCTTGCTTGATCTGCAAACTGGATCCATGCGCTGGCAAGAAACGGTTGGCTCGGCAAGCGACCGCGCCAATTTGGCCCCCAGCGATCTTGCCGTGGCCGTGTGTGTGGATGATTTTGTGGTCACTCTTCCAGGGCACGCGCTTTCGGAGGAGCGATCCGGGCTTGCAAAAATCACGGCGCTTTCTCTGCAAAATGGCGGGCGCCTTTGGGAGGTGTATTTGGATCGATTGGCGCGCGTTGATGCATTTGCCGATTTATTTCCACACGGCGATCCGTTGATTATCAATGATGTGGTTGTTGTGCAGGCGCGAAAAAGTAATGTGCGCCTTGAAAGCGCGGCGTGGTTGATCGCGCTCGAGCGCGACACGGGCGCGTTGCGTTGGGCCAATTCATTGGGCGCGGCCGGCGGAGTGCGGCTGGCTGTTTCGCGGCCGTTAAGTTCTCCCACGCAACTGAATGGCGATGTCATTGCCGCGACAAGTTTGGGAGTGGTGGCGCGAATAGATACAAGCAATGGCCATGTGATTTGGTTGCGGCGCTGGAGCGCTCCGCTTCGCGAGCCACGCTCGGCGAATCCTCCCTGGCAACTTCCATCACCCGTTGTGGCCAACGGTTGCGTGTTCTGGATTCAGCCCGATCAAAGCACACTCGTGTGCATGTCCGCGGATGACGGAGTAACAAAGTGGTCAGTCATGCTTGGCGTGAGCGAGCAACTTCCCGCGGCGCGATCGATATTGGCGGATCAATCACGGCTGTATCTTCTTGGCGAGGATGTTGTGGCAATCGACATCAATGATCCGCGCCGCACGCTGTGGAAATTGTCCGATCAGTTGCGCGAAAGAATTCCCGTGCGTGGGGAGTGCGCATTGGGCGTTGATTTCAACGGCCAGCCACTGCTCGCGGTGCCGCTTGCAACTAAGGTGATACTGCTGGATCCCGCTTCTGGGCGCGCGCTAGGCGAGTGTCCTCTGCAAGCCGGCGCCAATGTGTCCTTGCAGAATGGACAACTTGCCTTTGTGGATGCGCAACGTGTTTCGCTTTCCATGCAAGCCACGCAAGGGGAGCGCTTGCTCCGTGATCGCTTGGCAAACAATCCATCCGATCCCCGCAATGGAATGGCATTGCTTGAATTTGGCCGCGCCTTGGGCAAGACCGAATTGATGTTGGATGGAGCCAAGGCCATGTCAAGCGCGATCAACACAAGCGACTCCAACACCGACGCTTTACGTGATGAATTGTTGCGCAGGTTGCTTGATGTGTTGGGCATGAAGGACATGGACTTGGACACGCGCGCGAAATTATTCGCCATTGCCAAGAACACAGCGACTTCCGCCGCGCACAACGCCACGATCGCGTTGCGCATGGGCGATCTTGCGGCGGAGCAGGGGCAATTTGATATCGCAATGGATCAGTGGTGCTCTGTTTTGGAATCCAAGGACATGCGCAATGTCATGGTGGGTCAAGATCCTCTGCGCACCAGCGCGAAAGCGGCGGCCCTGCAAAGCCTGTTGTCACATCCACAAACAGAAAAAATGTCCAGCCGCAAACGCGTGGCGCGTCAAGCGCGCTCG
This sequence comes from uncultured Planctomycetia bacterium, assembly GCA_937919205.1. GTDB lineage: Bacteria > Planctomycetota > Phycisphaerae > Phycisphaerales > SM1A02 > SYAC01. The sequence goes on from CALFOZ010000210.1 coordinate 16,989, forward strand.
GAAATGCTTCAGTGCGATTCCTTGTCGTTTATCAACGCGGTCAACTTGGCCATCTTGCTTGCAAGAGACGCGGGCGAGGCTGAAAATATTTTGCAAGAGGCCACCCAACGTGCCAGCAACATGGGCTGGAAAGAAGCGCAACAGATTTGCGCCTGCATGCAATCCAACCAACCCTTCAGCGCGCGTTGGCCGCGGCCAAGTTTGTGCAAGAATCCGCCACAATTGGGTTCGGCGCAATCTCGCGGCACAACGTTCGCCGGACGGTTGCTGACCATGGACTCACAAGCGCTGGCGGAGCGCGCTCCATCGTCCATATTGTTGGCCGAGCCCACGAGCATTTCGATGCGCGGCGGAAATGATCTTGGCATTGTGTGGCGCAGTCCGATCGCCGATCGTGATCCAATGGTCATGGCCATGATTCCAAACATCGTGCTCTGGTGCGCGCAATCACGCAACGACGGAGTGTTGTTGGCGTTGAATCCAAAGAATGGTGAAACGGCATGGAGGCTTGATTCCGTCGCGTCGCTATTTCAAACGTCTCGCCTTGAGGCGATTGAATCAGCCACCGCCAACGAACGCATGAACGCGGCCACTATTGTGTGTGCGCGCGCGGGCCCCGTGAGCGTGTTGATGCGAAACATTGGCGACATGATTGCGGTGAACAACTCCACGGGCGCAACGCAGTGGACTTTCGCCGCCTCCATGCATGTCATTGACGCATCGGACACCACCGAGCGACTTATTTGCGTGGCCGGGCGCGAGGCGATTGCCACCGACGATCTCGCGAGCAATCCATCGTTGATCCAACTTGTAGATTGCCAAACTGGCGCCATTGTCGCTCAAAGAATGTTGCCCGAGGAGTGGGGTCAAGTTCGTTGGTTGCGCGTTCTTGCGGATTGCGTGCTTGTGGCCACGGACCAAGCGGTCGCCGTTGTGGAACTTGAGGCGGATCTTCCAACGCGTTGGACGCAACAAGACCGCCGTTACAAAGATTCTCCACCGGCTCAACTTGCCGGCGCCTGGTGCTTGTTGATGGAGCGCGCCGGATCCATGGTGGCCTTGGACTTGGCCACGGGACAGGTCAGCAAGCAACCATTTGTTGTGTCTGCCAATGACGCCTTGGATGCGGATTCCGCCACCGTGCTCCCATATAAAAATCAGTGGCTTGCGCAGACAACGCAACGAATTAGTTTGCATGCGGACGACGGCACCCTCGCGGGCGCGGACGCGGTGGCTATTGATCGCCGTTATGAAAATATGATTGTTGGTGAGAACGCGGTGTTTGTGGTGGATGCGTTGCGGACGCAAATTTTTGCCGAGCAAGGCAATGGTTCGGATATTCTTCTGCGTGAATTCAGACCATCAGATGGATTGCGCAGTATTGGAACGCCCTTGCTGGTGCGCAATACCGTCGGTCGAATCGCAAAGTCTGACGCCATCGATGGATGGATCTTCCTTGGCGGTGATGACAAAACCATTGCAATCGCCGCTCCTTTGTCCCATTGACAAACCGCCCGTTCTCATAGATAACCCTATTGAAATCAGTATCCCTATGGACACACAAATCAACACCATGCCAACCTTAGAACTCGATCCAATGCGCATTCTTCTTGCACGCCAAACCGCCACCGTTCTCATGGGTGGACCCGATGATGACGAGAACATTGATCCCTTTGAGGATGACGATGATGACTTCGCGGAAGAGGATGATTTTGGCAACGAAGATGCCGAGGTAGAAGAGAAGGACGAACCCGAAGAGGAAGACGACGATCTTGATGACGACGATGATGAGGAAGAGGAAGAGGAAGTCGCCAAGGATGACTCCGACGATGACGACGATGACGACGACGATGACGACGATGATGACGACGATGAT
>CALFOZ010000211.1 GCA_937919205.1 uncultured Planctomycetia bacterium
CATTGATGTCTGCGTAAGTCCGCTGATCGCATTGATGAAAGATCAAGTGGATGGTCTGCGCACCAACGGCTATCCCGCCGCGTCACTGCATTCAGGCATGACCAATGAGGAGCGCGATGATGTGCGCCGCGCCGTGCGCGCTGGCGAGGTGCGCTTGCTGTTCGTGTCGCCGGAGCGTCTGCTTACGCCGGGCTTTGATACATGGCTTGGCAGTGTGGGCGTGCGCGCGATCGCAATTGATGAGGCGCACTGCATTAGCCAGTGGGGTCATGACTTTCGGCCGGAGTATCGGCAACTGAAGCAATTGCGAACCATGTTTCCTGGAGTGAGTCTGCACGCATGCACCGCCACCGCGGCGCCGCCGGTGCGCGCTGACATTGTGGCGCAACTTGAACTTGCAAATCCGCTGGTGCTGGTTGGAAATTTTGATCGCCCCAATTTAATTTACCGAATCGAACCGCGCGTTGATGGGCGCAAGCAAATCTTGGGCGTGCTACAGCGCCATCGCGGCGACGCGGTGATTGTGTATTGCATGAGTCGCAAAGAGACGGAGTCGCTGGCGGAGTATTTGGTCAAGGAAAAATTCAACGCCGCGTGCTACCACGCGGGCATGACATCCATTGCGCGCAGTAAGGTGCAGGAGCGATTCACCCGGGAAAAGCTTGACATTGTGGTGGCCACGGTTGCGTTTGGCATGGGTATTGACCGCAGTAATGTGCGCGCGGTGGTGCACATGACTCTTCCAAAAAGCATCGAGCATTACCAACAGGAAACTGGCCGCGCCGGTCGCGATGGTCTTGAGAGCGAGTGCGTGTTGTTCCATTCATACGCCGATGTGATGAAGTGGAATTCCATAACTCAGCGCAGTGCTGATGAGGCGCGCGCGCGGTTGATCGACGAGGGCGCCGACGCCGATGCGTTGACTGCGCTTGATGCGTCGCTGGCGCAAGGACGCGTGCAACTTGAAGCGATGCAGAGCATGGCTGGTGGCGCGGCGTGTCGTCATCGATGGCTTGTTGAGCACTTTGGCCAACGTTACGAGCCGCTTGCGCGTGACAGCGGCGCTGGAAACACAACTGGCAACGCAAATGGTTGCGGCGCGTGCGATGTGTGCCTGCAAGAAGTGCGCATGGCAAATGATTCCACCACGGTGGCGCGCAAATTGTTGAGCGCGGTGGTGCGCACTGGTCAGCGCTACGGCGCCGCGTATGTGGCCGATGTTGCGCGCGGAGCGGACACGGAGGAAGTTGCGCGCCGCGGGCATGCGTCGCTTCCCACCTACGGCGCGCTGAAAGATGATGACAAGAAGACGCTGGTGAATTACATCTTTCAAATGGTGGAGCGCGGGTTGCTTGCGCGCACGCTTGATGAACATCCCGTGCTTGTGTTAACGGAGCAAGGTCATCGCGCGTTGCGTGGCGAAGTGGAAGTTCAATTGCGCGCGCCGCCGAAGGGTCGCTCGCGCGCGCATGCAACGGCCACGACTGTGCATGGCGCGCATGAGGTTGACGCGTCGCTCTTTGATCGGCTGCGCACGCTGCGGCGCGAGCTGGCCACTTCGCGCCGCGTGCCGCCGTATGTCATCTTTAGCGATGCCACGCTTATGGAAATGGCCGCGCGCAAGCCGCAGTCGCTTGACGAGTTTGCGCAAATCAAGGGCGTGGGCGAGAAGAAACTCGCTGACCTTGGTCTGACATTCTTGCGCGTGATTAATGAGTAGCGGGG
>CALFOZ010000212.1 GCA_937919205.1 uncultured Planctomycetia bacterium
GGTCGCATCATGGTGCCAACCGAAAAGACCAAGACCATCAAAGCCGGCAAGCAACGCGTGACGGAAACAAAGTTGTATCCCGGCTACGTGTTTGTTGAAATGAAGTTGGAGCCGGACGGACGCATTCCGCAAGACGTGTTTTTCTTGATCAAGGAAACAACGGGCGTGGGCGATTTCGTGGGTACCGCTGGTCGGCCAACGCCAATGGCGCCGCCAGAAGTTGAAAAGATGTTGTTTGACAGCAAGAAGCCTGATGAATCACCGACCGTGCGCATGGAGTTTGTGAAGGGCGACGCGGTTGTGATCAAGGAAGGTCCGTTCCAGAATTACGAGGGAACGGTGGACGAAACATTGCCTGAGAAGGGCTTGGTTCGCGTGTTGGTTACCATCTTCGGTCGTCAGGCTCCTGTTGAGCTTGAGTATTGGCAAATTGCCAAGGCTGAAAAGTAAGCACCGGGTTACATCGTATTTGAAATGGGAGCAGCTCTTATGCAACGAATCGGATCCACATTTCTGCTCGCAATTGTGTTTGCCTCTGCTCTGATTATCGCGCTCACGGGTTGCACCGCGGGCGCCACGTATCCACCAACAGCTGGCAGGACAACGCTTTCTCCATCCACGCCGCCGTGTCCACAACTTATGGTCAGCGGGTTGCGTTACGCGCAACAACGTTTGGCGCCTGCAGGTGAAATTCTTGTGTTTAATTTGCCTCCGCAAACACCAATATATGTGTGGGATGATGTCGCTGGAAAACTTGGTGAAGGTTCGCGGCCCATGACCGAAACCGACAAGGTTGGCATGACGCTACAGCAGTTGCGCCTGAATGGAAGCCATGCGGAAGTCGATGTGATCTATGTCACCACCGAAGGCGTTTGGCAAATGGCAACCGTGCATTTAGAGGGCGCGTTTGGCGCCGAGTATCGTCCATCATTTGTGCAACGCTGGCTGATTCCTGTGGATAGGCCGGTGTTTAATCCACCTCTTCTTGGGTCATTTGATAATGCGCCAGCGTCCCCCGTCGCATCGCCAATTATTCCAACCACTCCCAGTGAGCCAACTTCTGAAGCCGCCAAAGATCCAAACGCCAAGCATTGATGTGCGGGCGGAGTTGGGTTTATTGCCTGTTTAAAGCGTGTTTGGCAAGACGTTCGAGTGATCTAGCATCAGTCTTGTGAAACAGAGTTCGCCCGCCGCAAATTTCATTCATCATGCCTTGCACCAAGAGTGCGAGTCGGCGCGTGGTCGATGGAGCCAGGCTCTGGGTGTGGCGCAGAAAGATCAAGTGGAAGGCGTTCGCGGGTACCGACGCGCCGTCAAAAAAATTCGTTGCGCGCTGTTGTTGACCGCGGGCGGCTTGTGCGCTCACAAGCGCCAGGCACTTGATGAGCGTTGGGCCTTGCTGGCCAGGCGCCTGGGGACATTTCGGGATATGGATGCGCGCGAAAAAAAACTAAAGGAAATTATTGTCGGCGTGCCAGCGATCCATCAGAAAGCCGCTTGTTTGGTTTGGAATATGGCGAGTGGCGCGGCGGTTGATGCGATCAGCGGAGCCAAGAGCGTCGCCGCGGTTGATGCGATGAGCGGCTCGAATCGCCTTGAAGTGCTTCAGGGCATGGCGAGTGACATGGAGCACTTGATATGCGACACGGAAAAAATAAAGTTTCCACATCTCACACCAGAGATGGTGGCGGGTTCCATTGAACATCTGTGGAATAGGGCGCGCGCGCGCGCGGATAAATCTTGGGTTGACCGCGACGACGCATGGCTACATTCATTGCGCAAGCGGGTTCAGCGCACGCACATTGCGTTTCGACTGGTGCGCGCGCAGAGTGGCGAGCGTGGTGTGCAACTGGAAAAACGCTTTGATGAGGCGGCCAAAGCCATGGGTGAATTGCGGGATATATCCATGATTCGCTTGATTCAAATGAATCACATGATGTTGCCCGCGAACATTCAAGCAGTGGAGTGGGCGCGCCATTCTTTGGCGCTGGAGTTTCTACACGCCCATATTGCCCAGGCAGAACGCCAAGCCGCCACGCACGCGCGCCAGTTGATTGAGAAAGCCTTCAAGCCAAATATTGAAAAAACTCTACGGCATATCGCGCTTCATATTCACGCTTTGTAATGCACTGTGCGCACTCCACCACGGCGCCGTGGCGTGTTACCTTGGGGGTTGGTGCACACATGAATCAATCAGCCAAAAATCAAACCGTCAAAGTTCAAACCGCAATCACTCCAACGCGCGAGCAGAATTACTCCGAGTGGTATCAACAAGTGGTCAAGGCCGCGGATCTTGCGGAGAACAGCGCGGTGCGTGGTTGCATGGTGATTAAGCCGTGGGGCTACGCCATTTGGGAAAATATTCAGCGCGCGCTGGACAAAATGTTCAAGGACACCGGCCACAAGAACGCCTACTTTCCGTTGTTCATTCCACTTTCATTTCTGGAAAAAGAAGCCGCCCATGTTGATGGCTTCGCCAAAGAGTGCGCCGTGGTGACGCACCATCGCTTGCAAATGAAAGATGGAAAGTTGGTGCCCACTGGCGAGCTGGATGAGCCGTTGATTGTTCGCCCAACCAGCGAAACAATTATTGGCGCAAGTTTTTCAAAGTGGGTTGAGAGTTACCGCGACCTTCCGTTGCTGATCAATCAGTGGGCCAATGTTGTGCGTTGGGAAATGCGCACGCGTTTGTTTCTGCGCACCACGGAATTTTTGTGGCAAGAGGGTCACACCGCGCATGCCACCGAGGCGGAGGCGCGCGAAGAAACCATGAAGATGTTGGATGTATACGAGAACTTCGCGCAAAACTGGATGGCCATGCCCGTGATCAAGGGTCGCAAGACTGACGGCGAGAGATTTCCTGGAGCGGTGGATACGTTTTCCATCGAGTCCATGATGCAAGATCGCAAGGCGTTGCAAGCGGGAACAAGCCATTTTCTTGGGCAAAATTTTGCCAAATCCAGCGAGATTAAATTCTTGGATCAGGCCGGGCAACTGCAACATGCGTGGACCACAAGTTGGGGCGTAAGCACGCGCCTGGTGGGTGGACTTATTATGACGCACGCCGATGATGATGGGCTGATTGTTCCGCCACGACTTGCGCCGACGCATTTTGTGATTCTTCCGATTACACCAAAGCCCGAGACGCAAGCCACTGTTCTAGAGGCGTGCCACAAACTTGCCGCGCGCCTGCGTGAAATTTCCTACGCCGGTCGCACCATAGAGGTGGAGGTTGACACGCGCGACTTGCGCGGTGGTGACAAGATGTGGAGTTGGGTGAAGAAGGGCGCGCCCGTGCGCATTGAAGTTGGGCCGCGTGATTTGGAGCAGGGCGTTGTGAGCATGTCGCGTCGCGACCGCGGCGTGAAGGAGAAGGAAAGTATTTCGCCAGATGCGCTGGTCGCCGGCGCCGTGAAGTTGCTGGAGGAAATTCAGTCGGGCATGTTGGCCAAGGCCACGGCGTTCAGGGACGCCAACACCAAGATCATTGATGACCCCGCGGAGTTCCGCGCGTTCTTCACACCCAAGACCGCCGAAAGCGACAATGTGCCTACGGAAATTCACGGTGGCTTTGCCAGTTGCCGCTTTGCCATGGATGCCGACGCCGAGGCCAAGTTGAAAAACGAATTGGGCGTTACGGTTCGTGTTGTGCCTATGGATGGCGTAAAGGACCCCGGTCCATGCATCTTGACGGGCAAGCCCGCCGAGCAACGCGTGCTATTTGCCAAGTCATATTAAACATTCCGATAACACTAATTTTTCCACAGCCGATCCACCGTAAACGCTTATTTTATATTGATTTTGATTAGAAAATATGAAACCTGACTGGTTTGTTGTGCGGATGATGTGATGTTGGTTTAGGCAAGCAATTTGTTTTGCTTGAAGTTGAAGTTGAGGTTGAGGAAAAAGGAAAATCATGAAAATCTGTTCCGTTTCGATTTTTGCCATTGGGGCTGTCACATTTGCCGCGCATGCGGGATTTGTGAACCCACTCATTCCATCCTGGCGCGGCACGGGCGGCACCGAGTACATGGGATGGGAAAATTTTACATCAGCATATGGCGGCGCCAATCTTCCGGATGCGCCCAATAGCAACAACCTTGGTGGTCTTTACAACTTTGGCGCGGGGGCCGTGCTTACAAGCACAAAAAATATATATGGAACAACTGGCCCGCTCTATATTTCCATGCTTGGCGGCATGGTGTTTGCCGGTCAAA
>CALFOZ010000213.1 GCA_937919205.1 uncultured Planctomycetia bacterium
CTGTAGCGTGCTGGACCACCACTTCAGTTCGATCGCCAATTTTCGTCCCGCCCCCTCAACATTTCCCAGGGGCGTGTTCGGTGTCGCGCTGGCCATCTGGGAAATCGCTTCACGCACGACGTGTCCATCTGTCGCCGTCTTTTGCATAGCCGCTACGCACATCTCCAGTTTGCCACGCGTTGCGTCATCTTTGGCAAGAGCCTTGAGCAGGGTTTGAATTTGCGGCGCCGCGGCGTCGGAAAAACTTTCAATTGAGCGCAGAGCCGTCAGGCCTTTGGTGATCGCATCACGCCATGCGTTCACATTTTTAGACTCGCCAGCCTCAATCATCTCAAACATCGCCGCGCTTTGCTCAGCGTCCGAAATGGCAAGCGAATCAAATTCTTGAAGCCCAACAATTGTTCCGTTGGACACAACCTGCCCCGCAAGCCGCGCCATGATGCCGCGCGCGTTGCGCAACGCGGCCGTGTCGGAATTTCCAGCGCTTGACAATAATGTCATGTTCAAGGGCGGCTCGCATGTTGCAATAAGCCGACCAGTGGCGGGTTGCAATGAACCGCTGAACAATGTCGCCGCCTCAACGCGCGCCGTGGGCGCGTCCCAACCTCGAAACGCGATCACCGAGGCAACGATGGCCGTGAACACGCCAACGCTCATGATCACTCGAAGCAAACCAGAGCGATTTGAAGGCTTTTCTTGCTCATCTATCGCCCACGCGCCGGCGCACCAAGCACAGCCAACACCCATTGCAAGCAAGGACAATCCACTGCCAAGATCAAATGAGCCACGCGTGAAATCCTCGCCACGGCGCAGTGGATCCAACGCGAATGCGGCCGACGCGATCGCGGGCAAACCAAGCGATTGCCCACCACGGCAAAGCGCAATCCACGCCGCGATGCCAGTGAGGGACGCGATGATCGCGCCCGCGCTTGATCGAACCACAACTCCCGCGAGCATGCCCACGCCCGCGGCCGCGATGATGAGCATCCAAAGTCCAAACGCTCCGCACAAGATCACGCTCCAAGATGGACTGGACACGCCCGACAACAAAAAAGTCTGCAACACGATTGGAATAATCAGCACCACGCTCGCCACGCAGATCGCAGCAAACTTTGCGTGCACAATTGTGGCCACATCAATGGGCGAGGCGAGCGTGAAGTCCCAAGTTCCAGCGCGCCGCTCGGCCGGCACACTGCGCGCCGCAAGGGCGCACGCCGCGGCGCCAACGCACCACAGTGAAATTCCAATGGCGCGCGACAAGTCCGCCACCGCCCCGCTCACCAATCCTCCAAATGCAAATCCCATGCCCGCGGGTATCGCCACGGCGGTGGCCACTCCCCAAATCAACGGAGTGGCGACAAGCGAGCGCAACTCTCTGCTGAAACTCAGGGCGAATCCGCTCAAGAAGCCTCCTGAGCCAGGCGTCGAAACGCCTCTTCGAGCGCGCCCGACTCCACATCCATTCGCCGCACGGCCACGCCATCGCGCGCCAAACTTTGCGACAACTTGCTTCGCGCCGCAAGCGTTACATCGCCAGTTGCGGTCATGGCGTGCCACGCGCCATCAAGTGGGCGACGCGATTCCAAACGCAGACCCGCTTCTTCAATCGCAACTTCCGCGCGCGCTGGATCGTTCACTTCAATTTCTAGTTTGGCGGCCACGCCCAATTTCAATCGCACTTCTTGCGGGGCGCCCATGGCGATCACGCGGCCGCGATCAAGCACGATGAGTTGATCGCAAGTGGCCTCCACTTCCGCAAGCACATGCGTGGACAACAACACGGTCACATGGCCTTTGAGCGAGTGCAGTAATTCTCGAAACGCCAAAACTTGCGCGGGATCTAGACCGGCGGTTGGCTCATCTAAAAGTAAAACCTTGGGGCGCGAAGAAAGCGCCGCCGCCAAACCAACGCGCTGGCGAAATCCGCGGCTTAACTCGCCGCACAATCGCTGGCGTACATCAAGCAGTGAACATAAGCGCATCGCGTCATGCGCCAACTGCGCGGCAGAGTTTTTTTTCACGCCCTTCATGCGCGCCGACCATTGAATAAATTCCTCAACACAAGCGTCCAACTGCACCGGCGCCTGCTCGGGCAACCAACCAATATCGGCGCGCGTGGAACGCGACTCCGTCCAAACATCCGCGCCATCAATCAAGATGCGACCGTGATCCGGCGCCAACGCGCCCGCGATCATTCGCATTGAAGTGCTCTTGCCAGCGCCATTTGGACCAAGAAACCCACAAATCGCCCCCGCAGGAACACGAAAGCTGACGCGGTCTACAGCGGTGCGCTTTGCAAATTTTTTGATTAAATCTTGAGCGACAATCATGATGAAACCGATTGAATGAATAGTGTAAACCTTCTTGTGAAAGTTGGTGTTTCCACCAACGCAACCTAGACTTGAATCATGCCTGCGAAGACCCGCGACTCTGGAACCTTTGACGCCGCCACCTTGCTGGAAAGTTTGGTGGATGGTGTGGGCGTGGTCGACGCCGCCGGTGAAATTGTATGGATGAGCGGGCGGCTTGCGGGCCAAACGCCCGAAGTGATGCGCCGATTCGCTGACATATGCCGCGATGTTGTGCGCGATGCAAAGTCCCAGCGCCCAAGTCACTTGCGTCGCTTTCGCAGTGGCACCAAAACATTTGAAGTGGCCATTTCCAAATTAGTGGTGGAGGGCCAAAGTGATCACACCGTGGCCACGCTGGTAAATGTCACGCCGCGCCAGCGCTTGTTCGACCGCATTGAGCAAGTGGACAACGCCGGCGACTTGATGTTGAATTTGGACGCCGTCATTGTGAACCCTCTGAATGTTGCGGAGCGTTTGAAATTGCTGGAAAGCCGCGTGGAGCAAGCGTTGCGCGAACTGTTCGCCGCGTCCAATTATCAAGTGCGCCTGCTTGATCGAAAAACGCGCGTGCTGGAATTGGTGTTGCATCGCGGCATCGCGCCGCTTCCGATTGGCCAGCAAATGCGCGCCGATATCGACGGCGCTGGAATCACTGGCTATGTCGCAAGCACTGGCCAAAGTTATTTATGCAAGGACCCGGCCAATGATCCGCGCTACCGATCTGGTCTGCCTAATTGTCGTTGCTCGTTGACCACACCTTTGTTGTTGCATGACCGCGTTGTGGGAACCATCAATTTGGAAAGTGGCGACCCGCGCGCCTTTGAGGAAGAGGACCAATTTCTGCTTGAGTTGTATGGCCGCTACGTCGCGATGGCGCTGAACATTTTGGACATGCTGATTGTGGAGCGATACACAACAAATCAGCGCATCACTGGAAGCGTGCAAGAAGAAATTGCAATTCCAGTGCGAACTTTGCGCGAGTCGCTGGAGTCGCTGAGGGGAAATATGTCCAACACCAGCGCTGGCATGTTGGCGCTTGGGCAAATGGAGGATTGCGTGGCCACGCTGGAGAAGCGCCTGCAAAATGCGACCGAGGGATTCAAGGGCGTGCTTGGCGTGGACCGAATTTCCGTGGCGGGTTCACAGCAACCCAAACTTGCGGGCAGGCGCGTGTTGGTGGTGGACGACGAGGCCGGAATTCGCGAGGCGATTGTGACTATTTTAAGCCAGCAAGGCGCGGTGGTGACTTCCTTTGACAAAGGCGAGCCCGCGTTGTTGGCTTTGGAAGAGGCCAAAAATAAAAACGCGCCGTTTGAACTTGTGCTCAGCGATGTTCGCCTGCCCGATCGCAATGGGTACGAAATTTTCCGCGCCACCAAAGCGATTGACACAGAGACGCCGGTGATCTTAATGACGGGCTTTGGCTACGACCCAAATCATTCGATCGTGCGCTCTAGCCAAGAAGGCCTGCATTGCTTTTTGTTCAAGCCGTTTCAGGCACAGCAACTTCTTGACGAGGCTTGCAAAGCTATAGTCACGCCGCCTCCGGCTGGTTTATAAATTGAATTGAAAGATTGGGAACGCGCATGAAAAACCTGCATTCGTTGCGTCGCTTTGGCGACGATTACTCCGCGCGATCAGCCACCAACACGCGCGGCAAATTGTCGCCGTCATTTTCCACGCCGTGAAAAACAAGTTGGGGATTTGCGCGCGCGAGCCGCTGTGCCGCGTCGGCTTGCGAAGCCGCAATTTCCAGCAACAATCTTCCGCCGGGCCGCAACCACTTCGCGACATTGTGTAACAGCGGCTTTATCACCCGCAGTCCATCCGCCCCACCGCGTAGCGCCGTGGCGGGCTCATGTTCACGCACATTTGGCGCGCACTGCGCCCATTCCGCGTCGCTTATATAGGGTGGATTCGCCGTGATTAAATCAAATGTGCCCTGCTGTGCGGCGGGAATGAATTCAAACAAGTCGCTGGCTTGAAACTCGATACGCGTTTGCACATTGTGGCGCGCCGCGTTGCGCGCGGCCAACGCCAGCGCCGCAGTAATCAAGTCCGTGGCCAACGCCGACACTTCCATTGCCGCAACTGGCGGCTCATAGTTGTTGCGCTTGGGCGTGACCAACGCGCTGACCACGCTCACCGCCACGCATCCAGAACCCGTGCACAGATCCAATATGCGCAAAGAAGTTTGCCCCGTACCCCGCGCCCACGCCACGGCGAGTTCGGTGACGCGCTCGGTGCTTGGCCGCGGAATCAGTGTGCTGACATCCACAAAATATGGCTTGGCGTAGAACCAAGTTTCGCCAACCAAATATTGCACGGGCTCATGCTCGGCGGCGCGGCGAACCAATTCACGCAAGCGCGCAAGTTGCGCGGCGTCCACCACGCGGTCGGACTCCATGTACAAGCGGGTTCGATCACAACCCAACACATGCCCCAACAACATTTCAGCGCACACGCGCGGCGAATCTATTTTCTTGGCCGTGAGAAACGGCGTCATCCACGCCAACAATTCGCGCGTGGTCCAAATTTTTTCCGTTGTCCCTTGTTTGGCGTTCATTGCAATGCTTTCGCGTGGTGATTCAGCGTCATGTTCAAGCGCTTGGGCGCACGAAGTGTAAAGAGTGTGTTCAGTTGAACTTTGGGTACAATCTTCCCTCCATTAGTGTATGAAAGGATTTGAGGCATCATGAAAAATGTTCGGGAATTCTTGGAAAGTGTCGCGGAAATTGCGCGCGATAGAAATGTTTTCACCTCCGTTGAGGTGCAAGGCGATTTATTGCGTTGCCGCGCCCGCAATGTGAAGGAAGACGCTTGGTATTTGGTGCAATCGCACGATGGCCATTGGACCGTCAGCCTGAGCACTCCCGACCGTTGGCTCAGTGAAAGCATTGAGACGGACTTGATGCACTTTGGCGATCCACTTGAGGAGTTGATTGAAGAGGAACTGGTTGAGCTTGGCTCCGACTTTGAAGTTGAAGCGCCAAAACATTTCCGCAGTGAACAGCGCGAATATGTTTTCATCAACACAGTTCCATTGCACAATGAGTCACTCAACGGCGACGCCTCTATTGTGGCCACATGGCTGTTGGCGTATGAGGCGGCGTTTAGAAATCTGGGTGACATGTCGGGTGAAGAGAAAGACTGATTCATGGGGCGACGCGTGCTTATGCTTGGCTGGGAATTTCCACCGTTCATCACGGGCGGCTTGGGAACTGCGTGCTATGGATTAACCAAGGCGCTTGACCGACGCGGTGACGACGTGACATTTGTGTTGCCAAAACATATTGATGGACAATTCGCCAGCCACGTGCACATGCTTTCGCCGGGAACAGACTTGCCACATCCATCGCTTCCGCCGCCGGAAGTTGTGCAACTAGAGCGCGTGGAGCGCGACATTATTCATGAAGCGACGGAGTTGATCAGCAAAGTCATACAGCAAAAGTTAGAGCCCGCCGACGTGGCCGCGGCCGCAAAAAGCGCTGGCTTGACTAGTATTTCACTGCCCATGAGCGTGAGCGCGCCGTACGTTTCCAGTCAAGCCAATTTGACGGTGCAAACATTGCTGGGCTCCGCGGCGCTGCGAAAAACATTGAACTTGCCAACTTGGCTGAGCGCGCAAACGCGCACCTGGCTCACGCATGAGTTGGCCATGATGGACGCGCTTCCAGTATCAAACGCCAGTGACAATCAAGAAATCCAAGCCCGTAGCGCAACCAGCACTGACTACGGCGGAAATTTAATTCAAGAGAGCGAGCAATACGCGCGCTTCTGTTTGCAGGCCACGCGTGGCATTGCCTTTGATGTGATCCACGCTCATGATTGGCTGACCTATCCGGCGGGTCTGGCCATTGCGCGCGCCACGGGCAAGCCGCTTGTTGTGCATGTGCACAGCACGGAGTTTGACCGCTCGGGCGAGCATGTGAATCAACCGCTGTACAACATTGAGCGCCGCGGCATGCACGGCGCGGTTCGCGTGATCACCGTGAGCATGCTCACGCGCAACTTGGTGGTGAACCGCTACGGCGTGAACCCCAACAAAGTTGATGTTGTTTATAACGGCGTGGACCTTGATCCAAGCGGCATGGGCGCGGAGCACATCAAGCGCAGCGATAAAATTGTGCTGTATTTTGGGCGAATTACCATGCAAAAGGGTCCGGAGTATTTCATCAGCGCGGCCAAGCGCGTGCTGGATGTCATGGACGGCGTGAAGTTTGTGGTGGCCGGCAACGGCGACCAAGCGCAGCGCATGATTGAAATGGCGGCCTCCATGGGAATTGGAAACAAAGTTTTGTTCACCGGCTTTCTGCGCGGCAAAGACATTCCAAAAGTATTCGCCATGGCGGATTTGTATGTCATGCCAAGCGTGAGCGAACCGTTTGGCATTGCGCCGCTGGAGGCGCTTGGCCACCGCGTGCCCGTGTTGATTAGCCGCACCAGTGGCGTGAGTGAAATTCTGACCAACGCGCTCAAGTGCAATTTCTGGGACATCGACGATATGGCCAACAAGATTGTGGCCGTGTTGCGTCATCCGCCACTGCAACGAACTTTGCGCGACAGCGGCTTCTTTGAAGTGCGCGGCATTACTTGGGATGGCGCCGCCGCAAAGGTGGACGCCGTGTACGAGCGCGCTATTGCCGCGGTGCACTAAGAACAAAGTTGCGCTACAAAGTTGCGCGCCATTTGGCGCCGGCGTGGCGAACTCCGAATTCCTTCTTACATTCGGGGCGCCAATGAATGGGAATACAGTGCAACCACAAATAGCCTTCATATGCAGGCAAATCATGCCCATTTTCAAATTCATCCAATCCACCACTTGTTGGGCAGGAATCCATGGGCGGATGCATCTAGAATGATTTTCTATGGGATTATTTTCCAAGCGTCGTCCTAAAATTGCTCCCGCATTTCATGTTGCGGCCAGCGCCGATCCAATTCTTGAGGCGTTGATACAAGCCAAGGGCGCCGACATTCTGTCGCGTTCGCGCAACAACAAGTCGGGCATGCTGAGCGCGCAATTTTGGTCGGACAAACTTATGGACTGGTCCATGAAGGACGAGGCGTTCAAGATTCAACTGTTTCGATTTGTGGACGCGTTTCCAATGTTGCGCACCGCGGATCAAGTGCATGAACATCTCACGGACTATCTCACGCAACCAGGCGTGAAGTTGCCGCCTGGACTTGACCTTGGTTTAAAAGCTGGCGGACTTGCCAAGGGCTTGATGACCAAGACCATGAGCAATCAAATCACGGGCATGGCCAGCAAGTTCATCGCGGGCACCGATGCGCAAAGCGCGTTGCCGCAGTTGAAAAAAATGTGGCAAGATGGCGTGGCGTTCAGCGTGGACTTGCTTGGTGAATCGTGCGTGAGCGACGAGGAAGCCGCCGCATATCAGGCGAAATACCTTGATTTAATACGCAACTTGCCGCAGGCCGTGGCGGCGTGGCCGGGCAACGATCAACTGGAGCGCGATCACTTGGGTCCGATCGCGCGCACCAATGTCAGCATAAAAATTTCGTCGCTGTACGCGCGCACCGATCCAATAGATACGGAAAGTTGCTTGCAAGGTTTAATGAAAGCTCTGCGCCCAATTCTGGACGCGGCCGTTGCCAACAAAGTGTTGGTGAACTTTGACATGGAGCAGTTCGCGCTGAAAGACCTCACGCTTGAATTGTTCATGCGTTGTTGCGAAGCGATTCCATTTGAGGCCGGCCTTGCCATGCAATCGTATTTGCGCAGTGGCGATGATGACGCGCGCCGCATTGCAACGTGGGCGCAGAAAAGTGGACGCGTAGTCACGGTGCGCTTGGTCAAAGGCGCGTACTGGGATTACGAAACAATTCATGCGGAACAGCAAGGCTGGCCGTGTCCGGTGTGGGCAACCAAGGTTGAAACCGACGCGTGCTTTGAGCGCATGCAGAAAATTCTCTTGCAGTATTGCCCGCGTAAAGTGGGCGATGGCGGCACCAAGTTGGCGCTGGGTAGCCACAATGCGCGCAGTATTGCGGCCACATTGGCAACGGCGGAGCAATTGGGCTTGCCCCCCGCCGCCATTGAATTGCAAATGTTGCACGGCATGGCGGACGCTTTGAAGTTTGCGGTTTCGCAAATGGGTTTGCGCGTTCGTGAATATGTTCCAGTGGGTGAAATGATTCCCGGCATGGCGTATTTGGTGCGACGACTTTTGGAGAACACCAGCAATGAAAGTTGGCTCAAGGCTGGCTTCATGGACAACGCCGATGTGTCGGTGTTGTTGGCGTCGCCGCACGAAAAGATTGTGTCGGCATCTGAATTAGCTTTGGAACAAAAACAAAATGCGCCGTCGCGCGCGGCGCAAAACGCGGTTGGTCAAAGCACACAAGAACGTCTTGAGCAAGCTGCGGACAAACATAAACTTTCACACTCGCACCCCGATGTTGGCAATGGCCGCGCGTTCTTCACCGAACCGTACCGAAACTTTTCCGTTTCCAGCGCGCGCGAGCAATTCGCGGCGGCCATTAGCAAAGCCAGCGTGCCGGTTGGAATTAAAAATGTCTCCGCGCAAATCGCGCGCGACGCTGTTGGCTTGCTTGCGGCGGCGTATCCCGCTTGGCGCGACAGGCCATTCACACAGCGCGCGGAAACTTTGGTGAAGGCCGCGGCCGCCATGCGCGCTCGCCGCGACGAATTGTGCGGCGTGATTATTCGCGAGGCTGGCAAGACATGGCGCGAAGCCGACGGCGACATTTGCGAGGCGATTGATTTCTGCGAGTACTACGCGCGCCAAGCCGCTGGCTTGTTTGACCGCGCCCGACTTGGCAAATTTGTGGGCGAATTGGATGAAATCACCTATCAACCGCGCGGCGTGTGCGCCGTCATTA
Source organism: uncultured Planctomycetia bacterium (assembly GCA_937919205.1). Classification (GTDB taxonomy): domain Bacteria; phylum Planctomycetota; class Phycisphaerae; order Phycisphaerales; family SM1A02; genus SYAC01. The sequence continues at coordinate 9,216 of CALFOZ010000213.1, forward strand.
GTCCGTGGAATTTTCCGCTGGCCATTTGCTGTGGCATGACCGTTGCCGCGCTGGTGACTGGCAACACCGTGGCGGTGAAACCCGCGGAACAAACCGTGGGCATTGCAAAAATCATGTGCGACATTTTGTGGAGCGCCGGAGTTCCGCGCGAGTGCCTGGCGTTCTTGCCCGGCCTTGGCGAAGAGGTTGGCGCGGCGTTGGTGCGCGATCCGCGCGTGGCGTTGATCGCGTTCACTGGCAGTAAGGGCGTTGGCCTTGACATTATTCAAGCGTGCGGCGTGGTTACGCCACAACAGGAAGCCGTGAAAAAAGTTGTGTGTGAAATGGGCGGCAAGAACGCAATCATTGTTGACGCCAGCGCCGACCTTGATGAGGCGGTTCTTGGCGTGCGCCAAAGCGCGTTTGGCTTTAGCGGACAAAAATGTTCCGCGTGCAGTCGCGTGATTGTGGTGGACAGCGCGCACGACGCGTTCTTGCACAGACTGGTTGAGGCCACGCGTTGCTTAACCGTGGGCGATCCAATGTTGCCGAGCACAGATGTTGGACCCGTGATTGATCAAGAGGCCGCGAATAAAATTCGCCACTACATTGAGATTGGCAAGAGCGAAGGCAAACTTGAGTTGCAGTTGCCCGTGCCCGCGGGGCTGGAGGAGCGCGTTGGAAAACCATTTGTTTCCCCCACTATTTTCAGTGGAATTCGCCCCGAGCACCGCTTGGCCAACGAAGAAATATTTGGACCCGTGCTTGCCGTTATTCGCGCCAGCGATTTTGATGAGGCTTTGAAGATTGCCAACGCCACGGCGTACAAACTCACCGGCGGCGTGTATTCACGCAAGCCAAGCAATCTGGAAAAAGCCAAGCGCGACTATCGCGTGGGCAATCTATATATCAACCGTGGAATTACTGGCGCGCTTGTTGGCCGGCAACCATTCGGCGGCTTTGGCATGAGCGGCGTGGGTAGCAAAGCCGGCGGCGCAGACTACTTGTTGCAATTCACCGAGCCGCGTGCCATCTGCGAGAACACCATGCGCCGCGGTTTCGCGCCAGGCGTGGATTAA
>CALFOZ010000214.1 GCA_937919205.1 uncultured Planctomycetia bacterium
GTCGGCTTTGCCCAGGGTTTCAAAAAGCCTGCCAGCGACGCCCGAGTGATGGCGCATGCCCGAACCAACCACGCTGAGTTTGGCCAGGCCAATTTCAATGTCCATTGAACCGGAACCCATGGCTTTGAGAACCCGGGTCACGGCAATCTTCACTTCGGGCAATTCAGTGTGGGCCACGGTGAAACTAAGATCGATAAACTTGTGCGTGATCTGGTCGGAATCATTTTGAATGATGTCATCCACCAAGATTCCCATTTGCGAAATGGCGCCAAACAAAATGCCTTGGGTGTCCGCGCTTGAAGGCAAACCTTTCAGGACCACGCGCCCCAAGTCGCTCTTGAGCGCGCAACCTATGACCGCGATTGATTCCATGAATGGAGTCTCCTTTTGAATCATCGTTCCAAGCTCATAGCGCTGACTATGACGCACATGAATTGGCACACCATAGCGTTGACCGAACACAACCGCTCGCTCATGCATCACGCCAGCGCCAACAACCGCAAGCTCCAACATTTCTTCATAGGTAATTTGCGTCAGGCGCGGCGCCTCTGGAACTAAGCGCGGATCGGCTGTGTGCACGCCATCAACGTCGGTGTAAATTTCACAGCAACCGCCGTCGCCCATCACATCCAGCGCCGCCGCGATGGCCACCGCGGTTGTGTCACTGCCGCCGCGGCCAAGCGTGGTGAGATCACCCTCCGGCGAGACCGCTTGAAAGCCAGCGATCACTGGAATAAACCCCCCGTCGATTTTTCGGTCCATACTGGCGCGGTCAATGGCGTCAATGCGGGCGTGGCCAAACTCGCCGTCGCTGAGAATTTTGCATTGATACGCGTTCATGCTACAGGCGCGCAGGCCCAGATCTTCCAGCGCGATCGCGGCCAGCGCACTGCTTGCAAGTTCGCCCGTGGCCATCAGCGCATCAAGCTCGCGCTTGGCTGGCTTGGCGGAAATTTTCTTGGCAAGTTCAATCAGGTCATCAGTTGAGTCGCCCATGGCGCTGACCACCATGACCACGCGATCACCATCCGCCTTTGCGGCCGCAACGCGGCTTGCGGCGTGACGAATGCGCTGAGGATCAGCGACCGAAGTTCCACCGAACTTCATCACGCGCGTCGGCATGAATTATCCTTCGCGTGAAGATGCCTCTGCGCGGCTTCGTTCTGAACGCTCCACGCGCTTGCGCTCCGTTTCATTAAGCAATCTCTTGCGCATGCGGATGGCGGTTGGCGTGATCTCGACAAGTTCATCCTCTTCAATATATTCCAAAGCTTGCTCGAGGCTCATGATGCGCGGTTGCTTTAAAACAACCGTGGCGTCCTTGCTGATAGCGCGAACATTGGAGAATGGCTTCATTCGGGTGGCGTTTACAACTAGATTATTTTCACGCGTGTTCTCACCAACCAACATGCCTTGATAGCAAATGTCGCCGGGCTTCACAAACATCACCGCGCGGTCGGACAAAGGTTCAATGGCATAGGAAGTTGCGGGACCAGCTTCATTGGCGATCAACACCCCCTGCACGCGTGGCTTGATGGCTCCAGGATTCACGCCACGCCATGACGCGAATGCGTGATGCATAACGGCCTCGCCGCCAGTTGCGTTGAGCAATCGGGAGCGCAAGCCAATAAGGCCGCGGGCAGGAATGTCAGCTTCAATGTGCATGCGGCCGTTGCGTGGATCAACTTTGGTGATTTCAGCGGCGCGGCTTCCAAGCAATTCAAGAGCGGCACCCATTCCGGATTCCGCCACATCAAGCGTGAGGCGTTCCCATGGTTCGCACATTTCGCCGTTGACTTCTTTTTCAATGACCAAAGGCTTACCCACGGTCAATTCAAATCCTTCGCGGCGCATAGTTTCTAGCAATACGCCCAAATGCAGTAATCCGCGGCCTGAAACATGGAATTCCTCGGAGGTTTCGCCAGGCGAAACACGCAGGGCCACATTGGAGCGAAGTTCACGGTCCAAGCGCTCAGAGAGCTGACGGCTGGTGACAAACTTTCCTTCGCGGCCACCCAGCGGTCCGTCATTGATGCGGAACACCATGTGAAGCGTTGGTTCGTCCACGCTTACGCGCGGCAAAGCATCTGGAGAATCTGGATGCACAACCGTGTCGCCAATGGTGATGTCTGGAATACCTTCGACGGCGCACAAGTCACCGGCGAAAACTTCTTGCGCCTCGCGGCGGCCAAGACCTTGGAACTGATTCACTTTAGAAACACGTCCACGATCCATGCGTCCATCGGCGCGGCACAAACCAACGGCCATGCCTGGCTTGATGCTTCCGCGCATCACGCGGCCAATAGCGATGCGTCCGACGTACTCGCTGTAATCCAAATTGGTTACCAAGAATTGCAGTGGACCTGTTGCGTCCATCTTTGGCGCGGGCACATGCGTAAGAATGGCGTCGAACAAATCATCCACGCCACGATCTTTTTGGTTCTTGTCGCGGCTGGCCCAGCCATCGCGACCACTGGCCCAAAGCACAGGGAAATCAAGCGCAATTTCATCGGCGCCAAGTTCAATCAGCAAGTCAAATACTTCGTTCACCACGGCGTCAGTACGCGCGTCGGGGCGATCGCATTTGTTCACAACAACGATTGGCTTCAGGCCAAGTTGAATCGCTTTTTGAAGCACGAAGCGCGTCTGCGGCATCGGGCCTTCAAGCGCGTCAATCAACAAGGCGCAACCATCGGCCATGCGCAGAACGCGCTCAACCTCGCCACCAAAGTCGGCGTGGCCTGGCGTGTCAATAATGTTCACGCGCAAGATAGTTCCCTTGTTGGGACCAAAACGAATTTCGTATGTGACCGCGCAATTCTTTGACAGAATGGTGATGCCACGCTCGCGTTCAAGCGGATTGGAATCCATAACGCACTCGGTCAGAGCCTCGTTGGTACGAAAGGCGCCGGCTTGGCGCAACATGGCATCAACTAAAGTCGTCTTTCCGTGATCGACATGCGCGATAATTGCAACGTTTCTAAATTCCATGATGAGCACCTCAGTGTAACGGCACTCCGCTTGATTTCGATGCCCAAAATGAAATTTATTCCAAACCGTACAAAGGCAATAACTTCGCCTCCAAATGGCGCATCATGGGGTCGGCGGACAGTGGTTCGCCCGTGACTTTGCGGCACAACTCATCCAAGCGATAGCGACGACCTTCACTGTGCACATTCTTGCGCAACCATGACAAAAGTGGCGCGAATTCACCGCGAGCGAAGCCATCTTCAAGGCCAGGAACATCTTTGCGGGCCTTCTCAAACAGTTGCGCGGCCAAGAGCGTGCCCAATGTGTAGGTTGGGAAATAGCCAATCGCGCCCATGCTCCAGTGCACATCTTGCAGGCAACCGCGGCGGTCATCCGGCACGGTCACGCCAAGATAGTCCTTGTAAAGCTGATTCCAAATGCCAGGCAAATCCTTGATGGCCATGTCGCCATTAAGCATGTCGCGCTCCAACTTAAAGCGAATCATGACGTGCATGTTGTACGTTGCCTCGTCGGATTCAACGCGGATCAAACCAGGCTCCACAACATTGGCCGCTTGATACAGATGCTCAAGCGTGAAGTGGTCGCAGGCGTCGCCAAAGAAAGCGCTGAGTTGCGGACGCGCCCATTTCCAGAAATGCATACTGCGCCCCACTTGATTTTCCCACATGCGGCTTTGACTTTCATGCACGGACAAACCCGCCGCACTGCCCATGGGCAAACCCGATTGCGCGAAGTCAAGCCCCTGCTCATACATGCCGTGGCCAGACTCATGCATGGTGGAGCCAAGCGCGTCAAACACGCAGGTCTCGGTGTAGCGCGTGGTCATGCGCACATCGCGGCTGTGACTACCACCACAAAATGGATGCGCACTGCGATCAAGCCGACCGCAGTTGAAATCAAATCCAATTCGCTTGGCCATGTAGCGCACAAACTTTTCTTGTGAATCAATTGGCAAAGCAAATTCGTTGAACGCGTTTGATGGCTTCTTGGAAGCGCCACGAATTCGATCCAGCAATTTCTGCAAGCGCGCGCGCAATGGCTCGAACACTTTGGTCACATCGGCCGCGGTCAACGCGGGCTCGTAATAATCCGCCAGCGCGTCCCAAGCCTCGCCGCCCTTGGGCCAACCCAAGCACTGCGCCTTCAGAATGTTCAATTTCACAGTCTTTTCAAGCCATGGCTGGAACTTTTTAAAATCGCTTTCACGGCGAGCCTCCACCCAAGCGTGTTGCGCCTGACTACCAGTTTGCGCCAATTCCGCGATCAACGACGACGATAATTTTGTCGCCTTGTCGTAGTCGCTGCGAATCTCGCGCACATTCACGGCATCGGCGCAATCCGCGGGCATGGAACGAACGGCATCCTCCGCCGCGGCGATGTACTCGCCCATTTTTGGCGTGGTGAATGTCTCATGCGAAAGTCGCGCCAATTGCGCCAGCTGGCGGCTACGAAGCTCGGCCCCGCCATTGGGCATCATGGTCTCTTGGTCCCAACCTAAAATTCCAGCGGTGCTATTGAGCAGGTGCGCGTCTTGCACAGCTGAAAATAAAGTTGTCAACGCAATGTGTGTCGCTGTCGAGCTTGCGGATGCAATTGTCATTTCATTCTCCTTGAAGCAAATACATTTTTAAAAGAAAGAGCCCCGACCATTCGGGGCTCTGTGTGGTTTTCAATGTTGAGCATGCACAAATTTAAAATTATGGCTTAGCCGATGGCGCCGCGGTTGGCGGTGTCATTGGTGGAGCCGCTGGCGTAGTTGGCGCCAATGGAGAAGGCAAACTTCCCGCTGGCTTCATGCTGAGATCGGTTTCCAAATACTTGATCACATCGGCCCGGTTCTGATCGGCGCGATTCTTGGCGTAATCCATTGCATTCCAACCACGTGAGTCCTTGGCTTGAATATCGGCATTGGCATCTTTGAGTGCCTTGAGTTTTTCAACAGTTCCACTCATGCTGGCCACCAACCATGGCGTCATTCCTTGGCGATTCTTCATATCCAACTTGGAACCCGCCTTGATCAAGATCACCAGGCTTTCATACTTGCCATTACGCGCGGCGCGCATGACTGCGGTGTCTCCAGTCAAGTTGTCAGCCACGTCCAAATCTGCTTTGTTATCGATCAAAATTTGCACGGAACGAGGATCGCCGGTGCCCGCCGCCCACAACAATGGAGTGAGGCCGTTCTTGTCTTGAACGCTAACTTTCGCGCCAGAAGCGATCAACAACGACACGGCCTCGGGAGTGCCCAAGCCAGCCGCCCACAACAATGGTGTTCCACCAAGACGGTCATTGCTGTTGACATCAGATTTAGCGTCGATCAGCAGTTTCATGGATTCAACACATTTGGGATCGCGATTTTCTGAAGCGATGCACAAAGGAGTTTTTCCAGCGCGATCCCGATTATTCACATCGGCCTTTGCCGCGAGAAGAATTGGAATCACTTCAACTTTGTTTTCTTTTGCGGCCCAATGAAGCGCGCTACGACCGCCCGCACTTTCGGGGGCGTTCACATCGATCTTGCCTTCAAGTTCCTTTTTCACTTTTTCAACATCTCCAGCGCGCGCGGCGGTCACCAAAGCGCTTGCGGCACGATCCGACGAATTTGCTCCGGGAGCCTGAGGCTGACCAGGGGTTGGTGGACGGCGAACCAAAGCAGATAGCGATGGAACTTTTGGATGATCCGTGGAAAACGTCAACTTGATTGTTCGACCCGTTTCATCCCAGGCCTTCCAATCAACGTGCACGGTGTGCTCGGTCTTGGCTTCGGGGCTGAGATCGGGCACAATTGGCGGAACAGCGCTTGTAATTTTAAATGCCGTTCCATCCAGGCTTTTAAATATAATTTGACCTTCGGATGTTTGACCCTCGGCTGGGGCCTCCAACATATCTGGAGTCATGGTGATGAACGCGGGAACAGTTCCCTGCACGGTCACCATCACCGGAGTGTGTCCATCAATTTGAAATGTCACGCGCTTACTCAGTGGAACGCCGGCCTTTGGACCTGGCTTCAATGTGATCTCCACTTCAGCCGAGCCACCCACGGGAATGGGATCCTTTGGCGCGCCTGCCGTTGTGCAACCGCAACTGGTGACAGCCTTGGAAACAGTGACGGGCTTGTCCGAAATATTGATCAATTTCACTTTGCCGCTTTTGGCGGTGTCGACCATCATTTCGCCCAAGTCAAGAGTTTCTGGTTCGATCTTTAAAACTGGAGTGCTGTCAAGTGGCGCAATCGTGGTTGCGCCTGGAGCAGTTTCGCCTGGCTGTAGCGGTGATGGAATTTGTTGGTTGCTGGGAGTGACGGACAATTGTTTTGCCGGTGTTTGATTTTTGATTGACTTGGGAGTCAGCGAGCTGGGATCTAAGGTTGATTTGGCCGCGATCGACTTTTCGCCAGGCAATGGCGGTTGCGCGTTTGGATCTGGAGGCGCTACTGAGAAAGCCAAGCACGCGACAACACATGCGCTGGCTACGAGTGCGGAAAAGATCGAACGATTGAAAAACAATTTGCAAACCATGGTGACTGATCTCCAGAATATTGTTGCGTAAAAGCGAAGCATTGATTGTAACCAACTGCTGGTAAATGTGAACGCCGATTGATTTGTGAAAGTTCAAAGGAATTACAAAATTGGGGTTACACTATTACTTATGAGCAACCCAACTAGCGATACGACTCCAAGCGCCCCAATGGCGGAGCACTTAAACCGCCCGCAAATCCGCAATTTTCAACCTTTGGGCATGGAAAAAGATGGAAAGACATTTGTGATGCTTCGCGACCCGTCCATGCTTGCCGAACAGCAGATGGCGGTGGTTCCGCAAGTAATGCAGTTGATCCTGCTGTTTCAGGGGCGTGAAACCCTTGATGAAATTGCCGCCAAGACCCAAGCCCCCATGCACATTCTGCGCGACGTGGTGACGCGATTGGATGAGGTTGGCCTGATTTGGGGACCTCGCTTTGAGGAACTTGAACGTGTGGCCAAAGCCAAGATCACAGAGCATGGATATTTTCCAATGAGTTGCTCCGCCTCGCTTGGAAAAGATGAGGAAGCCTGCCGCGAAACCATGGACAAATGGTTAAGCGATATGGAGGATCCAGAAATCGAGGGAACTATTCTTGGTCTTGTCGCGCCGCACTTGGATTATCAACGCGGATGGCCTGGCTATGCCGCGGCCTATCGCGCCTTGAAAAAAGATGAGAAGCCAGACCGCGTGATTATTTTGGGCACCAATCATTTTGGAATTGGAGATGGCGTGGTGGTGAGCGAATATGGATTTGCCACTCCGCTTGGCAAAGTCAGCCCGGACAAAAGCATGTTGGCATTTCTTGAAAAAACTCTTGGATCAAAGCGTATTTACGCGGATCAAATCGACCATCTTGGCGAGCACTCGGTGCAAATGCACATTCCGTGGATTCAATATTTCTACGGCGATGTTCCCCTGCTTGCCGCGCTGATCCCAAATCCGCTGGTGCCACTAGTGGCTGATGACGACGCTCGAGCCACGAGCGAGCAATTTGTGTCTGCGGTTCGAACCGCGCTTGCCGAACTTGGTGGACGCACATTGTTGATCGCCAGCAGTGACCTGAGCCATGTGGGCCAGCAATTTGGCGATCCATTTGCCATGAACGATACGAACGCGGATCAATTTGAGCAGATCGATCGCGAGCGCTTGGCCGCGTACTGCAAAAAAGACATGGCGACATTTGAAGGCTTGTTCATCAAGGATCAAAATAAATCGCGATGGTGTAGCGTGGGCAACATGCTTGCGGCGCAGAATATTTTGCGACCCAACAACGTGGACTTGATTGATTATCAACAAGTGCGCGATCCAAACGGAATGTCCATGGTGAGTTCGGCGGCGATCGCCTTTTCACAATAATCCAGCACGCATATTAAGTTTGGAATTAAAAGAGCCCGCCGCAGCTATTCGCCGTAACGGGCTCCTCGTGGGGGCTTATTGAGGCAGTGGGTGAAGACCTTCTGCGATGCATTCATTCTCTTCACCCTATGAATCCCATTTCGCACAAGGTCACGATGGCGTTTCATTATTCTGAGATTTATTCACATTTTATTGGGCGGGGTCAACTTAGACATGGCCAACTGTAAATCGGACCAGACTTGGGAGCGGGTTTCCTGCGTGTAATTGCGGATTAAGTAAGCAGGATGGAAGGTTGGCATAACCCAAATAGGCGGCACATTGGCGATTTTTGGCGGGGTCCACTCGCCCCATTTGCCACGCAATAGAGTGATGCCCTCGTCCACTGCGAGAATAAGTTTGCTGGCTGGCCCGCCAAACGAAACGATCACTTTGGGACGCACAACCAATATCTCCTCAAGCAAATAGGGCCCGCATTGGTCCACTTCACTGCGCGTGGGCGGGCGATCATTTGGTGGACGACTTTTCAAAATGTGCGACATGAAAATACGTTCGCGGTTCAAGCCCATGGCGTTGAGCATTTCATTTAATTTATCGCCAGGCTTGCCCGCGAATGGCTGGCCGGCCAACTCCTCATTTTCTGTGGGAGCTTCCGCGATTAAAAATAATTCGGCCATTGGATTGCCTTGGCCAGCGACGATGTTGGATGTGTTTTTCTGGCAACACGCGCAGGTTGCGTTATGTCGCGTTTGAATTTCAATGAGGGCATCGCGCCTCTCTTGCATTGAAACTGGCAGGACTTGGGCCACTCCCCAAAGCATGGTGGCGGAGAATGCGATTCCTTTGAAGTCTTGAACGACCGCATCTTCCATGCTCTGTTGGCGTGCTTGCACCGCGGCGTGTTGGGGCAACTGCGCTGGGGCCACTGCTGGCAATGTGTCTGGCAATGTCTTTAGCAATGTCTTTGGCAATGTCTTTGGCAATGTCTTTGGCAATGTCTTTGGCAAATCGCGCTGG
>CALFOZ010000215.1 GCA_937919205.1 uncultured Planctomycetia bacterium
GCCGGGAGCGCGCGCACAGGCAACTCACCACGTATGCGCAACTTGATCGCGCCGCCAGCGACGTTGCGCGGGCGGTTAGTGAGGGCATTGCAAAATATTCTGGACATGTGCATACAAAATACGCGCAAGAAAATGAATCTATTGTCGCCGTGCTGCTTCCGCGCGAGACCGCAAGTTTGTATGCGTCGCAACTTGGCGTGTTGCGCGCGGGCGCGGCGTTTACGTGCTTGGACCCGCTCTTTCCAAATGACCACATTCGCGCGGTGCTTGTGGACGCGGACGCGCGCGTGATCTTGACCGACGCCGCGGGCGTGGCGCGACTTGCCGCGGCGGATCTTGCGGTTGATCGACTTGTGATTGATGTTGATGCGATTACGCATGCGGCGCATTCCGCATCGACGCCTTCACAAGTCAATCTATCTGCGTCTTCGGTTGCGACGAAAAAAACTTCCATATCCAACGCGTCAAAAGAATTCACACCCACGGGGCAAACAACCTTCGCGTTCATGTCGCCAACAGAGTGCGCACCTGCTTCGCCAACATCTTCCGCAATTACGCCGCAAACAACTTCCCCACCAACTTCAACATTCACGCCGCCAACAATTCACCCGCGCTCGTTGGCGTATGTCATCTACACATCTGGAACAACTGGCAAGCCCAAAGGCGTGATGATTGAACATCACAGCGTTGCCAACTTGGTCAACGCCGACAAGGCGCGCTACGGCCTTGACCACACCGACCGCGTGGCGCAATTTTCTTCGCCCGCCTACGACTCATCAATAGAAGAAACCTGGCTTGCCTTCGCGGTTGGCGCCACGCTTGTGTTGCTTGATGATGAAACCGTTCGACTTGGCCCCGATTTAATTCCGTGGCTGAATAACGAACGCATTAGCGTGTTCTGTCCGCCGCCAACATTGTTGCGCACGACGGGTTGTGAAAATCCGCGCCAAGCTTTGCCCAATGTGAAGTTGGTCTATGTGGGTGGCGAAGCTTTACCGCAGGATTTGGCTGATTTGTGGAGCGACGGTCGCTGGTTGGAAAATGGCTACGGCCCAACTGAATGCACCGTGACCGTGGTTCGCACGCGCATGTACAGCGGCGTTGCGGTCACTATTGGCCAGCCCATCATTGGGCACACCGCGCACATTCTGGATGAGTCACTGCAACAAGTTCCAGTTGGCGTGGAGGGCGAACTCTGCATCAGCGGTGTTGGCGTGGCGCGTGGCTATCGCAATCGTCCAGAGGTGACGGCGGAAAAATTTGTCGATCATCCAGAGCTTGGCCGCATTTATCGCACGGGCGATTTGGCGCGCCTTGCCGCGTGCGGCAACTTTGAATTTCTTGGTCGCATTGATGGCCAAGTGAAACTGCGCGGCTATCGCGTGGAACTTGCGGCCATTGATTCACTTCTTGGACAATGCAATGGCGTGCTTGAAGCCGCGTGCCGCGTGCAGGGAAATGAAGGCGCGCACATTATTGTTGCGCACATTGTCGCCAGCGACACAAACGCACCGCCTCACTTTGACGCGTTGCGCGACGCGCTTACCAAGGCGCTTCCTTCGTACATGGTTCCAAGCAAGTTTATGTTGATCGACCGCGTGCCGCGCACCATTGGCGGAAAGATTGCGCGCGCAAAACTTCCAGAGGTGGACGCCGGCGTTGCGCTTCAAGCGCGCGACACACCCGCGGTTGCGCCAAGCAACGAGCATGAGCGGATTATTCTGGACGCCTTCGCGCGCGCGCTAAAACGCACGGATGAACTTTCTATTGACGACGATTTCTTTATCACGCTCGGCGGCGATTCGCTGAGCGCGGTTGGCGCGTTGTGCACTTTGCGCACGCACCCACCCACCGCGCGCCTGACCGTGCGCGACCTATATATGTTTCGCACAACACAGCGGCTTGCGCAACGCGCACAAGAATTGCAATTGAAATTTGCCGCAAACAAAAGTCGCACTGCAACGCAAGCCGACAATCACGCTGAACATGAAAGCGCGGGTGCAACTGAAAGCTTCAACACAATCACACGCGACGGCTCCACAAAAAATTTCAGCGCAACCGAAAACTTTGGCGCAACCAACAGTTCCCACGCACACCAAAACTCCGCAACAACCACCACCGAACACATCGCCGCGCCACGCACGCGCGCCGGCGAACGCGCCGCAAATCCCCTGCTTGCCGCACTAGCGCAATCACTTGGACTCATCGCAAGTCTGATTACCACCGGCGCCGCCGCATACGCCCTGGTGTTCATGGCCCTGCCCGCCCTAGCCAACATGCTGGGCATAAAAATCCTCATCGCACTTTCGCCAGTGCTCATTGCCATCGCGCTGGCCATCTACAGCGCGTTCACCATTGCGCTTGCGGTGCTTGCCAAGCGCGTGTTGCTTGGCCGCGTGCGCGCAACAACCATGCCGGTGTTTAGCGGGCGCTACTTGCGCTTCTGGAGCGTGCAACAAATCGCGCGCACAATTCCGTGGGGCATGCTTGAAGGAACTATTTTCTTCAACGCAATTCTGCGTCTGCTTGGCGCGCGCATTGGCAAGAACGTTCACATTCACCGCAGTATTGATATTCGCGGCGGCGCGTGGGACCTGTTGACCATCGGCAACAACGTCACGCTTGCGCAAGAATCTTCCGTTGGTATGGTTGAACTGTGCGATGGCCAACTTGTGCTTGCGCCCGTGACCATTGGCAACGGTTGCACCATTGATGTGCGCGCTGGCGTTTCACACAACACCAACATGGAACCGGGTTCCTCACTTGGCGCACTCTCGTGGCTACATCAGGGTGAATACATTCCGACAGGCGAGCGATGGGACGGCGTGCCCGCGCAAAAAGTTGGCATGACGGAACCTGCCACCGCCAATGCGCGCGGTCAATCGCTTCAACCAATTCGTCACGGATTTCTGATCCTGCTTTCACTGTGGGTGCAAACAACCATTTCGGCCCTGCCTTGGATGGCGCTGACGTATCTATATATAGATGCGCCCGTGAACCCGCGGACCAACCCGTTTGCGTTCTTGTTGTTTGTGCTTGTTGGCGCGCCCGCATGCGTGGTCACCGGCCTCATTGCGCAAGCGCTTTCCCTGCGATTGCTAGCGCGCACTCGTCCCGGCGCCGTGAATCGTTGGAGCGCGGAATATGTTTGCATTTGGGCCAAGTCGCATGCGCTAGAGCGCGCTTGTCTGTGGCTTAGCGGAACTTTATTCTGGCCAACATGGTTGCGTCTTGCCGGCATGCGCATTGGTCGCGGTTGTGAAATCTCCACCATTATTGATGTGGTGCCCGACACCGTCACTATTGGCGACACATGTTTCTTTGCCGACGGAATTTATTTTGCCGCGCCGCGCGTGCATCGCAACGTGGTCACCATTGGCGCAACAACGCTGGGCAACAACACCTTCATTGGAAATCACGCGGTCATTCCCGCGGGCCACGTGTATCCACACGATTTCTTTGTGGGCGTAAGCACCGTGGCCAACGCGTTCGTTGCAAGCGCGGACTCCGCGTGGTTTGGTCATCCACCCATGCAACTTCCGCGGCGCGAAGTTGTG
>CALFOZ010000216.1 GCA_937919205.1 uncultured Planctomycetia bacterium
CGTAAGGAACCTTGAAACTTTCAAGTTCCCGATCCTTGGCGTCGCGCATGCGAAGCAAACCAGTCTTCTTCAACACCACGCGTCGGGTGTTGCCCGCGGCGTCGGTGACATCAACATCGTTGCAGTCGACAAGTTCAACACGTCCAGCGTTGATGGCCTTGTATTCACTTTCCGCGGCGGTGGTGTACGCAATTCCACCGGTGTGGAAGGTGCGCATGGTGAGCTGAGTACCAGGCTCTCCAATACTTTGCGCCGCGATAATGCCAACGGCCATGCCTTCTTCAACGGCCTTGCCGGTGGAGAGATCCATGCCGTAGCAGGTGCGACAAATTCCGTGTTGCGATTCACAGGCCAATGGACTGCGAACTTGGAACACGCCATCTTCGCCCAGGAAATCCTCAATGTTGCGTGCGATTTCTGGATCGATCATTTGACCCGCGCCAACAATCGTGCTGTCATTGCGTGGATCGATCAACGCCAAGAGGGCGGTGCGACCACGAAGAACATCGCGAAGTGGAACTTCAACGTCCTCACCCTTCATAACGGCCTTCTTTGGAATGCCGCGCTTTGTGCCGCAATCTTCCTCACAAATCGTCACGCTCTGGGCCACATCGCACAACTTGCGCGTGAGGTAACCGGAGTCGGCGGTCTTGAGGGCGGTGTCGGCGAGACCCTTGCGGGCGCCGTGGGTTGAACTGAAATATTCAAGAACCTTCAAGCCTTCGCGGAAGTTGGAAATAATTGGTGTTTCAATAATTTCTCCACTTGGCTTGGCCATGAGTCCGCGCATACCGGCGAGCTGCTGCATCTGGCTCTTGTTACCGCGGGCGCCGGAGTCGGCGAACAGGTACACAGGATTCAGATAGCGGCGAAGCGCGTTGGCCTTGGTGGCCTCGGGGGAATTTTCGCGGCCTTCTTGATCGCGTCGATCATTCTTGAGCGTGTCCATAAGTTTCTCGGAAACTTCGTTACGGCACTTGGCCCACGCTTCAAGAACTTGATTCTTGCGTTCTTGATCCGTGATGGCGCCGGATTCATAACTTCGTTGAATCTTGCTCACGCGCTTCTGCGCGTCCTCGATCAACTTGGTCTTCTCCGCGGGCACGCGAAGATCGGCGATACCGAATGACAAACCACTGCGTGTGCTGTAGCGGAAACCAGTTTCCTTCATGCGGTCAAGCAGAGTGATGGTGTGCGACTTGCCCATTTGACGGAACGTGTCATCGATGACGCGCGCCGCGCCTTTCTTGCCAAGGGAGCAGTTGTAGAACGGCATTCCATCGGGAAGAATTTCACTGAACAACAAGCGACCAACGGTGGTCATCATGCGCTTGTTGGCGCGCATTTTTTGCGCGGGCTTCGATTGATCCATCACAACTTCGCTGAAGCGATCCAAGCGCACTTCAATCCAAGTGTGGTAATCTAACGCGCCAGTTTCCCAGGCCAAAATAGCTTCATTTGGGCTGAGGAAGTGGGGGATCTTGGCCAAACGCTTGCGCTCTTCATCGCCAATGGCGCCGTCGCCCTCAACGAATCGATCCAGCGACGCTGGCGCTTCTTCAAGCGTGCAAGTGAGGAAGTACACGCCCATGACGATGTCCTGCGAAGGACTGACGATTGGGTTTCCATTGGCTGGACTGAAGATGTTGTGCGTTGACATCATCAACACATGCGCTTCAGTTTGCGCTTCCACCGAAAGTGGAAGATGCACGGCCATTTGATCGCCGTCAAAGTCGGCGTTGTAACCGGTGCAGACCAGCGGATGGATCTTGATGGCGTTGCCTTCAACAAGCACCGGCTCAAACGCTTGGATACCCATGCGATGGAGAGTTGGCGCGCGGTTGAGAAGCACCGGATGATTCTTGATGACCTCTTCAAGCACGTCCCACACTTCTGGGTCGCGCCGATCAAGCATGCGCTTGGCGCTCTTGATGGTGTCGGCAAGTCCGCGATCCTTGAGCTTGCGAATGATGAACGGCTGGAACAATTCCAACGCGATCTTCTTTGGCAAACCGCATTGATGCAGTTTCAGTTCTGGACCAACAACGATGACGGAACGCGCCGAATAATCAACGCGCTTGCCCAGCAAATTCTCGCGGAATCGGCCTTGCTTGCCCTTGATCATGTCGGTGAGCGACTTGAGCGGACGATTGCTTGAACCAAGCACTGGTCGACGGCAACGACCGTTGTCGAACAACGCATCGACCGCCTGTTGCAGCATGCGCTTTTCATTGCGCACAATGACTTCTGGCGCGTTGAGATCCATCAACTTCTTCAAACGATTGTTGCGGTTGATGATGCGGCGATAAAGATCGTTCAAATCGCTGGTGGCGAAGTTGCCGCTTTCCAACATCACAAGCGGACGAAGGTCCGGTGGAATCACTGGAACAACATCAAGCACCATCCACTGTGGATCATTCTGGCTACCGCGGATTTGCTCAACAAGCTTCAGGCGCTTGGACAAATCTTTTTGACGTTGCTTGCTCTTGGTTTCATCAAGCTTCTGGCGAAGCTCAACGCTGAGTTCATCAAGGTCAAGCTTGCCATCGGAAAGCAATTCACGAACCGCTTCCGCGCCCATCATGGCGGAGAAACTGCTGGAGCCATGCTTGTCTTGCTCGCTTCGGCATTCATCTTCCGTGAGCACGTCCTTGAATTCCAAATCGGTGGCGCCTGGATCGGTGATGACGTAATCCTGGAAGTACACAACCTTCTCAAGATCGCTGGTCTTCATTTCTAGGAGATTGCCAAGTCGGCTTGGCATGGCCTTGAAGAACCAAATGTGAACAACTGGCGCGGCCAAATTAATGTGGCCCATGCGCTTGCGGCGAACGCGGCTGTGCGTGACCTTCACGCCGCAACGATCGCAAATAATTCCCTTGTACTTGGTGCCCTTGTACTTGCCGCATGCGCATTCATAATCGCGCTCTGGCCCGAAGATGCGCTCGCAGAACAAACCGTCGCGCTCGGGGCGGTAGGTGCGGTAGTTGATGGTCTCGGGCTTCTTGACTTCGCCAAAGCTCCACGAACGAATGTCGTTGGGGCTGGCAAGACTGATGCGTACGGCGCCGTAATCATTCACACGGTCATAAATGCTGTCGTTGGCAATGGTCATGGATTCAATTCCAATTCTTTAGGGTGCGTGATCAAGACAGGCGCGATCAATCTGTTGTATTGTTCCGCCGCCGCGCCGCGACGGAACACATCAATTACTTTTTAAAGCAGAGAATCAATATCGTTGGTCTTCTTCTCAAGTTGGATGTTCATTCCAAGTCCCTTGATTTCATGGCAGAGCACGTCGAACACAACCGGCATGCCGGCGTCGAGCGTGTTTGTTCCCTTGACCATGGAGTCGTAGATCTTGGTGCGGCCTTCGACATCGTCGCTCTTGACGGTGAGAAGTTCCTGCAACATAAACGCCGCGCCGTAGGCCTCGAGCGCCCACACTTCCATTTCACCGAATCGCTGACCACCGGTGCGGGCTTTACCGCCAAGTGGTTGCTGGGTGATGAGGCTGTATGGACCCGTGCTTCGGGCGTGAATCTTGTCGTCCACCAAGTGATGGAGCTTGAGCAAGTACATGTAGCCAACGGTGGTGCGTTGATGGAACGGTTCGCCAGAGCGGCCGTCGTACAACTGCACCTTGCCGCCGAATGGAATTTCGGCGAGCAATTCGCGCGCGTGTCCAGGATCCTTACCGGTGGTTTCGAAATTCGAAACTCGGGTGCGGACGTGGGTGTTGGCGCTTTCCATTGCTTCCAAAATTTCCGCTTCGGTCGCGCCGTCAAACACTGGCGTGAGGGCTTGGAAACCAAGAACCTTGGCGGCCCATCCAAGATGGGTCTCAAGAATTTGTCCCACGTTCATGCGGCTTGGTACGCCGAGTGGATTTAACAGCACTTCCACTGGAGTTCCGTCCTTCATGAACGGCATGTCTTCTTCGGGAACAATGCGCGCGATGACGCCCTTGTTTCCGTGACGGCCGGCCATTTTGTCGCCGACTGAAAGTTGACGCTTGGTGGCCAGATACACCTTGACCATTTCAAGCACGCCGCTCGGCAATTCATCGCCTCGCTTCATGTGGCCAAGTTTGCGTTCCTTCTCCTCGCGCAGACCAGTGATGCGCGGCCAGAATTGGCCGTACACGGTTTCCGCTTCGGCTTTCGCGTCGGCGGATGCCTTGATCCACTTGGTGGAGAAGCCATCGATCTGCTCCAAGATAACTTCAGCGATATCGCTGGCGCCGACCTTCTGGCGCGTGCTTGGATCGACCATTTCAGTTCCGGTGATCTTCACGATTTCGCGTGTCATCTGGCGGAATAGGTCGATGCGCTTTTGATCGATTTCTGTCTCGAAGGCTTCCATGTCCTTCTTGAGTTGCTTCTTTTGCTCGTCCGTCAAATGCATGCGGCGACTGAATCGACGCGCGCCAATGACAATGCCTTCGGTTCCAGCTGGAACTTCCAGAGAATCGTTCTTCACGTCTTCACCGGCGCGGCCGAAGATGGCGTGCAGTAACTTT
Organism: uncultured Planctomycetia bacterium; assembly: GCA_937919205.1. Taxonomy (GTDB): domain Bacteria; phylum Planctomycetota; class Phycisphaerae; order Phycisphaerales; family SM1A02; genus SYAC01. The sequence continues at coordinate 4,523 of CALFOZ010000216.1, forward strand.
TCTTCAGGCGAAAGTTCGCTTTTGCTCTTGGGGCTGACCTTGCCGACAAGAATGTCGCCAGGACCAACCTTCGCGCCAATGCGAATCACACCCTTGTCGTCAAGATTGCGAAGCAAACGTTCGGACACGTTTGGAATATCGCGAGTGAATTCCTCGCGACCCAACTTTGTCTCACGCAGTTCAACATCAAAATTCTCAATGTGGATGCTGGTGAAGGCGTCATCTTTCACAAGACGCTCGTTGATCACAATGGCGTCTTCAAAGTTGTAGCCGTCGAAGGTGTTGAAACCCACCAACACATTGCGACCAATCGAAAGTTCGCCGTTGGATGTGCTGGCGCCGTCGGCCAGAATTTCGCCGGCCTTGATCTTCTGATTCAACTTGACCAGCGGCTTTTGATTTTGGCACGTTCGCTCGTTCAAACCAACGAACTTGCGAAGCACATATTCATCGGCGTTGTCAATAATGATGCGCTGGGCGTCCACTTGTGTCACCACGCCTCCACGGCGCGCGCGCACAATCATGCCGCTGTTTAAGCCGACTGATTTTTCCATGCCAGTCGCCACCACTGGCGGGTCGACGCGGATCAACGGCACAGCTTGACGCTGCATGTTGGAACCCATCAACGCGCGATTGGCGTCGTCATGCTCAAGGAATGGAATAAGACTGGCGCTGACACCCACGATTTGCTTGGGCGAGATGTCGACAAATTCAACATCTTCCGAAGGCACAGGCGTGAGATCACCGTCGCGCCTGGCGACAACATTTTCACCGCTAAGTCGACCTTCGCGATCAAGGCTGTCGCTTGGCGCGAGCACCTTGCGAAGTTCCTCGTCGGCGCGAAGCCGGCGAATTTTTCCGGTGGCCTTGCCATCCTTCACTTCTCGATATGGCGTGAGCAAGAAACCGTAGGCGTCGACTTCGCTGTAAATACCCAAGCTGGCGATCAGACCAATGTTGGCGCCTTCGGGCGTTTCAATTGGACAAATACGACCGTAATGGGAAATATGCACGTCGCGCACTTCGAATGTGGCGCGCTTTCGGTTCAGACCTCCAGGCCCAAGGGCCGAGAGACGTCGCTCATGCACCAGCATGGAAAGCGGATTGGTTTGATCCACCACCTGGCTGAGCTCACTGCGACCAAAGAAGAATTCAATGGCGCTTGAGATGCTCTTGGAGTTCACAAGATCGGCGATCTTGCCGAGCTCGCTTGGATCCTTCACGCTCATGCGTTCTTGTACGGTGCGGCGCAACTTCAGGAAGCCCTTGCGGATTTCCTCGACGGCCAATTCATCCAGCGTTCGCAAACGGCGATTGCCAAGATGATCGATGTCATCGGGATGCGCGCGCGGATTGCGTGAGCGCAGATCCAAGATGTATTGCACCACGGCCAAGAAATCCTCGGCGCGCAGGCTTTGTGTTTTGGAATCGGCTTCGGTCCACTTCCAATTGCGTCCTTCCGCCTTGTCACGATCCTTGTAGATCTCAAACTTGCGGTTGATTCGGAAGCGACCAACGCGGCCCAGTCGGTAGCGGTTGTCGTCGAAGAACTTTTCCTTGAACAGCGCGCGCGCCTTGTCCACTTGCGGTGGATTGCCTGGACGCAGACGGCCGTAAATCTTTAAGTTGGCGGCCTCGTACTCGGTGACCTCGGCGAGGAAGTCAAGCTTCTCCTCGGCGATGGTGTTGAGAATGAGCGAGTCAACTGGATTGGTGATTACGCGCGCAGTTTTGAGACTGGATTGCAGGATGACTTCAAGACCCTTGGTTCCAAGTTGCTGGCCAGGATTGCATATCACTTCGCCGGTGTCGCTGTCCACGATCAATTCCGCAGAATGGAACTCGGGCTTGAGTTTTTCAAGCTTCACGTCCTCGATTTCGTAGAACAACTTCAGCAGTGATTCGGTGCTGGAGAAGCGCTCATCAAGGGCGCGCAGGAATGTGGTGGCGGCGATCTTGGTGCTTTGATCGATGCGCATTGCAAGCACATCTTTCTTGGTCACTTCAAGCTCGATCCAACTTCCGCGCTCTGGACTGATGCGCGCGCTGTGCAGTGGGCGATCGCCAACGCGGCTGGCGATGGAGAAATCCACGCCGGGACTGCGGTGCAACTGGCTCACAATGACGCGCTCGGAACCGTTCACAATGAACTCACCGCCGCCCATCATGACTGGAATTTCGCCAAGATAAATATTTTCTTCGCTGATGGTCTGCGTTCCATTGCGCGACAGGCGAACCTTGACGCGGAAGGGGAGGCCGTAGGTCAAACGAAGTTCACGGCACTCGTCAGGCGTGTAGCGTGGTTGCTCGAGTTGGTACTCGAGATATTCCAGCTTCACCGTGCTGTCGTAACTTTCAATTGGAAAAACTTCACGCAACAAAGATTCGATACCAATTGTGGTGTCGCGTTCGTTGGGCGCTTTTTCTTTTTGTAGGAAACGCTCGTAAGCGTCTCGTTGAACTTGTGTGAGGTTTGGGACGGAAGTTGCATCGCCGCGTTTTGAGAAGTCGCGGATAGTCTGAATGGGCATAGAATGCGTCGTCCTTGATTCTTTGCAACACTAACTAGAGCCGTGTTCCCGCCAGCCGGGGACACTTCGAAACTGTTTCAAACTAAAATTGATTCAGCTTTGGATCTTTGCGTAGCGTGCACCGCCGAGCCCCGAAGACTAGCAATAGCCACGCCAAAACTCAATATGTGAATGGTGTGAGAACTTGAAAAATTTTAAATATTGTAAAAGTTATATGGACCTTAGCGGATCAACGGTTTTGCCAATGAAAGCAAAATCCGCCTTTTTTCTTGCAAATTTTTAAAAAACATCGGCAAAAATAAAAACCCGCTCCCTTGTGGGGAACGGGCTTTTTTAGCCAAATAAATCTTCGAAATCTTCTGATTTCGATTACTTGATGACGACTTTGCCGCCGGCGGCTTCGAGCAAGCCCTTGAGCTTGTCCGCTTCTTCCTTGGTGATCTTTTCTTTGATCGCCTTCGGTGCCGCGTCGACCATGTCCTTGGCTTCCTTCAAGCCAAGACCAGTGGCTTCACGCACAACTTTGATCACTTGGATCTTGTTGGCTCCACTGTTATCAAGAATAACATCGAACTCGCTTTGCTCAACAGCGGCGGCGGCGCCCGCGGCTGGAGCGGCGGCCATCATCATGCCTCCACCAGCGGCGGCTTCGATGCCGTACTTATCTTTCATGTACTCGGCAAGATCGACCGCTTCCTTCAAGGTGAGGGATGCGATTTCGTCTCCGATTTTGGTGACCTTAGCTTCAAACGATTTAGTATCAGACATGTCTCAAACTCCTATACGCCTTTCCTGTGAGGCGCCGGAACATCCGGCGTTTGACCCGAGAGGGCCTGACAGAAATCGGCAAAAAGACTGGGTTAAAGTAACGTTTCAACAACACTCAAAACTCAAACACGCAATCACTCAAACACATCAAACTTTTGCGGCGATGGTTTCGCCAGCTTCAAGTTTGCGTTGAATTTCTTTTACAAGACCAACCGCCTTGCGGCCTGGACCAACAACCGCGCCAACAACATTGCGCGCTGGGCTCAAGTACAAAGTGACCACGGTGGACAACGCTTCGACGCGGGTTGGGAACTTGCTCAGTCGTTCCACGCCAACTTTGCCTTCGAAGATTTCGCCGTCAATGCACGCGCCCTTGAACTGCAAACTTTCCTTGTCCTTGGCCCACGCGACAATTTCGCGCGCAATGTCAACGGCGCTTTCGGCGCCAGTCAACACAGCGGTTGGACCGACAAGATATTTGGCCAAGCCTTCAAGCTTGGTTCCTTCAAAAGCCTTTCGAGCCAGCGTGTTTTTCACAACGCTGACACGGATGTGCTTCTCAAGCAGGGTGGTGCGCATGGCATTGTTCATGCTTGCGTCCATGCCACGAATCTCAACCAAGACGGCGCCGGTGGCTCCGTGGAAGCGATTCTTATATTCCTTCACAATCATTTCTTTGATGGTTTTGCTCATTGGAGTGTTCTTTCTTTTCTTATGCGTTCACTTGCACGCTTGGGCTCATGCTTCCCGCGACCACGCACTTCTTCAGATACACACCCTTCACACTTGAGGGCTTGACCTTGTGAATGATCGCGATGAAGTGCTTCAAGTTGTCGATCAGTTGATCGTCCTTGAAACTCATCTTGCCAATGACGCATTGCACATTGCCGCTGTCATCGTTGCGATATTCCTGCTTGCCTGCGCCGTATTCCTTCACAGCCGCCGCGACATCCGCCGCAACTGTTCCAGCCTTTGGACTTGGCATGAGACCCTTTGGACCAAGAACTTTTCCAAGCTTGGAAACAATTCTCATCATGTCGGGACTTGCGACCGCGACATCAAAGTCCATCCAGCCTTGCTCGATCTTTGCAACAAGATCATCGGAGCCAGCTTCGACCGCGCCGGCGGCTTTGGCGCCAGCGACCTTGTCTGAACCGCAGAAACAAATGACGCGCGAGGTGCGACCAATTCCGTGAGGCATGCTCATGGAACCGCGAAGCGCTTGATCGGCGGCCTTTGGATCGATGCCAAGATTCACGACCACGTTGACCGTTTGGTCAAACTTTGGGGCCTTGAACTTGCGCAATGCGGAAATGGCTTCCTCAGGGGAAACCGCGGTCTTTGGACGTGTTTCAAGGCTTGCGCGCATGCGCTTGCCGCCGTGTAATTTTACTTTTGCTGTTGCGATTGCCATGATTTTATCCTTCCACCGTCACGCCCATGCTTCGGGCTGTGCCTTCAACCACACGCATGGCGGCTTCGACATTGCGAGTGTTCAAGTCCTTTAATTTCTCCTCGGCAATCTTGCGCACTTGCGCCTTGGTCATCTTGCCCACCTTGACGGTGTTTGGAGTGCCAGAACCTTTTTCAATTTTCAACGCGGCTTGAATCATCACGCTCACGGGACTTGATTTGATTTCAAGATCAAATGTTCGGTCGCCGTAGACGGTGACAATGCAACCGACCACGCGGCCGTTGAGCTCGCGCGTCATGTCATTGAATTTGGTGATGAATTGTCCGGGATTAACGCCGTTGGCGCCAAGCACTGGACCGAGTGGTGGAGCTGGCGTTGCTTTGCCGCCGGGCGCCATGATCTTAAAAACTTTGGTGATTTTCTTGGCCATTGAATCCTACCTCCTACGTAGCGTGCTTCAACAAGAAGCGAATTTGATCAGCCAGACCAAATTGTTCACGACGTAGTTCGAACGGTGTGCGAAAGTGAGCCGAACACTGTACCCGAATTTGGCAAAGGCTTCAATGGCTGGCAAGATGAATTTGCGGGAAAGCGCCGCGAATTTTTTGAATGGCGAAGGCGTTGCAACCGTTGGCCCCGCATTGGGATTGAGACATATATAGATTGGGCGAGGGCCAACCGCCCCGATTGCAGGGAAATTTAGGCGTTATCCAGCGCCAAATGGCAGAACATTTCAACGCCCGGGGCTATGGAGTCATCGTTGAAATCAAAAGTTGGATGGTGTAGGGGCGGAAAATCTTCGTTGGGGCGCTTTTGACCCAGCGCAAAAAAGCACGCCGGAGCCACTTCGCCGTAATGGGAAAAATCTTCGCCGCCCATGACGGGGTTGTGTAGCGGCTGAACTTTTTCGTTGCCAAGCGCGGCCTTTGCCACGCGCTCAAAGCGCGCGAATGTTTCTGGACAATTGTTTGTGGCGGGAGTGCCTGGAAGAAAGTGCACTGCGGCGCTGACGCCAAGCGACGCGGCCACGCTTTCGCAAATTTTTACAACGCGCGCGTTCACATGATCGCGCACGGAATTTTTTAATGCGCGCGTGGTGCCGCGCATGGAAACCGTTGGTGGAATCACATTGAAGGCGTCGCCGCCGTGAATGGCCGTGATGGTGACAACTGCGGCGTCAAGTGGATCAATTTCACGCGACACAATTGTTTGTAGCGCTTGCACAATTGCGGCGGCGGCCATGATTGGATCGCCGGCAAGGTGCGGCCACGCCGCGTGACCACCGCGGCCGTTGATGGTGACTTCAAAGGCGTGCGCGCTTGCAAGCATGGGACCAGGTCGCGAAGCCACACAGCCAACTTCAAGCGACGGCCACGCGTGCAATCCATACACGCGCTTCACGGCGGGACCAATGCGCGAGCCATCAAGCGCGCCATCTTGAATCATGCGCTCGGCGCCCATTCCGGTTTCCTCGGCTGGTTGGAATAAAAATGTCACGGGGTTTGGTAGTGGAAATTTTTTGGCAATCTGCTGTAAAACGCGCGCCGCCCCGAGCGCGATTACGGTGTGGCCGTCATGGCCGCAAGCGTGCGCGCGGCTTGCGATGTGACTGCGCCAAGCGGTGGTTGATTCATCGGGCATGGTCAACGCGTCAATGTCGGCGCGCAGGGCGATAGCTTTTGCGTTTGTGTTCGCGCCATGTTGCGCGGCGCCAGGAATGTGGGCAACGGTGCCGGTTCCGCCGGCGAATCCCGCTTCAAATGCAATGCCAAGACGCGTGAGTTCCGCGCGAATCAACGCGGCGGTATTCACTTCCTCAAAGGCGGACTCGGGATTTTGGTGCAGTTGATGGCGCAGACGCGTAAGGTCTTCACGCGCGTCTTGAACCAGCGCGCGAATGTCTGCATGAGAAACCATGCGTCAAGTTTAGCAAGCCGTGCGTTTGTTTCACGCGCTCGATTGAAGCGCCGCAATGTGGGCGGATGAAACTTGAAGTAGCAATCTGGTCTGATAAATCTGAGCGGATGAATCTGGACGCCGTATGTTCAGCGCAGATTTTCTTTATTGTTCATGTTGCGCGTGAAGTCGCTGGGGCCATTATGTATGGGTAATTATTTACGAATAGGCGGCAAGCCAACTTCAACCCGGCCTTCATTCACGCGCGCAAACGCGGCCTTGTCGTGGTGAATCAAGCGGCTCAGTTGGCTCATGGTGATGCCAAGAATTCCCGCCGCGCCGGCCAAATCAAATCTTCGCGCCACAACAACATCAAGCGCCTCCGCAAGAAGACCCGGGTAATCCTCATGATCCGGATTCACGCACATCTTGTCGCCTTGACGGCGCGCGCGCCACAAATCAGAGGCGCTGTGGCGATCGCGGCTTGTGGCCACGCGCAATTGAATGGCCAACCTTCGGCGCAAGCGTTTCATGGCCATGTGTTTATTTTGTGCTTGACTGCGCCGTTCAGTGGCCTGCGCCTCCACGCCAGTCGGCGTGTGGATCATCCACACCGCGGTATCGCGGCGATTTCTATTTTGTCCACCGGGACCAGACACGCGGCCACATTCAATTTGGCATTGCTTGAGCAATTCAATTTCATCAATCGTGGCTGGATGCGGAGCCGGCACCATTTGAAATCGGTCAGAGACGTAAGGCGGTCGATAGGTCATGAGATGCGCAATTGTGAAAGTGGTTGCGCGGCAAGTGACAGCGCATCATGCTCGCCCGCGGCAAGTCGTAGCAGAGCGAGTCCGCCAATCATGACGGCGTTGTCGGTGCAGAATTCTTTGGGTGAAAGGAACAATGGAACATTCATGGTATGGGCGAATGCTTCCAGCATGTCGCGCACGCTTTCATTGCGAATCACGCCGCCACCCGCGCACAAGGACAGACATGGATTTATTTTCCACGCGGCGCGTAAACTTTTTTCCAAGCCGCGCACCAAACCGCGCTGAAATGACGCGGCCAAATCCGCTTTTCGTGCGGGGGTAAGTTCTGGCGGCGCGGGGCGCGCGGGACGATTTGGCGCGTTGGGCGTTCCGCGCACTTCATACAAAAACGCGGTCTTTAAGCCGCTAAACGACATGTCTGCGCTGTCGGCGAAGTGCCCCGCGTGAAAGTCAAATGCTTGTGCGTTGCCGCCGCGCGCCAGTTTTTCCAGCAGGGGTCCACCGGGCCAACCCAATTGCAAAATAGATGCGGCCTTGTCAAAGGCCTCGCCCGCGGCGTCGTCGCGTGTGCGCGCAACAACGCGCGCGCTTAGCGGTGATTCCATATATACAAAGTGCGTGTGGCCGCCGCTGGCCACAAGACCAAGCGCGGGATATTCGGGCGTGGTGTCAAGAAAATGACACGCCACCAAATGCGCCAGCACATGGTCAACACCTAGAAATGGTTTTTCAAGCGACCACGCCAGCGCTTTGGCGGCGCTCACGCCAACAAGCAGGGAGCCAATCAAGCCGGGACGGATTCCAACCGCAACGGCGTCAAGTTGTGGGCAAGAAATTTCAGCGTCGCTCATGGCGACGCGAATGGCGGGCAGAAGTTTTTCCAAGTGCGCGCGACTAGCAAGTTCTGGCACAACTCCGCCGTACATGGCGTGCACGTGGTCTTGATTGATGACCGCATTGGACAGCGCGACCAGTTTGCCCGCGCGCAATTGCACCACGGCCGCGGCGGTTTCGTCGCAACTGGTTTCAAGCGCCAAAATGGTCAGCGGTGCGTTCACGCGCTACATCCTAGAATCGTTTTGTGGAAACAGATCTTCATCGCAGTTCGGTGCTGAGCGAATCAGCGGTTTTGGTGCAAGTTCATTTGCCGGATTCGGATTTCGATCACCACGATCCACTGGGTGAATTGCGGGCTTTGGTGGAAAGCGCGGGCGTGAAAGTGGCGGGGGAACTGGAGCAAAATATGAAACAGCCGCGCGGCGCAACGTACTTAGGCAAGGGCAAAGTGGAGGAGCTTGGCTTCATGGTGAAGCAACTCAAGGCGGGTGTTGTGATTTTTGACAACGATCTTTCGCCGAGTCAATTGAAGGGACTCGAGGAGGCGCTGGGTTGCAAGGTGATTGATCGCAGTGAACTTATTTTGGACATCTTCGCCAATCGCGCCACCACGCGCCAAGCGCAATTGCAAGTTGAGATCGCGCAGTTGCAATACACCGCGCCGCGCTTGCGCGCCATGTGGCAGCACTTGGGACAAGTCACCGGCGGCGCGCCCATGGGAGTTGGCACGCGCGGTCCTGGCGAACAGCAAATTGAAATCGATCGTCGCATTGTGAAGGAGCGGCTTGATCGCTTGCGCGGAGAGTTGGTTGAAATCGCCGGGCGCAAAGAGCGCGAAGTGGCGAGCCGGCGCGAAAGTCATTTCACGGTTGGCTTGGTGGGCTACACCAATTCTGGAAAGAGCACGCTCTTCAACGCGCTCACGCGTGGCGGCGCGTTTGCAAATGACCAGCTGTTCGCAACGCTGGGCACGCGCGTGGAGGAGTGGAATTTGGGCGGCGGCAACGCCTGCATGCTTTCCGATACCGTGGGTTTTATCCGTGATTTACCCCATCATTTGGTGGCCAGCTTTCGTAGCACGCTGGAGGACGCCATTCACGCGCACGTGTTGTTGCTGTTGATCGACGTGTCCGATCGCCGCGCGCCTCAGCAACTGGAGGTTGTTGAAAAAACTTTGACGGACATTGGCGCCACCGATCAGCCGCGTATTTTATTGTTGAACAAATGCGATCGACTTGCCACCATTCGCGGCATCGCGGCCAAAGGCGTGCGCTCGCTTGATGAATGGCGCGAGTTGAAACCCGACGCGCTTGTTATGAGCGCGCAAGAGGGAACCGGTCTTGATGAGTTGCGCCAACGCGTGATGGACACCATGCGCGGGGAGTTGCGCACCGTGGCTATCACCTTGTCGCTGAAAGAGGCGCGCACGATTGACTTTCTGGAGAAGCGTTGCCGCGTGATGAACCGTGACTACGGCGATGGAGTGGTGACGTTGACCGTTGAAGCGGGGCGGCGCCACATTGATTTAATGCTGGCGCGTGGCACGCAATTTCAGATTGATGGCATTCCTGCGGCCGCCTATGTGAAGAATCGTTGGGACGCTATTGCTCCCGAAGCCTCGCGCGGCAAGCCGCCGCATGAGCGCTAGATTTGCTTGGGTGAATTGCTTGCCAAATCAATCTTGCGATGGGCGAGCACTTGTGCGTGCGTGTGCGTGTTCGTCAAATTGTGCCGTGACGTAACAGTTGATGTCAGCGCGAAACGGGTGGGCCATTGCAAACACATGTCAATGCGGATGACTGCGTAACAAGCCGCGGCGCGCCAACTTTATGGCGGCGTCGGGGCGAGCATCCTCTTCGCGCGTCAACAAAGTGCCCTGCGAAAGTTGCGCGTTCGTGTCGCTCACGTGCGCCGTCAGCGACACCGCAAGTTCGCACCACGGCGCCCGGTGACGAGTCCACAAACCATCGTCGGCGCGGCCGTAGGCGCGGCGCTCGCCTTGATTGGGCACGCGATCCCAACGCTCGACAAATGTTCCATGCAACGCGACATCGAAAAGTTCCAAATCATTCACGTGGTCGCCCACCAACGCGATCACATTCACACTGCGCGGCATGCACTGTTCAAACGCGCGCAATGTCAGGCGCTCAATGCGGTCAAGTGTGCGCACTCGATCAGCGCGCTCCACGCGCAATTCCATTTGGCGCGCGGCGGGGCGATGAATTCGAATGCGGCCAATTTCAATATTGGGCGCGTCGCGCACGGACAGGGATTCGCCAATGGCCGCCTCGCGCAGAAACGCGTTGAACGAGCGGCCAAGGCGCGCCAACGAAGATGGTTCCAAATGTGGCGACCACCAAAGTTCCGCGCGCACTTTTCGACGACACACAATTGAGGATCGAAGCCGACTTGGAATAGCGGATGTGTCGTTCACGCTTGTCAGCAAGCGTTTGACATGCACGCACAAGCTTTCGCCGCGGCGGGTGGCGCGGAAGTCGCAACTTTTTCCGTTGGGCGTGGGCACATCGGCTTCCACGGAAAAACCCGCGCGCACAAGCCGCAGAGCGATCAACGCCTCCGCCATGGCCGACGGCAATCGAGCCGCACCGGCGCGCTCAATCAGTGCCAATATGCCAGAAAGCGTGCGAAATGAGTGCCAATCATGGGTCAATTGAATTTGCCGCGAGAGTTGCTCCCGCAACGGCAGTGCCTTGGGCGCACTCATGCGGCGCGCGCCCTCGCAGACGGAATTTCGATGAAATGAATGCATTGCGTGTAAAGATGAAGGGCGAACGATCCGAAGAATTGAGCATGGACAATCCCGCTTCGAATATTGGTGCTGTCACAAGCCGCCAAGCCTGGCAATTTGCCATGGTGCCCGTTGAAATCAAGGGCGATGAATTGCTTTTTCTTTCCACCGCGCAATTCGCTCCGCGCGCCATGCGATTTGTGCGCTACGTTCTGCGCATGCGTCCATGCGTTGGGCTGGTCAGTGAAATAACTCTGCGTGATCGATTGATTCAAGAGTTTGGTTCGGATGGCTTTGCGCTCGGAATGCGCCCATCCGTGGCGCGGCGGAAACCGAATAAAATTTCCGACAATGGCAGCTCCCGGATTTGAACCGGGGACACCCGCATTTTCAATGCGATGCTCTACCAGGCTGAGCTAAGCGGCCGTTGCAATGGAAGAACAAGTTCATCACATCACATAGGCAAGCGTATGAGGGTTCGCCCGTGTGTCAAGTCGAGCGCGCGTTTTTGATTCGCTGATGGCCTCAAGTCCGCCAAAAAGTCGGTCCGCAAGCCAATGGCGCAAAGGTCGTAACCCCGCGTACCACTGCAGGCGCGGCAGTGGCCATCCATCTTTGCGGCAATCCCCACTCACACCTTGTGTTCCAATTTGAAGTTCGCTCCAAAAGCGGTGCGCCGCAAGCGCGCCATCAACTTTAAAGGTCTCCATGGCCGCGCGCTCTAAACACCAACCATGTTGATTGACCAGCGCAACCCAGCCGCGTGAGTCGCCGCGAATGCAAGCCACGGCGTGCACAATGCCTTCAAGATTTTCCAACACGCGCTCTGGCCGCGACGCAACCGCAAGACCCGCATGCGCAAGGTGTTCGATGATTTCATTGGGTGTCACGCCAAATTCACGCATGGGTTTGCAGGCAACACCAAAGCAACATCTTCGAATTTGATTTTCTAAATCAAGATGAAGAGGGACAGCCCGAACTGCAACTATTTGAGTTTGATTCATGCTTTTGAAACGTCAAGTTCAAATGAAAGACAACCACACACGATGCCTGCAGTCTAAACCCATATGCGCCCGAGTCAACAAAACATGGGCAATTCTTAGCAATCTTTTATAGTGCAATGTCCAAGTAACTCGCGGCGCATGTCCCGTAACGCCGGAAACTTGGCGCGCCAAGCCCGAACTTCATTCATATCAATTGTGGCGGTCAGTATTTCTGTCGTGTCGCCGGCAACCGCCAGCACGTGGCCAGTGTGCGAAAGAATAAATGATTCGCCCGCATATGAGGTGTTTGGCTCGTTGCCAACTCGATTGCACGCCACCACCACGGCTTGATTTTCTATGGCGCGTGCAATGCACAGCGCGCGCCGATGATCGGCCCTAGGCGCGGGCCAGCAAGCGGAAAGCGTGAACAACTCCGCGCCGGCAAGCGCCGCGTGTCGCCACACTTCTGGAAAGCGCAGGTCGTAACAAATCATGGGCGCCACGGAAAGAGACGCGCTTGAACTGTCAGTCAACCGGGCCACGGTCACGCTGTCACCCGCTTGATAATGTTGGTGTTCTTTGGTTGGGGAGAACAAGTGCGTCTTTGCATAGCGCGCGATCACATTTCCTTGTGGACTTGCAATGGCGACCATGTTCACAAATGAATCGCCGCGCGCCTGCGCGAAACCATGTTGCAAATAGCACCCATATTTTTTGGACTGCTCGCACGCGAACAATTCTGATTTGCCATCGGCCACGCGCTCGGGATTGTTGGTGAACCCACTCTCGGCCATTTCTGGCAGAACCACCAACGCGCCGCGCACATCACCGGCGCGTTGCAACATGTCCACAATAAGCCCGCGCGATTGAGCCGGGTTCTCCCAAACAGGATCAAATTGAAGCGCGACACATTTCACAAGAAAGGGCGATCGACGGGATTTGAACCCGCGACCCTCAGGATCACAACCCGATGCTCTACCTACTGAGCTACGACCGCCATATGAGCGGGACACTTTACGGCATTTGGAGCGCCGTGGGCAACGTGAATTCATTTTTTTAAATCTATGAGCAATGCGCGGGTGGATTGGGTGAATCATGAAACGCCGGACCTTTAAAGTGCGCCTTTCATAGCGGTCAACTTCTTGCTTGGTTTGCGACTTGGTTTCATCTTTGGGTTCGTGGTAGAGTTCTCCGTTTCGACTTTGTCCCAAAGGAACCACAACATGCCAACCGCAACCGATCGCACACTTGATTTTGGAACCGCAGTCATTCACGCGAATTTGCCCGTGCCACGATTGGTGGAGTTGGCGCTTGCGCGTGGCGAAGGCGTGCTTGCCTCCAACGGCGCGATCACATGCGATACAGGCGACCGAACCGGCCGCAGTCCCAACGATAAATATTTGGAGGACACCGCGGGCATTCACGGCAACATTGATTGGGGCAAAGTAAATCAAGCCATTTCGCCCGAGAATTTTGACGCGCTTGAGGCGCTGGCCATGGATCACTTGCGTCAACGGCGCGACTTGTTCCGCTTTGACGGCTATGCCGGCGCCGACACCAACTATCGTTGCAAAGTCAGCGTGTTCACGGAAGAGGCGTGGCACTCGCTCTTCGCCAAAACACTTTTTATTAACGCCGAGCCAAGCGAGTTGGCCAATTGGAAACAAGATTGGACCATCATCAACGCTGGCTCCATGAAGTTGACCGATCCAGCCAAGTACGGCGTGACTGGTGGCGTGGCCATTATTCAAAGTCTTGAGCGTAAGAAAGTGGTGATCATTGGCACGCGTTACGCCGGCGAAATGAAGAAGAGCATCTTCTACGCCATGAACTACGACTTGCCAGATCGCGGCGTGTTTCCAATGCATTGCTCGGCCAATGTGGATCGCAAGGATGCCAAGAATGTGGCTATTTTCTTCGGTCTTTCTGGCACAGGCAAGACCACGCTCAGCGCGGATCCAAACCGCGATTTGGTGGGTGATGACGAGCATGGTTGGAGCGACCGCGGCGTGTTCAACATTGAAGGCGGTTGCTACGCCAAGTGCATCAAACTTTCTTTGGCCACCGAGCCGGAGATCTTCAAGGCGATTCGCTTTGGAAGCGTGCTGGAAAATACCACCGTTGATCCAGTCACGCGCGTTCCTGATTACGACAGCACCAAGCGCACTGAAAATACGCGCGCCACATATCCGCTGAGCCACATCGCCAACGCGGTCATGCCAAGCGTCGCGGGTCAACCAACCAATTGCATCTTTCTTTCCGCGGATGCATTTGGCGTTCTGCCGCCACTTTCCAAATTGACGCCCGAGCAAGCGCAGTACTACTTCTTGAATGGCTACACATCCAAGTTGGCTGGCACCGAAGCCGGCGTGACGGAACCGCAACCAAATTTCAGCGCGTGCTTTGGCGGGCCGTTCATGCCGCGCGCGCCAATGGTGTACGCCACCATGCTTGCCGATCGCATTCGCAAGAACGCAACCGATGTGTGGTTGCTCAACACGGGTTGGACTGGCGGCGCGTATGGTGTTGGAAGTCGTTTTAAATTGGCGTACACGCGCGCCATGGTCACGGCCATTTTGAATGGCTCGCTGAAAAATGTGAAGACCACCACGCATCCGATTTTTGGTTTGCACATGCCGGTAGAAGTGCCGGGCGTTCCAAGCGAGGTGCTTGATCCACGCAAGACCTGGAAGGATGGCGCCGCCTATGACGCAAGCGCCAAGCAATTAGCGGCCAAATTCCGCGCCAATGACACCAAGTTTGCCATCAGCGACGCGGTGCGCGCGGCGGGTCCAACGGTTTGACACGCATGTTCAGTGCGACACGCATGTTGAGTGCGACACGCATGTTCAGTGCGACACGCATGTCAAACTTCACGTGCATGTCTAGCGTGACACGCATGTCAAACTTCACGCGCATGTCTAGCGTGATGCCAAAGGCACAGCGATGAGCGTCTCCACGGCAAGCGATGTGACATACGCCGATATTGTCGCGGCGCGGGCGCGCATAGATGGCGGAATTATTCGCACATCGTGCCAAGAGAGCGCGGCGTTAAGCGAGTTGTGCGGCGCCACTATTTTTTGCAAGACGGAATATTTACAGCGCACCGGAAGTTTCAAGGAGCGCGGCGCGCGCAACGCTTTACTTTTGTTGGATGCGGCCATGCGTAAGCGCGGCGTGATTGCGGCCAGCGCGGGCAACCACGCGTTGGCGCTTGCCTATCACGGACGCGAACTTTCAATTCCAATCACGGTGGTCATGCCCAAGGGCGCGCCGCTGGTCAAACAGACGCGCTGTCACGCTTTTGGCGCCAAGGTCGTGCTCCACGGGCAAAATATCGCCGAGGCCAAAGTGAAAGCCGACGAGATCGCAGTGGAGGAAAAATTAACCTACATCCATGGCTTCAACGACGCCGCGATCATCTCGGGCGCGGGCACAATTGGGCTTGAAATTATTGAACAAGTGAAAAACGTGGACGCCATTATTGTCCCCGTGGGCGGCGCTGGTTTGATCGCGGGCCTGGCCATTGCGGTGAAGGAGAAAAATCCGCGCGTGAAGGTGATTGGCGTGGAGCCGGAGCGCTGTCCCAGTTTGCACAACGCCTTGCAAGCGGGTCATCCGGTGGACGCATGGCACGGCGCAACGTTGGCGGATGGTTTGGCGGTTCCGCAAGTGGGGGACCGCGCCTTCGCTTTGGCGCGCGAACGCGTGGATGAAGTGGTGACTGTGCGTGAGGAACATATCGCTTTGGCCATTTTGCGAATTCTGGAATTGGAGAAGGGCGTGGTCGAGGGCGCGGGCGCGGTTGGCTTGGCCGCGTTCTTGGCTGGAAAATTAAATTCACTGCATGGCAAGCGCGTGGCCATTGTGTTGTGCGGTGGCAACATTGATCCCATGATGTTGACGCGCGTGATCGAGCGCGGCGTTGTGTTGGATGAGCGCATGGCGCAATTCACGGCCGTGATTTCCGATCGACCTGGTGGATTGGCGGAACTTGCCGCGACCATCGCGCACGTTGGCGCAAGCGTGAAACAAATCGAGCACGACCGAACATTTGGTGGCGCCGATGTGAGCACCGTCATGGTGAAGTGCACGCTTGAAGTGCGCGATGGCGATCACTTGTCGCAGTTGCGCGCCGCGCTTGTGGCCAAGGGCATTCGAATTATTTCAGAGTCCAAGCCACTAGAAGATTAAGTCGCGGGCGTAGCCACGACTTGCGAAAATTAAAAAGTTTTTCATACAAACTCCTGATTGCCCAACCGTGCGCGGGGGTAGGGGTGACCCATCAACGTGTCGCCACTGCGCGCATTGAAACGCAGGTGCCAAGCTTCTGAATCCATAAAAAACCGTGAATTACGCCGTTTTGAGCATGTATATGCCACACATGAACAATTCATACAATAATTTAAATTGGCGCTTTAGTCACCTCTTGAATGGCCCGAAGTCATTGCGCCATGACAGAAATTTCAAAAACCAACAGCGTTCTGACCACCGGCGAAGTCGCCATTATTTGCAAAGTTGCCGCGCGCACCGTGAGCAAGTGGATTGATTGCGGCCGCCTTGAGGGCTACCGCATTCCAGGTAGCCGCGATCGGCGCGTGACGCACGAGGCGCTGGAAAATTTCATGCGCAAACATAGTTTGCCATTGGCTGGATTCACCCAGGCACTTGGCCAGGGAATGTTGCTGATTGTGGACGCCAACGCGACCACGGCGCAAACGTTGCGCGATGTGATTGTGCAAGAAACAAAACGCGAGGTGTTCATTGTGCGCGGCGCCTTTGAAGCCGGCGTGTTGTGCGAGCGATCGCGTCCATGCGCCATTGTTGTGGATTGCAACATTGGCGTGAACGAGGCGGCGGGATTGGCGTCATGGTTGCGCAGTGAAAAAAGATCCACGCGTGTGGTGGCCACCGGCGAGACATTGACCGCGGCCGATGATGCAACTTTAATGCGCGCGGGCGTTGGTGCGATTGTCCGCAAGCCCTGCACCGTGCGTTCCATCTTGTCGGCGCTTGAAAATCGCATGTCGCAAGCGGGATAAACACCGCCCCAATTGGGTGGGGAATTCGTAGCATCTACCGCATGCGTATCGCGCTTGCACAACTTGACCCCATTGTTGGCGATGTGGTGGGCAACCAAAAATTGATCATGGACGCCGTTGAAAAAGCACGCGCTGACGGCGCCACGCTTGTGCTCACGGGTGAAATGGCCTTGCTGGGATATCCGCCGCGCGATCTGGTGTTGCGCGATGGAGTGGCGTCTGCATGTGAGCGTGCCCTGACGGAGATTGCCACAAAATTTCCTGACATGACCCTGATCATTGGCGCGGTGCGAAGCGTGCAACGCGACGGCCGCGGCCTTGCAAATTGCTTGGCGGTGTGCCGCGGAGGCGTGATTGAGCGGCACTACGACAAGCGGCTTCTTCCAACCTACGACGTCTTTGATGAGGATAGATATTTTTCACCCGGCGAGAAACCGTTGGTGATTGATCATGGCGGTGAAAAATATGGCTTGTTGATTTGCGAGGACATTTGGGGGGCCGATGATGTGGCCACATCGCGCCATTATGCAATCGACCCGGTGTCGGAAACCGTCAAAGCCGGCGCCACGGCGCTGTTGATTTCAAGCGCCAGTCCGTTTGTGCTTGGCAAGCGCGCGCGTCAACATGCGCGGCTTTGCCAACTGGCCAAGAAATATTCCGTTCCCATTTTTTCTTGTCAACAAGTTGGCGCCAATGACGATCTTGTATTTGACGGAGGCAGTGTCGGCGTCTCTCGCGCTGGCGCCGTGACGCGCATGGGCAAATTGTTTCAGCCCGACTTGATCACGATAGATCTTGACGCGCCAAGCGCGCGCGCCAGTGGCGCGGATTCCGCCACGCATGTCGGGTCCGTTCTTGGCGCGGCCACGGCGCACGTGCCGTGCCAGCTTGGCGATCTCACCCACGCCATTGTGGCTGGAATTGCGGGCTATTTCGCTAAAACCAAGCACACCAAAGCCACCATTGGCTTGTCTGGCGGCATTGACTCCGCGCTGGTCGCAACGCTGGCCTCCCTGGCGTTGGGCGCGCGCAATATCACCGGCATCATGATGCCTTCAAAATATTCCAGCGAGGGCAGTGTGGCGGACGCGCAGGAGTTGGCGCGCCGCTTGCAACTGGGCCGCTTGCTCACATTGCCCATAGACCAAGCCCACGAATTGATGGCGCAGAAATTACGCGCCGGTCTTGAAGTGTTCGAAGGTCTTGCCGATGAAAATCTTCAAAGCAGATTACGCGGACTGACCTCCATGTCGGTGAGCAACTCGGATGGATCGCTGGTGCTTGCCACCGGAAATAAAAGCGAGTTGGCCACCGGCTACGCCACTTTGTACGGCGACATGGTTGGCGCCGTCGCTCCCATTGGTGATTTGTTAAAGACGCAGGTGTACGCAATGTCAAATTGGATCAACTCACATTTCGCGCAACTTGGTTTTGCGTGCGCGCCAATTCCAGAAGTCAGCATCACCAAGGCGCCCAGCGCCGAGTTGCGCCCCAATCAAACGGATCAAGATTCACTGCCGCCATACGCGGACTTGGACAGCATTGTCACTGGTTGGATTGAGCATGAGGGCGATGTGCCCGCGATCGCTTTGGCCACCAAACTGGATGTGAAATTGGTGGAGCGTTGGTGCCTGGCCATTGACCGCGCGCAATTCAAGCGCGATCAATCTCCGCTGATTATCAAGGTCGGCGCACGAACGTTCGGACGGGGCCGCCCGATGCCCATCGCGGCGCGGTGGCGACTGGCGTAGCGCCAAATCCATCGCGCGCTGGTTGCTGTGACGCGACCATGATCAGGCGCTCTTCTTCAATACAGTAAGCCGTTAAAAATCCACCGTAGGCGCAACCCGTGTCCACATTCACCACGATCGGATTTCCATCGCGGCGCAACACCATTGGTTCGAACAACGGTTTGTGCCCGACAATCAGCAAGCCATCATCGCCGTTGTATGACTCCCACCAGTGCGCGCGTCCAGGCGCGGCCTTCTTGTGGATCTTTTCAAAATCACTAGTGCCCGCAAGTCCAAGTTGCGGATCAATGCCGCCATGCACCACGGCCCAGCCCGCGCCTTGAATATATGTTGTGGAAATTGTTTCGCTAAGAATCCGACGCGCCGCGGTGAGTTTGCCGGCGCGATCCAGCACGCGAATGGCGTAGGCCTCGGCTGGCGCCAATTCATCCAGCGACGCGCCCGCGTCATGATTACGCAGGGCGTCCATCAATCGCAAATCATGGTTGCCGCACACGCTTTCAACGCGGCGCCCGCCAGCGCGCAAATCCGAAATGGCTTCCACCACAAGATCGGGCCGCGGACCCTTGGTGAACAAATCGCCCAGCAAAATAATGCGCGCGTCCACGCGTTCACGGCGAGCGATATCCAGGAGTTCAAGGAACTCCGTTCCACAGCCGTGCAGGTCGCCAATGACAAGTGTGGACATCCTGGGTAAAACCATAGGTGAATATCGTCAAATTGTCTTGTGGATAACCAAACAATTATGTGAAGTATTGGTGAAGAGCGGTGCAATCTCTCACCGTAGAATCGCCCCATGCCCATTTGCCAACTTTCGCAACACTTGGTCAATCAAATTGCCGCCGGCGAAGTGGTGGAGCGACCCGCGAGCGTAGTAAAAGAACTGCTTGAGAACGCCCTTGATGCTGGCGCAACCGATATTGAAGTGCGCATTGAAGGCGGCGGCCGCGAGCGCATTGAAGTGTCCGACAACGGAAGCGGCATTGGCGCCGACGAATTGCTACTGGCGGTTTCGCCGCACGCCACCAGCAAGATTGCCACGGCGGATGACTTGGTGGATATTTCCAGTTACGGTTTTCGCGGCGAGGCGTTGGCGAGCGTCGGTTCGGTGTCGCGCCTTGTGGTGGTTTCGCGCGCCGCCACAAGCGATCAGGGCGCCAGCATCGAAGTTGACTTTGGCGCATTTTCAAGCGTCCGTCCGGCGGCTATCGCGCAGGGCACTCGCGTTGAGGTGCATCAACTTTTTGGACAAGTTCCCGCGCGGCGCAAATTTCTTCGCAGTGATCCAACCGAGGCGGGCAAGGTTGTGGATGTGATCGAGTGGCTGGCGCTTGGCCGCCCCGGCGTTGCGTTTCGACTTTTTCAACACGCGCGAATGACGCTTGAATTGCCCGCTGTGGACGATCCTCAGTTGCGCGTGGAGGCGGTGTTGGGCGACGAATTTAAGGGAAAATTATTGCCCGTTGATCTCAGCGGCGCCGGGGCCGTTGCTATTTGGGGATTGATCGGTCGGCCAGAACAAGCCAAAGCATCGGCCAATGGTTTGCGTATGGTGTTGAATGGCCGTCCAATTTCTGATCGCGGATTGTTGCACGCCATGCGCGAGGCTTACCGCGGTTTAGTGGAGCCCGGGCGTACGCCGGTTGGATTCATCGCCATTGATATTGATGCGCGCGAAGTGGATGTGAATGTGCATCCCGCGAAAAGCGAGGTGCGATTTCGCCAGCCCGCGTTGATTCACTCGGCGTTGTTGCGCGCGGTGCGAAGCGCGTTGCAGACAGCGAACTTGGTTCCAAACTTGCCCATGGGTGGCGCGTCACTGGGTTCATCTTTTGGTTGGGGCGCGCGGCGCAATGAAAGCGGGGGCGTGAACTCAAACTTGTCCAATGACTTCAATCAACATTTACCCGGCGACACTTCCGCAAATGCGTGGCAGAACGCCAGCTTCACTCCGCACGCATCGGACGGCGATCGCGGATTTGAATTTTCCGCATTGCGCGACGCGCTGACCGCGGGCGGCACGCTAGCTGTTGGCGGCACGCTTGCTGTTGGGCAGGCTCAAAGTCAGGCGCATCATCAAATCAACAGCGAGGGACAGTTGTTGGCGTCGCCGCGGCCCGCGACTCGATTTATTCAGGCGGGCAAGGCGTGGCTGATCACCTTTGACGCCGATGGAATTGTGATTGTGGATCAACATGCGTTGCATGAGCGCGTGATGTTTGAGCAGTTGCGCGCCAAGTTGACCGTGGGGGCACTGCCATCCCAGCCGCGACTGGTTTCCAGCATGATTTCCCTGAATGGAGAGCAATTGGAGCGGCTTGAAGCGTCGCAGGAATTGCTCACGCGCCTGGGATTTGATGTGCGCGCGTCGGGTCCCAAGAGCGCGACTATTTTCGCTGAGCCACTCTTTCTTGTGGAGCGCAAAGTGGACGTGGCCCAGATGATTGTCGGCTGGCTTTCACGCGAGCGCGCCACCACCGAGGACGGCGAGGCCGTTCTATCCGAGGTGCTTGACATGATGTCGTGCAAGGCCGCGGTGAAAGCGGGCGACGCTCTTTCGGATATTGAAATTGCCGCGCTACTGCAAGATTTGCAGTGCGTGGAGCGCGCCACAAATTGTCCGCATGGAAGACCCACCGCCATGCGCATTCCATTTCGTGAACTTGAGCGGCGCTTTGGTCGCGGCTGATGTGGCCACTATTTTTTGCGCCGCAAATTTTGGCGCATCCATGAAGGCGCATCCATCAGGTCGCATCCATCAGGTCGCATCCACCTGCGCGTGATCGCCCGCTTGTCATGTTCTATCCAGGTTCGTCTGCGTCGGTGATGATGTGATCGAAAGAAGTTTCCCCCGTGCGCAAACAGCGGCGCAAGTAGGGGCGGCACAGACCGCACCCACCGCCGCATCCCAAGCTCAACTCAACGTCCTCCACTGAGAGTTTTTTTTCTCGCGCGTCTTTTAGGACGTCGACAAATGCCAGATGAAAACAAAGACAGCGGTCGATTTGCATGATGAACTTCTTAGAATTACCTTGGGTCGTACGCCGAATCGTCGCCGCTTAAAAATCCGTTTTTAGGAAAGTCGCTGACAAATTTCAACAGGTCTTTGGTGGATAAGTCGCTTGCGCAGGGTTGCCCAATCGAGGCGATGTGGCCATCTAAAAAACAACAGTTGCAGGAGCCACGATGGCGAAACGCGCTGGTTCCCGCATGAATCATGCCCACATCAAATTCCACCGTATTGCCGGGGGCGCGCATGTATTTATTCGCGCCGCCGCGAAAGCCACCATCGGCGAACATGGCAACGGAGTCCGTGCGACGCCGTTGCGCGCAGTTCAATCCCAACCGCACGCGCGACCATCCATCCCGCATGCGGCCATCGGCGCCGACTTCTGGATAGAAGCCCTCATGTCCAATGAACGATGTGTTGTAGTGGTAGCCAGTCAACGGTGCACTGCTGGAAACTTCCGAGATCATTTCGGGCGCCAAATCCGGGCACTGCATTGCGCTGAGTGGTTGATCCGTGAACACGGTCAACGCGCCAGGCTTTGTCGCGCCACTTTGGTCGCTTTCAAAATCCCATGCGACGGTTCGCACTGAACTGCCGCGTTGAAAATAAATCACCGCCGCTGGAAACGCGTCTTGATATACGGATGCGTAGGCTTGCGCCGCGACGCCCATCTGTCTCAAGTTGTTGGAGCACTTGAAACTTCTCGCGCTTGTCATGGCGCCACCCACGCCACCCATCACAAGCGCGATCAACACGCTGATGATGCTGGTTGTGATCAACACCTCGATCAATGTGAACGCGCGTCGCATGTGGTTACTCATTGCCGATGGCCCCTAGAAGAGATCCAAGATCCGCGCTGTCAACAATGCCGCTGTGGTTTAAATCCGCCGGTGAATTTGATTTGCCAAATTCCGCGAGAAGGCCGCCAATGTCCGCGGAATCAACCACGCCACTTCCATCCAGGTCGCCAAAAATCACGGCTTGCACAACCATGACGGCGTCGATTTCGGGAGAGGTTGTCGCGCCAATAGGTTGGCGAATACGCACGAAATGCGCTTGATTTAAACCCACGCTTGCCAAATCAACACCCACGCCACCGCCCGATCCGTCATAGGCGTTGATCACATCCACGTAGTCCAAGTCTTGCAAATTGGAAAGCGTGATCGCGGGATTCATGGGCTTGCGAAAATTGGTGGGCAACTCGCCAGGCGAAGAATCAAATGGGCCCGCATCAATGAAGCCCATGGTTGGCATTGGGCCATCCGCTTGCGCGCCGGGAATTTCAAACCAAGTCACGCCGTCATCGCTCACATCGATCACGCCGCCTTCGGCGAAGCAATAGCCGGGACTTCCGCCGCCGCCTGACACATCCGAAAAGAACGCGTTGGAAAACACAATCAGATCCACGCCGAATGGATTGTTTGGCGAATCAATCGCGGGTTGGCCAAGTTCAAGCGTGAGAGATCCACCAGCTCCAATTGAAACAATTTGATTGGTCATCCAAGCGGGCTGAAATGGCGTCACGGTTTCCGGCGCGCTTGTAGTTCCAGTGGCGCGCGATGGTTCGCCAAGAGCCGTTTGTGGATTGCGATGACTTACCGCGGCGCCAGTGCCCGCGACGTACGAAACCACGCGCGTGGCAAATGGGGAATCCGCAAAACATTCACAGGTTGTGATCAGGAAAATAAATAAAGTTGTCGCATGCGAAGCACCGCGCAGTCGTGCGCAACCACTTCGTAAAGTGGACTTGCATAAAAAAGACAAACTCATCTGGTCATCAAATAGATCATGCAAACGCGAATGCAATAGCAAAAGTACACGCAATGTCGGGCTCCAAAATTGCGAAGCCTTGTCCTTACCCTACGTTCGCGAGGGCAGAGACCGATGGTCTTGACAGGTTTTCCGGCTTCGAGCATTTCAAGCGCCCGCCTTCCCAGCTCCAAATGGAACCAGTGGCAATTGGGCGTTTGTAGTGGGCTTGAAAGCCCACAACTCGTTACGGCGGCGCGTCCGCGGCGGATTTACACCGCCTTCCCTAAGCAACTTTTGCCGACAATACGCAAAAGTTGTCTGCAATTGTGGAACTACCACAATCCATCAACACGAACAGAGTTTAGCGACTTTTGCTTTGGCGGCATATGCGCAATTTTTACTTCTTCCAGCGTTGACCAGCCATGCAGATTTGCCGTAGATTCAACCCTTCGCTCGTTTGAAAAGACCCACTATGGAGAACCCTGTGAAATTGATCGCCTCTTTGTTTACCACTTCGATTGCGTCAACTTTTATTTTGACAAGCGTTGCTCTTGCGGCATTTGTCGCGCAAGAGGACCCCGCGCCACCAACTGAAACGCAGAGCGAAGGCGCGACACCTCCAGCAGTCACGGGCAATGATGCGGAGCTGGAAAATTTGCCAGCGCCAATGCAAGCGCAAGTGAAGCAAATGTTGGCCAAACTTTTAACGGTCAAGGATCCAGCCAGCCTTCGCCAAACGCTTGATGCCATGGACGCGCAAAGCGCGCAAATGCCCGAGGAAGCGAAGCCCATGTTCGAGTATTTGAAGCAAAAAATTCAAGCTCGCATCGATGAGCTTGATGCCGCGGGATCAACGACAGAAGAAACTCCAGCCACTACAAATGAAACTCCAGCCACTACAAATGAAACTCCAGCCACTGCAGAAGAAACTCCAGCCACTGCAGAAGAAACTCCAGCCACTACAAATGAAACTCCAGCCGCTGTGCAAACTGCCATGGATGATTTTCTCTATGGTGTTCTAGCGGGCCACAAGGAACTAGCGCAAGCCAACGCCAAATTTCTTCTTCAGAGCGGCGTTACCAATCAACAACTTGCGCAGATGATTGACGGCGCGGGAGTGCAAGAGCGCCTCGCTCGGGCGGTG